>JBBSAA010000097.1:0-10127 GCA_038252715.1 Lysobacterales bacterium | reverse complement strand
TGGGTCGCGCCGGCGTGGCGCACGGCATTGGTGACGATTTCCTGCGCGCATCGCAGCAGCACTTGGGCGCGGTCGGCGTCTTCCATCTCCAGCCGCTCGGGCACTTCAAGCACCACGTCTAGCGCCGGCACGCCCTCGACCAAGGTGCGCAGGGCTACGCCGAGGTCGATGCCGCGCTCTTCGCGCATTTCGCTGACGACTTCGCGCACGTCGGTCAGCAGCAGCTTGGCCAGGGTGTGGCTTTGCTTCACGTGATCGTGGGCCTTGCCCTCGGTGAGGTGGCCGGCGACTTCGAGGTTCAAGCTCAACGCCGTCAGGTGATGGCCCAGCAGGTCATGTAGCTCCCGGGAAATGCGCAGTCGCTCGCTCATGCGCGAGCTTTCAGCCAGCAGGGCGCGGGTGGCGCGCAGCTCGGAATTCAGGCGCCGCTGATCTTCCCGGGCCTGCGCCTGTTGCTTGGCGACCAGTCCAATGACGAACGTAAAACTTGAGAAGCCGGTGTACAGAAGCACCTGCATCCAGGCCAAGGGCACGGCATAGCCCAAGGCGTTGACGAAGACTGGGACGACCATCAGGTTGCCCACCAGCAGGAACACAATGCCCACGGGCACCGACAACAGCCATGGCAGGAGACCGGCAATGACCATCAGCAGGATGCTGCCGAGCCCGGTTTCAGTGAAATAACTTACACAGACGGCCGACATCGTCAGCAGCACCAGCAGCAGTTTGTCGATCCAGCCGGTGCGGCGCTCGCCCAAGGACCGGGTCAGCCACCAATAGGACAGACCGAAAATCAGGTGCGCTAACGCCCAGCCGCCGATTCGGGGCGTTTCCAACGCCACCTGGCCCAGCGTCGCCTCCTGTTCGGGGAAGCTCCATGCGTACAGCACGGGCACGCCGGCCATGAACCAAGTGAACAGGCCCGTGTAGCGCAGCAGCGAAGTGTGTGACAGGCGCATTCCCATCCCCCATCTTAGGCGACCCGGGGCGCCGGCAGCTCCCCCGAAAGTCACGGATAACACACGCTTAACCCAAACGCCGGTGACAGATGGCCGCAACGGCATGCGATAATCGTCACCTGATTGTGGCCGCGCCCGTTTGGCGCGCCCCCGGCACCGGGAGTCAGCAAAGAAATGTCGATTGTCATCCGCGACGTGCGCGAGCACGAGCTGGATCTGGTTTTGGCCCTGAACAACGCAGCGGGTCCCGGCATTTTGCCGATGGACGCGGCTAAATTGCGCTTCTTTTGGGAAAATGCCGATTACTTCCGGGTCGCCGAGGACGAGGGTCACCTCGCCGGCTTCCTGATCGCGGTGTCGCACCTCGCGCCCCACGACAGCAGTAACTTCCTCTGGTTCCGCGAGCGCTACCCCGAATTCCTGTACGTAGACCGCATCGTGATCGCCAGTCGGCGTCGCGGCGCCGGCCTGGGCCGGGTGTTTTACGGGGACGTGCAAAGCTATGCCGAGCTGCGTGTGCCGCAACTGGCGGCCGAGGTCTTTGTCGAGGGCAGCAGCCACCCCGCCCTGCTCTTCCACGGCAGTTTCGGTTTCCGCGAAGTTGGCCAGCACGTGATGCCGGGCCTGGACCTGCGCGCCAGCATGCTGGTCAAAGAGCTGTGCAGTTACCCGTACGTCAAGGAACACTACGGCGAAAATCTGCCCGCCCAGCCTTGGACAGCCGCACGCGACCTGCCCGGGCGCAGCCCGCAACTGGCAACGGGAACATGAGCATGCCGGCATCCATTCCAGATTATTCCCAAGCCGGGGAACTGAAAATCGGTCAGGTCGGCATTGCCAACCTGCGCATCCGGACCCTCGACATCGAAAAACTTTCAGCCGAAATGGGCGAACGCGTCCGCAGCGCGCCCAAGCTGTTTGATCGCGCCGCGGTGATCTTGGACTTCGGCGGCTTGAGCGATACGCCCGATGCGAAGACGATCAAGGCCCTCGTCGCCGGCTTGACCGCGGCCGGCGTGCTGCCGGTCGGCATTGCCTATGGCACTGCGTCCATAGAAGCGCTGTCGCGCGAAGTGGGCTTGCCCCTGCTGGCAAAATTTCGCGCCTCCTATGAACGGGTCGAGGCCGCCGAGCCCGAAGTGGCCGCGCCGCCGGTGAAAAAGAAAGCGAGCAGTACACCGACTGCGCCAGCGCGTGCCGAACCGGCCCCGGTTGCAAGCATCAATGCCGAACCGGGCCTAGTGCACGTCGCGCCAGTTCGTTCGGGCCAGCAGGTCTTTGCGCAGGGGCGCGACCTCACGGTCTGCGCCACGGTGGGTGCCGGCGCCGAGGTTATTTCCGACGGCTCGATCCATATTTATGGCGCACTGCGCGGGCGCGCTCTGGCCGGCGCCGGCGGTGTCGCCAGCGCACGCATCTTCTGCCGTGAATTCCACGCCGAACTCGTCGCCGTCGCCGGCGTTTATAAAGTGCTCGACGAAATTCCCAAGGCGCTGCACGGCAAGGCCGTACAGATCTGGCTCGAAGACGAACAGTTGCGCATCGAGGCCTTGGCCTGAAACCCGCACTGACGACGTCAACATTCCTCTACCGAAAACCATAACAACAAGAACGGAGAACACCATTGGCTGAAATCATCGTAGTGACCTCGGGCAAGGGCGGCGTCGGTAAGACCACGACCAGCGCCAGCCTCGCTTGCGGCCTGGCGAAAGCCGGCAAGAAGACCGCCGTCATCGACTTTGACGTTGGCCTGCGCAACCTCGACCTGATCATGGGCTGCGAACGTCGCGTGGTTTACGACTTCGTCAATGTCGTGCACGGCGAAGCCTCGATCAAGCAGGCCTTGATCAAGGACAAGCGCCTCGACAACCTGTTCGTGCTTGCCGCCTCGCAGACGCGCGACAAAGACGCGCTGACCATTGAAGGCGTGGAAAAGGTGCTCAAAGACTTGGCCGACGACGGCTTCGACTTCATCGTCTGCGATTCCCCCGCCGGCATCGAGAAAGGCGCGTTCTTGGCGATGTATTTCGCCGATCGCGCTGTCGTCGTCGTGAACCCGGAAGTGTCCTCGGTGCGCGACTCCGATCGCATCCTCGGCCTGCTCGCGTCCAAGACCCAGCGCGCCGAGAAGGGCGAGCGCGTCAAGGAACACCTGCTGCTGACCCGCTACAGCCCCGAACGCGTCGAGAAAGGCGACATGCTGTCGATTGCCGACGTCGAAGAAATCCTCGGCCTGAAGGTAATCGGCGTGATTCCGGAATCACCGGAAGTGCTGCAGTCGTCCAACTCCGGCAATCCGGTGATCCTAGACGAAACCTCGAACGCCGGCATGGCCTACGTGGACGCCGTCGCGCGCATCCTCGGCGAAGACAAGCCGCTGCGTTTCACCACTGTGGAGAAGAAAGGTTTCTTCTCCAAGATCTTTGGGGGTTAAGCCATGGGAATCCTAGATTTCTTCAGCGCACGCCCCAAGAACACCGCCAACGTTGCCAAGGACCGCCTGCGCATCATCATCGAGCAGGGCCGTCGCGAGCGCGGTGCACCCGATTACCTGCCGATGCTGCAGCGCGAGCTGCTTGAGGTGATCAAGAAATACATCAACGTCGATATCGACGCGGTCAAAGTCGACCTGCACAAAGATGGCGAGCACGAACTGCTTGATATCTCGGTCACCCTGCCCGAGAAGAACGCCTCGCCCGGTTGACCGCACTAGCCCTGTAGGAGCGGCGTCAGCCGCGAGCTTTTCCAGACCGTCGTACGCCGACTGAAGAAAAAATCGCGGCTCACGCCGCTCCTACATGGCGACGATCTGACTGCAGCAAGACACAAACCCCATGATCACCCTCGCCGACATTGGCTTCGACGCGCCCCGCGCCTTGCTGGCTCAGTTCGGCCTGTCCTTGGTCGAAATTCCGCTCGGCGAAGCAATTCCCGGCAGTTTCTGGGGAGAGGTCGAAGCCGGCCTGATCGGCTCCGATGTCTTCGCCCGCGCCGACACACCCGTGCATTCGCTGCTGCATGAAGCTTCGCACCTGATTGTCATGCCGCCAGAACGCCGCGCCAGCGTGCACACCGACGCCACTGATTCGGTCGCCGAGGAGGATGCCAGTTGCTACCTGCAGATCGTGCTCGCGGACCGCTTGCCGGGCGTGGGCCGTGTTCGTTTGATGGCCGACATGGATGAATGGGGTTACAGCTTCCGGCTTGGCTCGACGCGCGCCTGGTTCGAGAACGATGCCGAGGACGCGCGGGCGTTCTTGGCCGCCAGCAACTTGTTGACCACGTGAAATCTTGAGGTTTTGCTAGCGGCTTCGGCCATTTTTTGGGTGGCGGAAGGGAAAGATCGCGGCTGACGCCGCTCCTACATTCATAGTTGCCGTATCCAAATGCCGAGCTTGCGCGGTGGGGGCTGGGCGGACTAGCCTTCAGGTTCCCTGACTCGTTCCGGAGCTTCCTGTGATCGTCAAACGCGCCCTGCTCGCGCTCGCCATCGTCTCCAGCCTTGCCGCGACCTGCGCCTCGGCACAATCGCCGCCGAAAGAAAGCGCCGACGACTTCATCGCCCGCGTTAATAAAACCCAGCATGACCTGACGCCGGAACAAACCTCGGCTTCGTGGCTAGCCGCTACCTACATCAATGACGACAGCCAGCGCATCGAATCGGCGGTCAACGAACGCATGCTGACCTTGAACAATCAGTTCATCGACCAAGCCAAACTTTACCAGGGCAAGTACGCGCCGCTCACCGAGCGCAGCCTGCTGCTGATCAAGATCGGCGCATCGATGCCGGCACCGAAAGACCCGACCAAACTGTCGGAACTGACGAAGATTTCCAGCCGACTCGGCGCGACCTACGGTACCGGCAAGTTCTGCAGCGATGCCAGCAATCCCGACAGCTGCAAGGACATTGGCCAACTGTCGGAGGTGCTGGCCGATACCGAACACAGCAGCTATGACCAGCAACTGCAGGCTTGGGAGGGTTGGCACACGATCTCGGTACCGATGCGAAAAGACTATGAGCGTTTCGCCGAGCTGACCAACGAAGGCGCTAAGGAAATGGGCTTCGCCAATACCGGTGAAGTTTGGCGCGCGGGCTACGACATGACCCCGGCGCAATTCCAAGCCGAAACCGATCGCCTCTGGGGCCAGGTCAAGCCGCTGTATGACGACCTGCAGTGCTACACCAAGAACAAGCTCGTTGAAAAATACGGCGACAAGGGCCAAATCGACGGCAAGATTCCCGCACATCTCACCGGCAACCTGTGGCAGCAAGACTGGGGCAACTTATGGCCCCTGCTGGAACCATACAAAGGCGTCGGCGGGCTCGACGTGAGCGCTGCGCTGCAAAAACAGCGCGACGCGATCCGCGACACCCTGCTCGCCGATGCCGGCGGCGCCTCGAAGTTGACGGTCCTGCAACAGGCCGAAATCGAGCGCAAAGCCGACCACGAGATGGCGGTGAAGATGGCCAAGCTGGCGGAGAGTTTCTACACCGGCCTCGGCATGCCGGCACTGCCCGCGTCCTTCTACACCGACTCGCAGTTGGTGCAACCGCGAGATCGCGACGTGGTGTGCCACGCCAGCGCTTGGCCGATGAACATGGAAGGCGAAGTGCGCATCAAGATGTGCATCAAGCCCAATGAAGAAGAGTTGACGACGATCTACCACGAACTTGGCCACGTCTATTATTACTTGGCTTACAAAGACAAACCGGCCTTGCTGCAGAGCGGCGCGAATGACGGCTTCCACGAAGCGATCGGCGACACCATCGTGCTGTCGATGACGCCCGAATACCTCAATTCCATCGGTTTGGTGGACAAGCCGAGCGTCAGCAAGGAAGCGGTTATCAATTCGCAAATGCGCATGGCCTTGGCGAAGGTCGCGTTCCTGCCGTTCGGCTTGATGATCGATCGCTGGCGCTGGGGCGTGTTCGACGGCTCAATCACGCCCGACCACTACAACAGCGCGTGGTGGGACCTGAAGGCCAAATACCAGGGTGTAGCCCCGCCGTCGCCACGCGGTGAGAACTTCTTTGACCCCGGCGCGAAATACCATGTGCCGGGCAACACCCCGTACACGCGCTATTTCCTCGCCGACATCCTGCAGTTCCAGTTCTACCGCTCGCTGTGCGAGGCGTCTGGTTACAAGGGCGAACTGAGCCAATGCAGCTTCGCGAACAACCCGGAAGCGGGCAAGCGGTACTGGGCGATGCTGCAGAAAGGCTCGAGCCAGCCCTGGCAGAAGACGTTGAAGGAGCTGACCGGCGGCGAGCAAATGGATGCGAGTGCCGTGCTGGAGTATTTCGCACCGCTGAAGACGTGGCTGGAAGAGCAGAACAAGGGCAAGACCTGCGGCTGGGAGCCGGCGACCAAGGCTTGAAAACTTCCATCCCTGTTTGAAACGCGAACGGCCGGCGCAAGCGGGCCGTTCGCAATTCAAGCGGCGGCGTTCGTTGCTACCTTTGCAATCACAGCCGGGTGCGTCCAGGGCATTCCCGTTCGCACGCCGAGCCGCCACCTGCGGCGACGTCGCGTCACTATTTCTTAAGCCTCCGAAAGGGCACTCCGATGACCCAGCCAAGCGCCGCCACCCGCGCCGACGCCTCGCAACTCGACGACCTGGTGCCGCTCTTCCTGGCTTACCTCTCGTTCTATGAGAAATCAGTCGCCGCCACAGACGCGCGGCATTTCCTGTCCGAGCGCCTGCAACGCGAGCAATCCACGATTTACCTCGCTTGGCGCGGCGAGCAGGCGGTGGGCTTCGTGCAGTTGTATCCGACGTACTCAAGTTTGTCGCTGGCGCCCAGCTGGATCCTCAACGACCTGTTCGTGATCGAGGACGCTCGCGGCTCCGGCGCCGCCGAGGCCCTAATGGCCGCGGCGCTCGGCCTAGCCAAGGCCACCGGCGCAGTGGAGCTGTCCCTGCAAACCGCCCGCGACAACCATGTGGCCCAGAAACTTTACGAGCGACTCGGATACCGGCGCGACGACACGTTCCTCGTCTATTCCTTGGACACACGCCACTCCTGAGCCGCACTTCCCGCCAGCGCTGCGCCGGGCAATACTGGGGCATCGCAACCACCGGGCCCGGCCAACCATGACTTCGCTGCTCTCTCCCGCCAGCCTCGCCCCACAGCAGCTAGCCACTGCCACCGCCCTGCCGGCGCCTTACTACACCGATCCAGCCACAGCCGCCTTGGATGCCCGCGCAGTGTTCGCGCGCAGTTGGCAGTTGGTTGGCCACGACAAGCGACTGCCGGACGCCGGCGACCACTTGGTCACCGATATCGCCGGGCTGCCGATCATCGTGATACGCGACACGCACGGCAACTTGCGCGCGTACCACAACGTCTGCCGTCATCGCGCCGGGCCGCTGGCGCTGTGCGACGGTAAGGGCGCGAAAGCACTGCGCTGCAAATACCACGGCTGGACCTACACCCTCGACGGTGTCCTGCGCAGTGCGCCAGAAATGCAGGAC
Source organism: Lysobacterales bacterium (assembly GCA_038252715.1). Lineage (GTDB taxonomy): Bacteria > Pseudomonadota > Gammaproteobacteria > Xanthomonadales > Xanthomonadaceae > Arenimonas. The sequence continues at coordinate 2,691 of JBBSAA010000097.1, read as the reverse complement.
GCGCAGGATTTCGAACCCGCGTCGATCCGGTTGCCAGAACTGCGCGTCGAAATCTGGCAAGGTCTGGTCTTCGTCGCCGGCGATGAGGCCGTTCCTTTTGCAGCGTTTGCGAAAGGCCTAGACGACCCGCTGCGTGGCTTGTCGCCGAAAGATTTCGTCTTCCACCAGCGTTTTTCGTACGACGTGGCCTGCAACTGGAAGGTGTACTGCGACAACTATCTCGAGGGTTATCACGTCCCGCATATCCACCCGGGCTTGAACAGCCTGCTCGATTACCGCCAATACATTACCGAGACCGGCGATTGGTTTTCCTACCAATTCAGCCCATTGGTAAGTGCTCCGGAGCTTTATGGCGACGGTGACGCGGTCTACTACTTCATCTATCCCAACACGATGCTCAACCTGCTGCCCGGTCGCCTGCAAACCAACCGCGTGCTGCCGCTGGGCGTTGATCGCTGTCGCGTCGAATTCGACTATTACTACGCCGCCGACGACAGCGACGCGGCGATGGCGCGCCGGCAAGCCGATCACGATTTCGCCCACCAGGTGCAGGATGAAGATATCGCCATCTGCGAACACGTGCAGCGCGGCCTGGCATCGGGATCGTATGAAGCAGGACGGCTCAATCCGCTGCGCGAAAACGCCGTTTATCACTATCACGAGCTGCTGCGTGAGGCGTATCGGCACGCGAAGGATTAAGCGCAGCGGCCAGGCTACATTTCGTCCGTAGGCTCGAAGGCTGCAGCGTTGGCGCTCGCCTCTGGCAACTGGTCAGCGTCGGTATGTGCCAAGTACCAGCGCCACATGCCAAAAGCGACGGCTGAAAACGCCGCCGCACCAAACGCCAAGTGCAAGCCACTATCGCTGAGCAGAGGCGACAGCACGCCGGCGATCAGCGCATTCGACAGCAAGCTGATGAAGGCCTGCATGGACGAAGCGCTGCCGCGCTGGTTCGGATACATATCCAAAATGGCGATGGTGAGGATGGGAAACACCAGTGCGATGCCGAACGCGCTGAGCACGGTCGGCAGCACCGCCCAAGGCAGGTGCAAGGTTGGCGAGATCAGGCAGTAAGTGATGTTAAAGGCCGCCGACAAACCACAAAAAAAGAAGCCGATGTTGGCCAAGCGCACGCCGCTAATGCGCCCGGCTGCCCGCCCGCTGAAAAAAGCGCCAATGATCATGCCGGCAATGGTCGGCGCGAAAAACCAGCCGAATTGCTGGGCATCGAGCTTGAGCAGGTCCAGCACGAAGGCCGGTGCCGATGCGATGTACAAAAATAAGGAGCCGAAATTAAACGTGCCGGCATACGCAAGCAGTCGAAACTTGCGGTTGCCGAGCATCTGCCCGTAACCGCTGGCCAGCACGCGCACGTTGAGCGGCAGGCGTTTCTCAGGCGGATGGCTTTCCGGCAGCGCGAGCATGGTCACGGTCAGTAGCACTATGCTGAACGCGGTGAGGAACCAAAAGATCGCCTGCCAGCTGTGCCAGCCCAAGATCCACCCGCCGATGATTGGCGCAATCGCCGGCGCGACACCAAAGATCATCGAAATATGACTCATCAGCCGCTGTGCGTCGTCACCTTGCAAGGCATCGCGCACGATCGCCCGACCCACAATCAGGCCGACGCCGGCCGACAGGCCCTGCAGCACGCGAAAACCCAACATCATCGGCATCGACGTCGCCAATGCGCAGCCCGCCGAAGCGAAGGCAAAGACGACGATGCCCGCGATGATGACTGGTTTGCGGCCCAGCGCATCGGACAATGGCCCATGCAGCAAGGACATGCCGGCATACCCGAGCAGGTACATGCTGATGGTCTGCTGCATCGCGACCTTGTCCACCTGCAGCTCGCCCTGCATCACCGCAAATGCCGGGAAGATCGTGTCGATCGAGAACGGGCCAAGCATGGCCAGCGCACCCAGTATCAAGGCCAGGCGGAACTTGGAAATGCGCAGGTGGGCAATCATGCCGCGCAGTTTAGCAGCGGCCTTGCAGCCCGTCGGCCAAGTAGTGACCTCGGGTTCACCTGCCTCGGCACCAATCCGCCCATAATTGCGCGATGAGCCAACCCCTGCCTGAGCTTGACCTGGCCCGCCCCGCAGGCGAGCGGACAACTTCCCGCGTTCTAGCGCGGCTGATCCCCTTCCTCAAGCCCTACTCCGGCCGCATCGTGTTTGCGATGAGCTGCCTGCTGTTGGCAAAGGTCGCGGGCTTGGCGGTGCCGATGGTGCTCAAGAAGCTGATCGACAATCTAGGCATTACCCCGACACCGGCGCTGATTCCGGTCGCCTTGCTGCTGGCCTACGGTGGCGCGCGCCTATCGGAACGCGTATTTACCGAAATGCGCCAGATCGTCTTTGCCCGCGTCATGGCACGCAGTTCTCGGATGGTGATGCTGTCGGTGTTTCGCCATCTCCATTCCCTGTCGCTGCGGTTTCACCTCAATCGTCGAACGGGCGGTGTGACCCGCGACGTTGAGCGCGGCGGTACGGCGATTTCAGACCTGCTCGACTGGACCCTGTACACGATCATTCCGACCCTGATTGAAGTGGTCTTGGTCACCAGCGTGTTGGTGTTCCTGTACGACATCACCTTTGCTCTGGTCACCTTCGTCGTGCTGGTCGCATACATCACATGGACCATCGTCGTCACCGAATGGCGCACAAAGTATTACCGGGCCTCGGTCGA
>JBBSAA010000096.1:0-10154 GCA_038252715.1 Lysobacterales bacterium | reverse complement strand
GGTTGCCGTCCTTGACGTAGCCGTAGTCGTGGACTTTGGGCGTGCCGTCGACTAGCTGGACGATGGCGATGGTGTCCAGTTTCCCGGCGGGACCGGTCCACTTGATCGCGACCTGCGAACCCATCGGCGCGCTGGCGGGCGCGTTCAGGGTCGCCTTGGCGGGCAGGGCAGGTGGGGGCGGTGGCGGTGGTGCGCTCACGACCTGCCGCAATGCGGCTGCCAAGCTCGCGCCATCGGACGCCTGCAGGTAACGGCCACCGGTGTTCGTCGCTAGGCAGGCAACCTTCGCACCCTCATCCTTCGTCAACCCGAAACCGATGACGTGGGCAGTGAAGTTCACCCCGTTTTTCTCGAGCTCGGTGCCCATCGCGCAGGGATCGAGGGAGCAGGTTTCCAGCCCGTCGGTGACCAGCACCACGGTGGCGGCTTCTTCGGTGTAGCGCAGGGCCACGGCGGCCTGCCGAACAAGAACGGGGTCAGAGTGCCTTTCAATTCTCTCGCCGAACTAGCTTCCCGATATTCAATCCTCGACTGAATAATATTTTCATTTTGTTTTTCAACGTGGCCATACTTGCGTTCCGCGACAACGCGGATAGTTCGAGCAACCCATGAAGGTTTGGCCATTACGTCGATTGGTCCGCTTGACCATTTCACCTCCGCATACGGGGCAAGCCGCTGGTGCAGGCGCAGGGGAGGGGTTAACGGCTGCGCTTACAAGCGCTGCGGCTGGAGTGGCCTTAGCCGCCCGAATCATTTCTAGCAGCGCCTCGCCGGTGACAAGTTGAATTGGTTTTCCGGAAGAGAATGCTGCCGCGTCCGGTGTGAAGTCGCCGATGCACACGATATGCACGCCATCGGCGCCGTGGTGGGTTTTCAAGCCCCACATCTCTCTCACCGTGGCGATCGTGATTTGCCGGTTCTTCCATTGCTTGCATTGCACAAGCTCAGTGCGTCCATCTTTGCGGACGATGAGGTCAATTCCGCCGTCCTTACCGCCAAGTCCCGTTTCTTCGACAGTGAAACCGCGACGTCGGAACGACTCCCCAGCCAGCATTTCGAACTCTTGCCAGGAAAGCTTGGTCAGGCTAGCAAGGCCGGTCTGGGTTTCAAACAGTGTGTTTCGCTTGCTTCGTCGATAAGCCGAAACACCCGCCGCTGCCCAACATGCAGCCAGGGCGAACCACGCTAGCGGTGTAAATGCACCCGCACTTGCCTGCTGGCCTACCCCACTGAGCAGTTGACTGCCCGAGGCCGAGAAGTAGTAGCCCAAGCCATAACGAATAGCTGCGTACGCCAAAACCCCGACGATTAGGCCTGCCGGCCAAGGGAGAGATGCGATCAAATCGAGGCCACCCTGTTTACGTTTCGCCATTACTTGCCCCCGCATGCAATGGACAACTATCGCAGAATGCTGAGCCGTTGGTACAGACGTAAATATTTCCTATTGATCGCGACTGCCTTGAAAAGGGGCTTAGAGACGGCATCCGAATGCCTATGTTGAGCGCCAACCCAGGTTCAAAATGGAGCCGACATCGAAAACAAGGTCGTCGACTTGCCGGAATTAGATCCGCCATCAACGGTCTCCCTTCCAAAGTAAGTCGCGCACGCTGCGCCCACGACTTGCTACCATCCATAGACGCTCGCGCGCTCGCCACAATCCGAGCCGCGGCCGCTCCAATCTCACAAACAGCACGGGGGTGCTTTGTGTCTGATGGTCATCTAGATTCACCGTTATTCGAAGTAGAAAAATTATCGCAAGCCGTGTCGCTTTCGCAGACCCCGTTCCTTTACAACGATGACGGTCGCCCAGCGTACCTGGCCGCCTTGCCGGTGGGAGTTACAGCGCTGGAGCCCGCCGCAACCAATCCCGACATGGCCATGGGTCGCGAGCATTTGGTGTCGGAAGTCATCGGCGTCAAGTCGAACGGGCAGTATGGCGTTGAGACGCAGTTAGGTTTCGCACACCCCACGCCAGCCTACGAGCCCCTTTGGGTCACCCGCGACATCGCAGCAGCGTTTGGCATTACCTTGGTCAAGCCTGGGGAGGCGGTGCGGCTGAGCAGTCCGGTCGAGAACCTGTCGCAGGTGGAGTACGAGTACGGGGCGTTCGCGGGCCACTGGTCGCCGTACCAGAACACCGGCAACCGCGTGCTCAGCGTGGTCTGCACCGATCTGGAGCACCATGATTTTCCGCACGTGTTCGCGTCCACCGACCCGGTGTTGCCGTTAGTAATTTCGGTGGGGCGCTACTGGCCGCGGCTGGGCCGCATTCGTTTGGCCGACCTGTGGGTGCCGCAGGGCTGGGCGCTGTATATCCCGCCCAAGCCGGCGCTTCCGAACGCGGCCTGCATTGACCTGCACAATAATCGCAACTCCGCTCGCGCGGCCTGGGGCGACATCGCGCACGATTCCGTGACCACGCACACCCTGCTGCAGGCCAAAGGCGGGTATTTTTACTGGTATTGGAATGCCGAGGACACCGGTCACGGCCGCCCACCGGGAGCACCACGCTTGTGAGTACGAAACAGAACGAACACCCTGGCGCCAGCCACGGCCAGGACATGGCGGAAGACGCGGGCGTCTACAAGACGCTGCTCGAATCGACCAACGCCATTCCTTGGAAGCTCGAATGGCCGGACCTGCGCTTTGCTTACATGGGTCCGCAGATCGAGACCCTGCTGGGCTGGACGCCGGAAAGCTGGAAAACCGTCGAAGACTGGGCCGCCCGCATGCACCCGGAAGACCGCGAGCGCGCGGTGAATTTCTGCGTGTCGCAATCGCAGGCCGGTGCAGACCATGAAGTCGACTACCGGGCGCTGAGTGCGGACGGTAACTACGTCTGGATTCGCGACGTGGTGCATGTCAAACGCAACGAAGCTGGAGAGACCACCAGCCTGGTCGGTTTCATGTTTGATATCAGCGAGCGCAAGCAGGCCGAGCAAGAGCTACTGCGCATGCACAAAGAGCTTGAAGCGCTGTCGTTGACTGAGGCGCTGACCGGGATTGCCAACCGCCGCAAGTTTGACCAGCGCTTGGAAGTCGAGTGGAAAGACTCGCGCCGCAGCGGCAAGCCGCTGTCGCTATTGATCCTGGATATTGACTGGTTCAAGCAGTACAACGACCTGCATGGCCACCCAGCCGGCGACGCCTGCCTCAAGCAGGTGGCCAGCGTGCTGGACGGGTCTGCCCGGCGGCCGCGCGATGTGGCGGCACGGTTGGGCGGCGATGAATTCGGCCTGCTGCTGCCCGACACCGACAGCGCCACCGCGCAGACGGTGGCCAGCGACTTGGCCGAGGCGGTAAGGGCGCTACATATCGCGCACGGTTTTGAACAGGCCGGCGAGTGGGTCAGCACCACGATTGGCGTAGCGACACAAATCGCCGGCGATGAGCCCGACGCCAGCGGTTTCGTCGACGCGGCGGACCAGAGTTTGTATGTGGAAAAGCGCAGAGGGCGCGAGCAATAGAACGACGGGGAGTTACTGTGGTGCCGCCAAAGCAAAGGACACCCACTTTGGTACTCGCAATCCGAGTAACCCAAGGCTGCGTCGGCTTGCCCTGTTACCGCACCAGAAGAACGGGGTAGTCCAGAGTCCCTTTCAGTTCTCTCGCCGACCTAGCTTCCCGATATTCAATCCTGGAATGAACAATATTTTGACTTGGGTTTTCAACGTGGCCCTTCTTGCGTTCCGCGACAAAGCGGATAGTTCGAGCAACCCATAAAGGTTTGGCCATTAGAACAAAACGGGACAGAACAAAACGCAACAAAACCAACAAAACGGGACGGAGACAATTAAGTGGAGGTTTGATATCACCGAGTTACCTCGGACTTAATTACCTCCGTCCCCTTTAATCGCCGACCTCACTGCCGGGTTACCAAAACACGCACCGCAACGCCCGCGACATCAGCAGGCTGGCGCCACAGCCAATCAACAAGCAGCGCAGCAGGGTGTCGGAAAGATCGCCTTGGGCGGAAACAGCCCAGATAGCCAGCGCCGCGACGAGGCTCAATGCGAGCAAGGCCGCGGCCGCGACGATACTTATCAGGCCACGCAGCCGTTGATCGTCGCTTGCCGAACGCGCTGCATGGCCAGCGTCGCCGGCTGATCGGCGCTGAGCTAATTGCCGCAGGAACTGGAAGCTACCCACCGCGAGCCCAACTGAATGCGCCGCGCCATAGCTCAAGAACAAGGCCAGGCCCATGCTCAGTGCGCCCGCGCCGGAGGTGCCGACGGAATCGGGTTCGGCCTGATAGCCCGCCCAGAATCCGCCGCCAGTGCATAGGACAAACTGAATGATGCAGGCCAGGATGTCGGCGAGTTTTTTGTCCATGGGTCGGCGCGCAAAGACACTATGCTAACCGACCGGCTGCTCGCTCACTGTGGCGCGCGCAAAAATAGTGAAGCGGTGGTTCGACATATTCGACCATGGAACCTGCGGCAGAGTCCGAGCAAGTTCCGCGGCGTTTGCAGGCCTAGCAGATAGACCTACACTGGCCGTCATGCCAGAACTTTCCCAGCCCGCATTGATCGCACTGTTCATCGCCGCCGCCGGCGTCATTTGGTGGGCAGGAATCCACCTCTCGAACGCGGTAGATCGCTTGGATGCGGACTTTGGCTGGGGTCAGGCGCTGGGCGGCATGGTGCTGCTGGCCATTGCGACGAATCTTCCTGAGTTGGCGATCGTGGTCAGTGCGGCCCACAACGGGCGCATGGACGTTGCGGTGGGCAATATCCTCGGCGGCATTGCGATTCAAACATTGGTCTTGTCATTGCTAGATGCTTGGGGCAATCGCGACTCGCGACCCTTGTCGACGCTTGCCGCGTCGCCGTCGCTGATGCTGGAAGGGTTGCTCGTGATCGCGGTGCTAGCGCTCGTCATCGTCGGTCACTTCATGCCGGCAAGTCTGATTGTCTGGCACCTGACGCCGGCCCCGGTACTGATTGCGGTTGTTTGGCTGGCTACCTTGTTGCTATTGCGGCGAATGCGCAGCGACACCGCCTCATCAAAATTCTCTACGAAGTCATCCAAGGGATCGAAGAAGCGAGGCACCGGCAAGGCCTTGGCACTGTTTGTGCTCACTGCCGGTCTGACCTTGGCAGCCGGCGTTGCGCTGGAGCACAGCGGCAGCGCGCTCGCGAGAATTTGGGGGATGGAGGGCGCGTTGTTTGGCGCCACGGTGCTGGCACTGGCGACCTCGCTACCGGAGATTGCGACCGGCATGTCCGCCGTGCGCGCGAAGCACTACACCCTGGCGGCCAGCGATATTCTGGGCGGGAACGCGTTTTTGCCGGTGCTGTTCTTGCTCGCGACGCTCTTGGGCGGCACCGCGGTGCTGCCGCTGGCGAAAGCCACCGATCTTTACTTGACCGGGCTGGGCATCGTGCTGACTACCATTTTCATCGGCGGAATGGTGGTCAAGTCGAAAAAAAAGTGGGGCGGAATGGGCGTGGATGCCTGGTTGATGCTCGGCGCCTATGTCTTGGGTATGGCAGTCTTACTGCTCATCGGCCGCTAAAAAGGTTGGTTCGGATAGAGCGGAGCCAGAAATCTATTCGCGATGGGAACGGTTGCCACACGCCTCACTGGAAATCGTAACTTATCTTTTTGTTAACGTTTACTCGACGCGGCTGTCACAATCAATAAGGTGTGAAGGGGTACTGTGAAAGACACTATTTACCCGTCTTTCTTCTCCTTGGAGACAAGCCCCCATGCGCTCTTCTGCAAATACACAACGTTCGGCCGTGGCTAACGCCATCTACGGCCTGCTCAATCCCATCCCATTCGGCTGTTTCGTCGCCGCGCTGATTTTCGACATCTTGTATATGAAGACGTCGGTGTTGCTTTGGGACAAGGGCGCGGCATGGCTGATTCTATTTGGACTGCTGTTTGCTGTGGTGCCGCGCTTCGTGAATCTGGCGCAGGTCTGGATAACCTCGCGCCGCACCGCAATGGGCAGCGACCGATTGGATTTCTGGCTGAACCTGTTTGCCATCGTCGCCGCCATCTTCAACGCCTTCGTGCACACCCGCGATGCCTATGCCGTGGTTCCTACCGGCGTGTGGCTGTCGGTGTGCACGGTGGTATTGCTGTCCATCAGTCATGTCGTCATGGCCGTCCGAAACACCGCCGGCGGGAGTTTCGTCCATGAATAATTCTCTGCGCAGCACAATCTTGTCCACGGCGCTTATCGCCCTGTTAGGGGCATGCAGCGAGAAGGCATCGTTGGAGCCGGCCCAGCAAGCGGGCAGCGCACCCCCTTTGCCTGAAGCGCAAAACTTCCTGGTGCCGCCGATGCAGGTTCCAACCGGGGTAGGTTGGAAGCAGGGTCAAACTCCCAAGGTGTCGCCTGGGTTAAATATTGAAAAGATTGCTGGCGGCCTGATGCATCCGCGCCAACTGCTCACCTTGCCCAATGGCGACGTGCTGGTGGTTGAATCCAACGGTCCCGGCACCGAAGCCATCACCACGCCCAAGCAATTGCTTGCAGGCGTGGTGAAAGGCAATTCGGGCAAAGGCGGCAAGGGCGGTAACCGCATTACGCTGCTGCGCATGAGCAATAGTGCCGGCGGCGAATGGGAGAAGCATATTTTCCTCGAGAACTTGTACTCGCCGTTTGGGGTGCAGTTGATTGGTGACTTCCTGTATGTCGCGAACGCCGACGCGATCATGAAATTCCCGTACCGCGCTGGCCAAACAAAAATCACGGCGCCAGGAGTGGAGCTGGCTGATTTGCCGGGCACCATCAATCATCACTGGACGAAATCATTGCTGGCCAGTCCCGACGGCAGCAAGCTTTACGTGGGCGTAGGATCGAACAGCAATATCACTGAAAACGGGCTGGCCGCCGAATATCGTCGTGCTGCAGTTTTGGAGGTCGACGTGGCGAGCGGTGCGAGCCGTATCTTTGCCTCCGGCATTCGCAATCCCACCGGGCTGCAATGGGAGCCGCATACCGGCAAGCTGTGGGCGATTGCCAATGAGCGCGACGAAATCGGTGCTGACCTCGTGCCGGACTACATGACGTCAGTGCAGGACGGCGGTTTTTACGGCTGGCCGTATAGCTATTACGGACAAAATATCGACACCCGCGTGTTCCCGCAGCGCCCGGATCTCGTTGCGAAAGCGATCAAGCCCGATTACGCGCTGGGCTCGCATGTCGCGGCCTTGGGATTGCTGTTCTCCGAAACCAATGCGCTGCCGATCAAGTACCAAGGCGGTGCCTTCGTCAGTGAACACGGCAGCTGGGACCGCTCGCCGCTGAGCGGCTACCAAGTGGTGCACGTGACGTTTGAGCAGGGCAAACCAGTGGGCATTCCACAGCCGGTGGTGACTGGTTTTCATTCCGCGGACGAGTCCGAGCTATACGGCGCGCCCGTCGGCTTGGCGCAAGACCCGGCCGGCGCACTGTTGATCGCAGACGATGTCGGCAACAGCGTGTGGCGGGTAACGGCGGCGCAGTGAGTGAAGTCTATCGCGCTCGCGCCCACTGGTCTCCGAAGGTGGCGGTGCACATTGGCACATCCTGAGCTTGACAACTCTGTGTAGGTTGACAATCTAGCTGCACAGGTACTTTGCCGATGGGGGAGCGAATCGACTCAGCGATTTCTTGCTGTCGGCGCTGGCCGTCGTTTCTTGACGGAAGAATTGATCTTGAAGGTACCCGGTGAATTGGCGACTGTATTCAATGCCGTCATCGCTCTCGTCACTAGTGACTGATCGTCAAATTGCTCGTTAGTCTGTAAATAGCGTCCAGGGGCTATGCGGGGAGGGTGAATCCTGCGTTTGGCCTGCGTCTCATTTTGCTAGTACTGGCCTTCTCGTCCCCCTCAATGCGTTTTCTATCTAGGGCCATCGCATCCTGCGCTAAGCCCGATTCCGGAGATCCCCATGCGCCCTAGCTTTCATCCGCTATTCCTGGCCATTGTCCTGGCGTCGCCCTTTGCTCTCTCGCCTGCGTATGCCGTCGGCGACGATGCTGCCGCTCCAGCGGACGCAAGCGCTGACACCCCGGCGAGCACGCCGCGCGGCGTCACCTTCATCGTGCCCGGGGGCTTTACCCAGGTCGTGCAAGGCAATGCGGTGCTGGTGATGCCGCCCGAAGCTGATGGCTCCCGAATTGCAATTGTGGATGCCAAGGCTGCAACGCCCGACGAGGCCGTGGCCGAGGCCTGGAAGGTCTTGGGCATGACCCCAAAGCAACTCGTGGCCACGGACGGCGCGCCCAAGGATGGCTGGGAAGCACGTCGTTTCTACGACTACGACGTCCCCGCCAACGCCAAACGCGCCGTCGGCGCTAGCGCCTACCGCAAGGGCAAAGAGTGGACCGTGGTCGTGGTAGACGTGGACCAAGCCATCGCTGAAAAACGTGGCTCGCAATTTGGAAAGCTAACGCAGCGCTTGCAACCCGCCGGCTACACCCGCGAGACCTTTGCTGGCCGCACGGCGCATCCGCTAGACGCAGCGCGTTTGAAGAAGATCGCAGACTTCGTTGAGCAGATGCGTAAGCAATACGACGTGCCGGGCGTTGCGATCGGTATCGTGCAAGACGGTAAGGTGGTGATGTCGCAGGGCTTCGGCGTGCGCGAGCTCGGCAAGGCCGCGACCGTGGATGGCGACACCCGCTTCATGATTGCGTCGAACACCAAAGCCTTGACTACCTTGATGCTGGCCAAGCTCGTCGATGCCGGCAAGCTCGATTGGAACGCACGTGCCGAAGATGTGTACCCGACGTTCAAGCTCGGTGACGCCGCCACCACCGACAAAGTGCTGATCAAACACTTGATCTGCGCCTGCACCGGCGTGCCGCGGCAGGACTACGAATGGCTGTTTGAAGGAGAAAAGCAGACGCCCGCATCGGTGATGGCCACCTTGGGAACGATGCAGCCCACTAGCGGTTTCGGCGAGCTATTCCAGTATTCCAACCCGATGGCCGCTGCGGCTGGCTTTATCGGCGGCCAGGTGGCCAATCCCGGGGCCGAACTCGGCGCGGGCTACGATCAGGCCATGCAGGCGCTGGTGTTCAATCCGCTCGGAATGAACAACACCACGTTCGATTATGCCAAGGCGCAAACCGGCGACTATTCCGCGCCGCACGGCTATGACATCGACCACAAAGTAGAGGTCATGGGCATGGGCCTGAATGACACTATCGTGTCATCGCGGCCCGCGGGCGCGGCGTGGAGCACGGTCAACGATCTGCTCAAGTACGTGCAGATGGAAATCAACCATGGCGTGTTGCCCGACGGCAAACGCTATATCGGTGATGCCGCCCTAATGCAGCGCCGTGAGCCGCAGATTGCGCTCGGCGTGGATCGAAACTATGCGATGGCCTTGATCGTGGACAAGAGCGATGGCGTCACCGTGGTGGATCATGGCGGCGACATGGGCGGGTTCCATTCCAACATGATGTGGTGGCCGGATCAGAAAGTGGGCGCGGTGATCCTGACCAATTCCGATGAAGGCGTAAACCTGCGTGGCCCGTTTAAGCGTCGCTTGATGGAGTTGATGTTTGACGGTGAGCCGCAGGCCGAAGCCGCTGCGACCGCCGGCGCCAAGGCAAACAGCGAAGGTTTCGAGGCCTTTGTGAAGTTGCTTGAGCGCCCGGCTGACGCCAAGGCCTTGGCCGGCTTGGCGGCCCGCTATCACAGTGACGCCTTGGGCGAGTTGAACATCACCCAAAAAGACGGCAAGGCTTGGATGGATGTGGGCACCTTTAGCTCGGAAATAACGACGATGCCGCAGCCTGATGGCACGGTCGCTTTCGTAACGATCGATCCGGTGGCGCTGGGCTTCTTGTTCGTGCGCGCCAACCAGGATGGCGTGCGCCAGTTGATCACTCGCGATGGTCAGCACGAGTACGTCTTTAACGAAGTGAAGTAGGGCGCCTGCGCCTGCCTCGGTGCTTGCATCGAGGCGGGTGGCGGTTTGACGGCGCGGGCGAGGCAGTTGGCGCGCGATGGGTCAAGACTCGCGTAGCTCGGTAAGCTGTATGAGCTTGCAAGACTGCAATTGCTCTCGCGTCGACACCCGTGATCGCACACTCGCCCAAGCCATGAGGAAACGGCGCTCCGCGCTCTACGCGGATAGACCACTGAGATTCACCCACAGGAACACCGGCGCCATCGCCACCAGCGCGACTGCAGCCACCGTGT
>JBBSAA010000095.1:0-10244 GCA_038252715.1 Lysobacterales bacterium | reverse complement strand
TTGGCTTCGGCGCAAGCGATGCTGGCGAAGACAACGATCCGCGCCGAAGTAGCGGGAACGGTGTTGATTCGCAATGTCGAGCCCGGCGACTTAGTGCAGCCGTCACGAACCTTGCTAGAGATTGCGCGAGACGGAGACACCGAGCTGTTGCTACCGCTTGATGAAAAGAATCTGTCGGTCATCAAGCTGGGTCAACCAGCAGTTTGCGTGGCCGATGCCTTTCCGCAGCAGCCTTTTACGGCGCGTATAAGTTTCATTGCGCCCAGCGTCGATCCGCAGAAGGGCACGATCGATGTGCGCCTGAAGGTCGAGCCGGTGCCCGCGAATTTGCGTGAAGACATGACAGTGTCCGCGACGATTGAAACTGGCCGCCGTGCGCAGGCGCTGGTGGTGCCCAATGATGCACTGGCTACGTCGGTCGGAGATCGCGCTTGGGTTTGGGTGGCCCGTGATGGCAAAGCCAAGAAGGTCGAGGTTCGCTTGGGCCTGCGCGGGCTGGCAATGACCGAAGTGGTATCGGGTCTCACCGCCGGCGATTGGGTGCTCGCCGATGGTGCTGGGAAATTTGTCGATGGCGAGCGTATTCGTTTGCAAAAGCAGTCCGCGGCGACTGTAGCTGAGGGCGCGGCAACAGCAAAAGAACTGCCCGTAGACTTCAAATAGACAAGGGCATTGTGGCATGTGGATCGAATGGAATATCGCCGTCAAGTTTTTGCGCGAAGGCCGCGGCCAGACGGCTTTGATCCTGGTCGGCATTGCCGTGGGCGTCTCTGTAATTGTGTTCATTACCGCATTGATCACCGGCTTGCAGGTCAATATTATCGATCGCACCTTGGGCACCCAAGCGCACATAAAGATTCAATCGCCTGACGAGGTTAATCAGGTTGTTCCCGCCGAGACCGGGACCACCCAGCTGATCTTGGAAGACAAACGTGCGCAGCGACTGCGGTCTGTCAACAATTGGCAGCAGGTTATTGCCACCTTGGATCAGCTGGGCGACGTGGTGGCCGTGTCTCCCGTCGTGTCCGGACCTGCATTTGCCCGACGTGGGCAGGCGCTAGAATCGGTCGCGTTGGTAGGTATTGATGTCGCCCGCTATCAAAAGATTATTCCGATCAGCGATGACATCGTCGCTGGCCAGTTCCGAGTGGGCGCCGGCAATGCGGTCATCGGAAAATTGCTGGCCGAGAACCTGGGCCTGCGCGTCGGCGACAAATTGCGACTGGACGCAGGGCAGGACAGCTACACGGTCGTCAATATCGCTGGCATCTTTGAGCTGGGCGTACGTGAGCTTGATGGCCGCTATGTTTACCTTGACCTAAAGCAAGCGCAGTCGCTGCTCAACTTGCCGGGCGGCGTCACGGTCATCGACGTGACGGTGAAAGATATTTTCGCCGCCGATGTTGTTGCTGCCCGAATTGGTCGGCTGACCGGCCTTAAATCGGAGAGCTGGATGCAGACCAATGCCCAGCTGATGAACGCGCTTAGTTCTCAAAGCCTGTCGACCGGCATGATCAGCCTGTTCGTGGCGCTTTCGGTGGCCTTCGGCATTGCCAGCGTGCTGTCGATCAGCGTGGTGCAACGAACTAGGGAAATCGGCATCCTGCGGGCCATGGGCACCACCCAGCAGCAGATGCTGCAAGTGTTCCTAATTCAAGGCGCCCTTTACGGTCTGGCCGGGTCCATCGCTGGCAGCGTGGCCGGTTATGGGCTGGTATGGGCGTTCAACACTCTCGGTCCAGGTCTGTTCTACATCCCAGTCTCAAGCACCTTGGTGCCGACGGCGATGGCGATTGCCACGATCACCGGCGTCCTTTCTGCGGCCATTCCCGCCCGGCGCGCGGCCCGTCTGGACCCTGTCGTGGCCATTCGCTATGTCTAATGAGAAGCGCGAAGTTTTACGCCTGCAGGACATCAAGAAGTCCTACAACGTCGGCCGGCCGACTGAAACTGAAGTGTTGCACGGTATCAATATTCGAGTAGCGCAGTCGGACTTCACTGCCTTGATCGGTCCCTCCGGCTCCGGCAAAAGTACGCTGCTGAACTTGATTGGCTTGCTCGACACGCCAACGTCGGGTGAGCTGTTTTTGCTCGGCAAGCCAACCAGTGAAATGGATGACGCTGCGCGCACGTCCCTGCGGGGAACGTCGATTGGCTTCGTCTTTCAGTTCCATCATTTGATCCAGGCGTTTACCGCCATTGAGAACGTCTTGATGCCCTTGATGGTGGCGCAGGGAAAGCCGGACAAGCAGACGCTGGATCGTGGCAGGGAGCTAATGGCAGAAGTCGGCTTGGAAAAATTCATCGACAAGAAGCCCAATGAGCTCTCTGGTGGGCAACAGCAGCGGGTGGCGATCGCACGGGCCTTGATCACCCAACCGGCCTTGCTCCTAGCTGATGAGCCGACCGGCAATCTAGACACTAGAACCGCCGCCGATGTTTTTGCCCTGTTCCGGCGCTTCAACGAGAAGTTTGGCTGCGCTTTCTTGTTGGTGACTCATGACCCGAGGCTGTCCGATTCCTGCGATCAAACCCTCACCTTGGTCGACGGCAGGATTGCAACGGGCTAGTGCCGTGGTGCCTCGAAACCTACGTTGCCGAATGCTCGTGGTGGTGATTGCGAAATCCGCCAGGCTTACTCGCTAACCGGGATCATCACTTCATTGCGACGCATGAACCAAAGCGTCCACGGCGGGTTGTAGCGGGCTAGGGCGGCGCTGCCAACGGCCTTGAGGCGCTGTCGACTGATGAACTCACGCAAGGCGGCGGTCTGATTGGTGACGTCGTCGGCGCCCGCCAGCCCCGAAAAGCGGACGACGGCAAAGCGCGATGGCGGCAGTTGCCGCAGGTGCACTCGCTTGTCATTGGGAATCGGCAGCGTTGCCATTGTCTGGTTGCTCGGCATTACGAACTGCACCGTCCACCGATCTTTGTCGGCGACTTGGATGACCGGCGCGGTCATTGGAATGGACTCGCTATTGGCTTTGGACTGCACGACCGGCGACGTCATCGGCAGCTTCTCGCGCCGGGTATTGCCGCCGAAGATGTAACCCGCCAGCAAGCGGAAGCCCGCGTTTGAGGCCTGGTCACTGGTTCCGGCCACGCTGACTTCGGCCACGACGAGCGCGGGGTATTGCCGCAGTTCAAAGTCGCCTTCGCGCAGGATAGAGGTGAATTCAGGTTCTTCGGTGGCCATGGCCGGGGCTCCAGGGAGCAAGAAAAACAGCAGCAGCGCCGCGGCGAGCCGGTGGACGAAGGCACGGGAGGATGTGTTCATGCCCTCAAGAGACCATGGTTCCTGCTAGTGCCACGTGAATAGTCCGGTTGCCGGATCAGCAATTGGTGAAATGTGTGCCGCCAGCGAAGGCGTACGGTCGGAGCGGGTGTTAACTGGAACGATCTGCGCATTGATTCACAAAGCGCCGCTTACTAAGCTCAGCTATAGTCCGCTTGGAAAGAAGCTACTAGCCCTGGGTGTCTAAAGCTACTGGAGCAAAACATGAAGCTGATTAGACTCTTCTTAGCTGTGTCGGTGGCCTCGCTTTGGCTTCCCGGCTGTTCCAGACCGGAGCCGGAACCTGCCCCACCTGCCTCGGTCGAAGCCGCCATCACTGCCAAGCTGCTCCAGGCCAAGAAGCCCACTGCCTGCGCGCTGGTGTCCGCTGATGAAATGTCGAAGATATTTGGCACGGCTTTGCAGGCCGAAGCGCACGAAGGAGCGGTCGACAAGACCGAGTGCATTTATAAGCCCAGCAATGCCGTTAGCCCCTATATTGAGCTAACTGTGGAATGGGGTGAGGGTGAAACCGCCATGCGTGCCATGGGCACGATGGCGAATGTAGAGCCCGGCATCGCCGACCCCTATTCCGGAATAGGCGATCAGGCCATATCGGTTGGCACGGTGCTGATGGTTCGCACCGGCAATGACCTCGTCTCCATTACGTTCTCTGGCGTGGACGATGTGCCGACAAAGGCCAGAATGATTTTCGACACCCTGAAAGCAAAGCTGTAAGGATCAGTGCAGGTGGCTCTGCCTGCACTGAAATAGCTTGGGTTCGTCGGCCTGCTCGTTAAAGCCTAGCGCTTTCGTCATTCGTCCGGCGGGAGCTCATTTTTTGCCTGGGCGTCGATAGCCGCCTGGCACTGCCGTTCGAGACCGGGGGCGGCGGGGGAATTTCGAGCACGGGCACTTTTGGCGGCGTCGCAGATGTTCATCTGTGCCGGATCGGCTGGCTGACGCGCCGCGACGCGGCCAAGCAATACCGGGGCTGGGGCACTGGCCGCACACTGTCTTTCGAGGCCAGGTGCCGCCGGAGAATTCCGGGCGCGGGCGCTTTTGGCGGCATCACAGATCGATTTACGCGACGAGTCAACTGGCGAGTCGAGTCCGACCCGGCCGAGGGCTAGGTAGTTTTTAACTCGCGGCGCATCGCAGATCAGCCCGACCGCATCCAGCCACTTGCCAGCGCGACCATGAACACCGACCGCAACCTGACCGGCATCGCAGCGTTGGGAACCCGTTCGTTGTTGCGCCCGGTCGTCGCCTGGTGCGTCGAATATATTTGAAGGGTTGCGACCTATGCCCTGGTCAGCAACGGCCTGGCCACAGTACAGGTGAATATTGTTGACGGTGACTGTGTTGACACCTTCGGCGCGCACGTCGATTCCGAGAACGATGGGCGTATTGGATGGGCAAAGCAGGCGCTCAATGTGGCCACCGATGCCGCCATACCAGCCCGGCGCCACGGCGTAGTTCGAGGCGGCAAGGGCGGTGCTTGCGACCGACGTATCGCAGTAGAGGTCGTCGTTCTTGCAGACCAAGCCGCTGCCTTCGGTCAGAGAGGTGGGACCAGTCTCATGCTTGCCTGATCCGGTGATAGAGGCGGTAACGCACACCGGTCGGATCGCATCGATATCGTCCCCTGCGCGAAGCTCGAAACCGGCCAATTGTTTGTCCGAGGTGCAGGGCGCCTTAAATTGGCTGCCTCCCGTTCCGCCAATGGCAGGCAGGAAGACGCCTTGGCCCACTTGGTCAGGGTCGGGAGAAGACTGCGCAACGGATGGACTGGCGACGACGCAGCCGAGCAAGAGCACGCCCGGCAAGCGGTAGAACTGGCTCAGCTTGGAACGCTCGGATCGCGGCAAGACCGACATTATTTGCTCCGTTCAAGGTAGAAGTTCATCGATGCATCGAAGCCGTGTTGGCTGACCGGACTGAGTGCATTCCGGATCCGGTCCGAACCGGGGCCCATCATGGTGTTGCCCGAAGCGCCGAGAGCCGGATCGCCAAACAGAGCGGTGGCGATATCGAAGCCGTACTGGTACGACGGATCCGGATCAGCGTCGCGCTCAGCGCTCAGGTCAGCGTCGCTCGCGGCGATCCGTTGGCCGGTGCTCGCGAGTACCTCGAGATCGTCGGTATCCGTTGGCATCGGCAGCTGCGGGGGCGCCTGAACAGGCGGTGCTTGTTGCGGTTTTGGCACGGCGGGTGCAAGCACGCTGATTCGAACCGCGGGCTGATCCA
Organism: Lysobacterales bacterium; assembly: GCA_038252715.1. Classification (GTDB taxonomy): domain Bacteria; phylum Pseudomonadota; class Gammaproteobacteria; order Xanthomonadales; family Xanthomonadaceae; genus Arenimonas. The sequence continues at coordinate 4,720 of JBBSAA010000095.1, read as the reverse complement.
CCCGAGCCGCTTCGAGCGTGATTGGTTGGACCAGCGAGCCACCGCTGGCAAGGCATTGCCGTTCTAGCCCCGGCGCAGCGGGCGAGTTGCGCGCCTTCGCCGAACGTGCGGCATCACAAATGGGCGTCTGCGCTGCGGAGGGCGTGCCTTGCACACGTCCAAGCGCGATCGCGGGTTTTTGCGCGGGCGGCGAGTCGAGCTGGCAGGTGAAGTGGTAGGCGTTCCAGTACTGGAGTTTGGGAGGATTTACGTATTCGTCGTAAGTGCTGCCTTCGAAGATATCGCCGTTCATGGTGTTTCCGACGGTGCCGCCCTCGCGAGGCCTGATTTTTCCGGAGTACTGACCGATGCTTGACTGGCCGCTGAAAGTCCAAAGCACGCGCGCGTGGAAAGCGTCACCGGTGATGTTTCCGCTCAAGTTGCCGATGACAGTTTTCTTCGTCGTCTGGTACTGCGCCCAGCCATGGAAGTTCGAACCTTCCTGCTTCAATTGCAGGTAAACGCGCTGACCTCCCTGTCCGTTTTGGATGATTTCCATCATTGGCGGTACCTGCCACTGTCTGCAGGCGCTTTGTGCCGACGCACCGGCCGAGGCGGTGCCGAAGGCGAGCGCGACTACGATTGTTGCTATCAATCCGATGCGAGCCTTCATTGGCATGTCCCGGTGGCGCAAGCTGTCTTGATATCTGGATAGGCCTTTTTTCCGCTCGCCGTACTGCTGCGTTGCGGCTGTAGGATCACCAGCACGGTTATGTTGGTCTAATCGAACGTGACTGAATTTTCCGTCTCAAAATGGTCAGCGGTTGTAGTCGCGCGCCTGATGGAAAGCCATCGAGGCGTCGAAGCCGCGCTGGCCGGTAGCACTGAGCGAATTGCGAATACGTTCCGACCCCGGACCCATCAGCTTGTTGCCGGCTGCGCCTAGGGCGGGATCGCCGAACAGCCCAGACGCGATGTCGAAGCCGAGTTCAAAGAACGCGCCGTCTTCAGCGCTCCGGGCCCTTGCAGCTGCCACGTCCTGCTCCGCAATGGCGCGGCCGATGGCTGCCAACTCATCGAGCTGGTCGGGCGCCGCCGGAAGTGGCTTCGGCGGTGATGTGGGGGACGGCGGCAGAGGTGCCATCGAACCGCCACCGGCCAAGCATTGCTCTTCCAGCCCAGGCGCGGCCGGCGAATTGCGTGCTTTGGCTGACCGCGCGGCATCACAAATCGGGATCGATGGCGTCGTTGGATCCCGTGTGCCCACGCGGCCTAGGCCTTTGGGTGACGGCGCTACCCGGCCGAGCGCGACCGGCGCAGGTGGCGCTGGGGGCGGCGCTTGTCTGGACATACAGATGGGATAGCCATGTGCACGAAAGTCCGCCTTGTTCCCCGGGTCGTCCTGTTCGTGGGTGGAGCCGGTCATTCCGCCGTCGGGCTCGACCCGACCGACATAGAGTCCGGCGGTGCTGTCGCTCCAATAAACAGTGACCGTGAGGATGCGATTGTTTTCGAAGGTGCCATCGACGGGTCCGCCAACCGTCTGCACCTTGTGGGTCTCATTGTTGTAACCGGAGTATTCCGCCACGCCCTGAATGTGGGTTCCGGTTTGCCGGATCTTCATTAATACCTCGGACCCATTGGACTGGGTAAGGTGCCAGGAACCGCTCATGTTCCATTGCAGGCAGGCGCTATCGGCCATCGCTGGCGCGGCAGTAAGGCAGGCACACAGTGCCAAAACGCAGGCACATGCCAGAGAGCTCCTTTGGTTGCGAACCATGCCGGTTGTCCTTGCCTGATCAGCGGAGATAGTCGCGAGCCAAGTGCAAATGCACCGAGGCATTGAAGCCACGCTGTCCTGCAGCGCTGAGCGAGTCACGAATTCTCGCCGAGCCCGGCCCCATCAGCGTGTTCCCGGCGGCACCCAAGGCGGGGTCGCCGAAGAGCCCGCTGGCGATATCAAAGCCCAGCTGATAGAACGCGCCTGATTCGGCGCTGCGTGCTTGCTCCACTTCGGAATCTTGCGCGGCGATCGCGGCACCGACGGCAGAGAGTTCATCAATACGCGCTGGGTCAATGAGCGGAGGCTGGGCTGGCGTGGGCGACGCGGGTGGCGGCGGTGTCATTGCTCCGCCGCCAGCAAGGCATTGGCGTTCCAGCCCCGGCGCCGCCGGCGAGTTGCGCAGTTTCGCCGAACGCGCTGCCTCGCATAGACCTTGCGGGGCCGAAGGCAGACCAGAAGCCGGCACACGTCCGAGTTTCACTGTCGGCGCTGGTTTGGCTGTCGTGCCCATGGCGGCAGGTGGCGTAAATGCGGCGGTCTGGCAGCGACCAACACTATCGCTGTGCCAATCGGCTGAAGTGCCCGGGTTGTTTCTATCATAGGTACGGCCGACAGCTAGGCCTTGGGGTCCAATCTGGCCGGTATAGACACCGATGGTGTTGTTGTTCCAATAGACCGTAGCTTCAAAAGCTCCCCCAACGACGGTGCCGACGATGGGGCCGTCGACGAAGTGGACATCACGCCCGGTTTGACCGATGAAGCCGAGGAACTTGCCGTCGGAGTCCGTCCAATAGCTGTAGTGGGCATTGCCTTGGAAATTGGCGCCGGACTGCTGCAGGTTCATGGACACCGACGTGCCATTGGACTGGACCGCTGACCATTGGCCGCTGATATCCCACTGCCCGCAGCCTGCATCAATCGCCAACACCTGGCTCGATGCAAGGCATGCGCCGAAAGCTATGGCGCCGATCAACGCAATGCGACAGTCGCCGAGGTGGTTCATTGATGACTCTCCAAGAGTGATTCGAGTGCAAGCGCTCCAGCGTTTGCGTCCGTTAAAATATTTCTGTCGCTGCAATGGCGAGCGTAGCGAGTGCCTCAGACGCAACGCCGCGTTCCAGTACGGGCAGGTCGGGCGCTGCAAGTGCCAGCATCTGATCGCCATGCTGGTTCATTAGCAACGCGACGTCGCTGGCAATGCCGCGTCCTTCGTCACGGCTTTCGGCAACCGCGCTGAGCGTGTCATCTACTTTGGCGATGGACGCGAAATGCAAATTGGCCCCAAACGCGGCAGCTCGGGGCGCAAGTAGGTCAGCAGCGAAGTAGCGGATTTCATCTTCAATCGACGCGTGGTATAGCGTCCATCGCGGCAGGGTGAACTGAGCCGAGGGGGTCTTCCAGGTGCAGGCGGTCCCGTCGGGTTGCTTTCGACTTTGCGTGCGAACGTCGAGTGCGGAATCGAGCAACAAGACGCGACCTCGATGAAGTTCCAGTCGTCGGCACGGATCGTGAGCAGCCCACAATGGGACTGGTGCTTGCGCAACAGTTTCGGAGGTCAGCGAAGCGGGCGGCGAGACAGTCGATTCGGATTCGACAGCCGTGACGTCGGCTGCTGGCTTGCCGCTAGTCGCGGCGAAGGCTACCAGCCATAACAAACCGCAGGATCGGACTAGGCCAGAACGGTTCGCCATCGCAGCATCTCATGAGACAAAGCCGATCCCACTTCATAGTCCCACTTTCCCGGGGTGTCAACTTCTGCTCACGCCGGCGCTCCTGTTTGGTTGTGCTGGCGGGAAGCAAGACTTCGCTACTATTTTTCAACCTCGCGACAAGCGGTGAGCGGCAATGGGGGCGTTACCCTGAAGCGGCGGGCGACGAATACTGTGCGGAAACGCGGTTGTCCGGTATTCCATTGCCCAAGCACTCTGCTTACGGCGATCACCGTTTTCACCGGCAAGTCGCACCTCTGCCAATGCGAACCGTGGTTGTGCACAACGGCTCCAGTGAGACGATCGGGCAAGCTGTCCGGATAGGAGCTGATAACACGTTTTACCCGGCTGCCCTGGGAAATTAGTGATTCGATTGCTGCTCGCCTTCAACGGAAAGTCGTCAGTGGCCTATCGGAGAAAGAACATTTCTCAGTAGCGTTGGCTTCGCCTTGCGGGTGGCTATGTAGTTATTCGCCATTACTTTCCCGGCGGCTAACAATGCCCGTCAAGGAGGCTGCGTACCGCGCGAGTCTATTGGAGCGGCATGAAATGGCTTGGCCAAGTTCGGGAAGCTTATGGTGCGGATGTGAGTGAGTGAGCCACCGACGTGGACCCGATCTTCGTCACTGCGAACATGAGCACGCGGCAGCGGCGTGTCAGCGCAAAAAGTTCGATGCAGTGAACGACTCGCTCGTGGCCGACGCCCACGCCAATACGCCGAAGATCAAGGCGATCAATGCCATCGGCAGGGTGCCGATGAAAGCGAAGCTTCTTACCGAGAGCAACAATGACCTGATGCTCGTGTACTGCCGGTGTTCGACGCCCCCGCTTGCGAAGTCAGCCTGGACTTAGGTTTCACTTTCCTAGTCGGGGCAAAGGTGATGGATCTGAATCCAGTCTGTTGAGGCAGCTACTTGGCTGTCAGCAGTGGCTGCACATCATCGATATTGGATGGTCGCATCGTTTCCAGCTGGACATTTACCAGCGACGTCCACCATTCCTGCGCGTTCCGAAATTAACGTGATGGCGGCTGGAAATCCGCCATGTGTGCGGTCTGCCGAAAATTTGTGTCTGCTCGGTGCCCCCTGACTGCTGACTAACGGCGCCAATTTTATTAGAAGGCCCGCTGGGCTTGTCTTCTTATTTTGCCGACGAACCGCAAGTGATTGCAGTTTTTTACGGAAAAAATACCAGGCTCATTTCGATTGCCTAGCTCAGTAAGTCTTCGCCTGCCCAACCATTTCCACTT
>JBBSAA010000094.1:0-10277 GCA_038252715.1 Lysobacterales bacterium | reverse complement strand
GATGTCGGTCTTGTCAGTGGCGAAGTTGACCTGCAAGGCCACCTTGCCGGCGTCGTCGAGTTGTTGCTTCAGCGCTGACGCTGGCAGCAGCGCAGCGGTCGGTTTGAGTTCGCCGACATCGGCCACCATCATGCCAGCGAAATTCTTGCTGCCGCACACCCGCACCCAGGTCAGCCCGTCCGGCCGCCGCAGCGCATACACCTGCACGTCGTCATTGGGCCAGCACTTCACCTGCGGGTGGTGATCGGCCATCGCGGCCTTGGCGTCGGCGTCGTTGCGATGCTCAGGCGGCACCTTGCCCGTGAATACCTGCACCCCGCCCGCCTCGGTGATGACGTGCTCGAGGTTTCGGGTGACCTCCAGCAACGAGAACGCCTTGCCCGCCTTGCGATCTTGGACGATCCCGATCACACCGACCTTGCCTTCCACGATCTCGTAGCGCTGCCCGGTCCACACGGCCATCTGGGCAAAGTCCAAGGTCTTCGCGCCTTTCGCCAGATAGCCGTCCGGCAGCGAAAAATAGGGGAACGCACCCAGCGCGGCAGTGCTGACCGCAAGCGAAGCCGGGTCGAAGCCAGCAGGCTCGACTGCGCCGGCTGCCTCCTGCGACGGTTCCGGTGCTGGCGTGACGTCGGCCTGGCCGGTGCTTGCGTCGCTGCTTTTCTGGCTTGCGCCCGTGGGCGCGGCCGGCGTCGGCGCAGACGCGTCGGGCTGCTTGTCTGCGCTGCAACCGGCAAGCATCAATGCCAGCACGGACGCAGGCAATGCACAGCTCGGCCAAACTCGGTTCGTCGTCGTCCGCTTGCTCATCTCGCTGTTCCTTGTTGAAGTCAGGCCGGCCGGCCGGGCGGTTTCGTCAATAAGTATGTCACCCAAATGAACACCGTGACATGCACGCCCGGCAGCTCCAGCACCTGTCGAGAAACTCGCCATTTAAAGCAATTTAAAGGGACGGAGGTAGTTACGTCGCAATAATTACCTCCGTCCCCATTACTGGTCCCCATTACTGAATTCCCCGCAATCTTGAAACGTCAATTTGGCCTGTCCCAATCCCGGACTTCCTCGCGAGATGTGAAGTTCACGGGATAACGCATGTCGTGCATTCGAAATGGCTCGGAATAGATGGCATCGGGATACTGGTTTATCCAAAGCCTGTACTGCAGCTTCTCCTGACCATTAATGACTGAATAGAAACCCATCTCATACAGTACCTCGTGGCTTTCGCCGGGTTGAATGACGAGGCGCGTGGATGGCGACGATCCGTGTTCGATCACCAATGATCTGCTCCATCGCGAGCCCACCGGCATTTTCGATTCCAAGTGGGACTCCCAATCGAGCCCCCCCAGCAGGAAGTCGGTTCCATCGGTCCATGCCGAAATGGAAACCGGCTTGCTGGATCCGTTGCCCACAAGAAAGCGGGCGTAAATCGACTCCCCGTCGGGACCGGGCTCCAAAAGATAGCCAAGAAACTCGGCGCTGGATGCAGGACTGCGCTTCGCCGCTAAGGCGATGCGCGCATCCAGGCGTGCCTGCAATTTCGGGTCTGCTTTGGCGTAAACCGCATAGTGTGGATACCAAGCCAACCGGTTGGGATTGGCTCCGTGCTCGAGCAACACCGCGGCGACGTCCAGCCCCCGCTCCCCTTGTGACGCCAATGCCTCCCGGGCGGCCTGCAGGGGAAGAATCGGGAGCGGCAGGAACGGCGCCGTTTCTCCTTCTACGGGGTTTACGAACTGCCACTTCTGCGCAACTCCCAAGTTCGCGTCGTAACCGGATTCCAGAAGGACACGAACATTGTCAGCGCGTCCCGCCCTGACTTGTTCAATCAGGGCACTCTCTCTGTCCCCATCGAACCAGAGATCATTCAGTCCGTACTCGGCCAACAGCGCCAGCGCCTTTTTGTTGATCGTGACCTGACGAGCATAGGCGTCATACAAAAAGGAGCGGCTGACCACAAAGCTTTTCTCTCGGGCGTCGAACAGTTTCCCCATGATGGCGCGCTCACCACCATTGCCGGCTTCGACCTGCTTCACCGCCTCGCATATCAGGAGTGCTTCAGTAATCCATACGTTGTAATGCTGATAAAAATCTACTTTGTCCGGCGGCATGAAATCGAGATTGCAGCGCCCCCGGTCCATTACCCAATACCGTGCGACTTCCTCGTTCAGGGTCGACTGCACCCTCGGCGACGCAGCCAGCCTGACTTCCTGCACGACGGCATCCATCGCGGGGTAGTCCCGAGCTTCGCGAGCCGCTTCGAACCGGCGTCTCATGTCCTCTATCGTATCGATGCCAGGACCTTTCCTGGACGACGTCTGGTCTGTGCAATTCTTGCCGCAATCACCGGAGAGCTTATGCGCCGTGACAAAGGCTTGTACGCGTGGCCATCGTTGCTCCGGATCGAAATCGGGCAGCAGGAAAAAATCTCCCTCCAGCGATCCAGACGGACCCTCATAGCGGCCGGACGTCGGCGAATAGCGATACGTCGCACGAACGATCATGTCAGCGCCGACCTTGGGACCAATCTCAAACTCGAGTCGTCCGTCGCCATCGAGATCCACTGCCCGCCATGACCATGGCGGCACCGGTTTACCTCCCTTTTTTCCGGGACGCGCGCCCAGCAAGATTCCCAAGACAGGGACCTGTGCCGCAGTGGCCGGAACAACGTAGAGTCCCTCGACCGACCATCCTTCATCGGTGCCATACGAGGTCTGCTGAACGATCGCCATCGAACGATCCCCCAGATAGTCGACCACGCCGTCAGGGTCCCTGAGAAGGTTGTTGTTTTGAAAAGGCGGCACGCCTCGGCCTTCAGCGTCGAACAAGACATAGTGACCGCCAGGCGACCCGTCCATCAGCTTGTAGTAGCGACTCTCTACCCCCAGAAACACGAGTGCCGTACCGTCGGAGTGACCCAAGTTGTCGATCACCTGCCTGACCCGACAACCGTAGTCCGGTACGTGTTCGTAATACTTGTATTGACTGGTGACGGATTGGCCGCTCGACAAAAGTGCGCAAACAGCTTCGTCACGAAGGCCGGGGTCCTTCAGCGCGGCGAGCCAATACTTTGCATCCTGCTGCGCAGGCGGGTTCGCCAACGCCGCCGCTGAGGTCAGGCTCAACCCAATCGCAAAGGAAACGCGTAGAAACATCGGTCGTGCCCTCCCCAGAGCAATTTCAGCCAGTGTGCCATTGCCAGGGCCAACCTGACCCCTTTTCCGCTGGCGGCAGAGTGCGCTGCCCGTGCCTAGGCAAAAAAAACCCGCACTAGGCGGGATTTTTTTTATCCGTTGGCGACTTCACCCACATTTCGAGTAACCGCAATTGAGACAAGTCTGACACCCATCCATCAGCACCAGCGCCTTCGTATTGCACTTGTGACAGAGCGAGGCGGTCGCCGGGAAATTGGCGCCCTCGCCGGCATCGGAAGCCGCCTCGTCAGCGCGTGCGCTGTCGGCTCCGGCACCGGCGAGGTCGCCGGTCAACTGGTTGGAATCAGGCTTTTTTTTTGCCCGGTTCTCGTAGGCGCCACGCTTCTCGGCAATCATCGCCAACTGCGCGGGGCTGAGTTCCGGATCAACAATCATGCCGATCGACTTGAGATGCTCTTCAACGACCGAGCCAATCTCGGCGACGATCGACGGCATGTACACGCCACCGGCCTTGAAGTAGCCGCCGCGGGGGTCGAACACGGCTTTCATTTCGTCAACCAGGAAGGTGACGTCGCCGCCCTTGCGGAACACGGCGGACATGATGCGGGTCAGGGCCACGATCCACTGGAAGTGGTCCATGTTCTTGGAGTTGATGAACACCTCGAACGGGCGGCGAAGCTCATGGGGTGTCCCATGATTTAGCACGATGTCGTTGATGGTGACGTACATCGCGTGTTCGACCAGGGGCGACTTGATCTTGTACGTGGAGCCGATCAGCACCTCGGGGCGCTCGACCTTCTCGTGCATCTGGATGATGTTGGACACCGACTCGGCTTCGGCCAGCGTGATCGGGGCGACGGCGGGGATGGCGGCTTCGCGCGCTTTGTCCTCAGGCTTTTGGACTGAATAGGATTTGATTTTCTTGGAGATCTTGATGGTCATTGTACTTTCCTGGCGTTCTTTTTAATAGCCGATGCCCTTCCGGGGCGTCGTGCTGTTGCGGTGGTGCGGTGGCGCGGCGAATTGGGGGGGCTCGCCTTGTTGAATTAGTCGCGGGCTTACGCCGCTCCTACGTGGCGGGTGGGACCGACGCGCATTGCCTTGGTTGGCCCGCGCCCTCCCCCGAAGACGGGGGAGGGGTTGGGTTTTAAACGTATCGGGGCAGCTTTGTTTTTATCCGGCCCGCGTCTGCTGCCGTGCGCGGGTTCGGTAACGCAAGCGGTGCTTACTTCTTCTTGGCAGTCTTCTTCGCGGCTTTCTTGGCCGGACGACGGACGGCTTTCTTGGCAGTCTTCTTGGCAGCGGCTTTCTTCGGGGCGGCCTTGCGGGCAACCTTTTTGACAGCGCGCTTGGTCTTGGCGACGGCTTTCTTGGCCGACTTCTTGACCGCAGTCTTCTTGGTGGCGACCTTACGGCTCATCTTCTTGACGGCCTTCTTCGCCGCGCCCTTCTTGGCCGCGACCTTGCGGGTGGCCTTCTTGGCGGTTTTCTTGGCGGCGGCTTTCTTCGGAGCAGCCTTTTTCTTGGCGGTCTTCTTCGCGCCGCCGACCTTGGCTTTTACTGCCTTGATCGCGTTACCGGCGGTCTTCTCGGCGCTCTTGACGGCGCTGCTGACGGCTTTGCCGGCACGCGAGGTCTCGACGTCCTTGACGGCTTTCTTGACGGCCTTACCGGCGCGAGACTTCTCGGCTTCTTTCACTTTTTTAGCGACGGCCTTGCGGGCCGCGGCGGTACGCTTTTTGACGGCCTTCACCGCCGGGCTGGCGGCGCGGGCAATGGCATTGCCGATTTCGTTGGCTTTTTCGCTGACGCTGTCCATCGCGCTGGACAGGGTATTGGTTACCCCATTTCCGTTGCTCATTTGAATTCACTCCTCGTAAGTGGTTGCAGCGTCGCGGTTATCGCACAATTTATTCGGTGCCGCATCTAAAGAGGCGTTGCGTCGGTGGCGCGGTTAAGTTTTCTTTGAAACTTTTGCTGCGGCGGTTTGCGCGCCTTGCAAACCCATCCCCACCCTAGCCCTCCCCTTGAAGGGGAGGGGATCAACTTTCTTGGCACTCCCTTTGAAGGGGAAGGAACCAAGCGTCAGAACTTGCCGTGAGCCTTCTTCAGCGCGCCTTTTAATCAAGTCAGAACTTGCCGTGAGCCTTCTTCCGCGCGCCTTTTAATCAAGTCAGAACTTGCCGTAGTAGCCTTCTTTCAATGCGTCGAACAGGTTGGCGGCGCTGTGCATTTCGCCGTCGTATTCGATTTCGTCGTTGCCCTTGGCTTCCACGATCGAGCCATCTTCTAGCTCGAAGCGGTAGGTGGTGTTTTCCAGGTCGACTTCTTTCACCAGCACGCCCTGGAAGGCGGCGGGGTTGAAGCGGAAGGTGGTGCAGCCCTTCAAGCCCTGCTTGTGGGCGTACATATAGATGTCCTTGAAGTCCTCGTACGGGTAATCGGTGGGCACGTTCGCGGTCTTGGAGATCGAGCTGTCGATCCACTTTTGCGAGGCGGCCTGGATATCCACGTGGGCTTTCGGGGTGATGTCGTCGGCCGAGACGAAATACGGCGGCAGCTGGGTGCTGCCCTCGGTGGCGAACGGCATCGCGTCGGGGTTGATCAAGGTGCGGTAGGCCAGCAGCTCGTAGCTGTAAACCTCGACCTTTTCTTTCGACTTCTTGCCTTCGCGAATCACGTTGCGGCTGTAGTGGTGGGCAAAGCTCGGCTCAATGCCGTTGGAGGCGTTGTTGGCCAGACTCAGCGAGATGGTGCCCGTGGGCGCAATGGAACTGTGATGGGTGAAGCGAGCCCCCACCTGCGCAATTTCTTCCACCAACTCCGGCGCGACACTGGCCACACGCTGCATGTAGCGGCTGTACTTGGCGTGCAGCACGCGGCCCTTGATCGAGTCGCCGACCTTCAAGCCATCTTTCACCATTTCCGGACGCAGGCGCAGCATCGCGGCGGTGACGGTGAAGTCCTCGTCCATTATCGGCGCGGCGCCTTTTTCTTTCGCCAGCGACACCGCCACTTCCCAGCCGGCTAGCGCCATTTCGCGCGAGACGTCTTCGGTGAAGGTGCAGCTTTCCGGCGAGCCGTAGCGCATCTTCAACATCGTGGCCGCGCTGCCCAGGCCCAGGAAGCCCATGCCGTGGCGACGCTTGCGCATGATTTCCACGCGCTGCTGTTCCAGCGGCAGGCCGTTGATCTCGACCACGTTGTCGAGCATGCGGGTAAACACGCGCACGACTTCTTTGTACTCGTCCCAATCAAACCGGGCCTGGTCGGTGAACGGGTCACGGACGAAGGTGGTCAGGTTGATCGAGCCGAGCAGGCAGGCGCCGTACGGCGGCAGCGGCTGCTCGCCACACGGGTTGGTGGCGCGGATGTTTTCGCACCACCAGTTGTTGTTCATCTCGTTGACGCGGTCGATCAGGATGAAACCGGGCTCGGCGAAGTCATACGTGGACGCCATGATGCGGTTCCACAGCTGCTGCGCGCGGATGTGGCCATAAATCTTGCAGGCCACCAAGCCGTCTTCACGGGTGACGTAGTTTTCGCTGTGCGGCCAGTCGCGCCAAATCACCTGGGTCGGGTCCGAGGTATCGACCTCGTCCTTTTCCTTGAGGTTGACCGGGAACACCATCGGCCAATCTTGGTCGGACTCGACCGCTTCCATGAAGCCGTCGGTGATCAGCAAGGAGAGGTTGAACTGGCGCAGGCGGCCGTCTTCGCGCTTGGCGCCGATGAATTCCTTCACGTCCGGATGCGACACGTCGAAGGTGCCCATCTGGGCGCCGCGGCGACCGCCGGCCGACGAGACGGTGAAACACATCTTGTCGTAGATATCCATGAAGCTCAGCGGGCCACTGGTGTGGGCGCCGGCGCCGCTGACATACGCGCCGCGCGGGCGCAGCGTGGAGAATTCGTAGCCGATGCCGCAGCCAGCTTTCAGGGTCAGGCCGGCTTCGTGGACCTTGTCCAAGATGCCGTCCATCGAGTCGGTAATGGTGCCCGACACGGTGCAATTGATCGTGCTGGTGGCCGGTTTATGCGCCAGCGCGCCGGCGTTGGACGTGATGCGGCCAGCGGGAATCGCACCGCGGCGCAGGGCCCAGAGGAAACGCTCGTTCCAGTATTGCTGCTTCTCGGCGGTGGTCTCGGCGTCCGACAGGGCCTTGGCCACGCGCTGGTAGGTCTCGTCGATGCTGCCATCGACGGCGTCGCCCTTTTTGGTTTTCAGGCGGTATTTCTTGTCCCAGATGTCGTACGACGCGGGCTGCATTGCGATGCCCTGAGCCGATTCCTTTCCAGTGTCCTTCGTCTTGACCGCTTCCAAGCGAACCGTGCTCATTGTTGTTGCATCCTCCGAAACTGTCCCGGTGGTCCGGGATTCATTGATTGATTGTGTTGACTGGTGAAGGTGTGACTTAGCGGGGCTTGAGCGACAGGCACCCGCGTCGGGAGGCCGCGCCTCGGGACGTTTTTGCCGGTTTTTGACCAAGACCCATGCTGTTTTGCTCTTCCCGCCCTACTGGCTTGCACCAGACCCCAAGTCTTGGGGGCGCTCCCCTGCGTCCACACAACATGTTGGGTGGCAGCCGGGGTTCAAAACTACGCCCCGCCGGGGGGTGTGTCAAGCGCTGGCCGGGATTGAATTCTTGGCAAGTAAATTTTTACTTTTCAATCACTTGCGCTGTGTTTTTAGGCGCTGTCCGGTTTATTTTTCACCTGCCGTTAGGCGCCGAGATTTCGGCGCTTCGGGGGACGTTAGCCCCGCTATCTGGCCCGTGGATCATCAAGTTATCCACAGGACGGGCGTCACGGTTTAGGCCAATTACTCGGGTTTTTGAAAGGTTTTCGTACCCGTGGAACCATTACCTCTGGGCTAGTTTTGGGGCTAGTTTTGGGGCCGGGTTTGGGATTGGGTTTGGGGCGAGTTGGGGGTGGCTTTGTCCAGTTTGGACGCTTGCTCAAAAGAAGGCGCTAGGCTGGAATGCCCAAGAAAACTCAGATCGTCATCCCCGCGGAAGCGGGGATCCAGCATCTTCTCCTCATCTGACGCTGCTCGGCAAAGGCTGGATCCCCGCGTTCGCGGGGATGACGAGGGAATAGGGTTGTTGGAAGGCGCGGTTGAGTCCCGAACCCGTTGCATTGAGAAAACTCAAATCGTCATAGCCGCAAACTCGGGTAGCCAGCTTTTTTCCGCTCACGTGACCCTGACCAACAACGGCTGGATCCCCGCGTTCGCGGGGGTGACGAGGGAACTTAGAGAGCGAGGGGGGCTCGAACGATGGTCTTGGGTCCGAAATCCGCGGGGTCGGATTTATGGCTCCGTTTAGCGGTTCGTCTAGGGGTCGGCCGGGGGATCACCCTATGTATTGGTTTCCTCCCGTGCTGGAAGGCCGCGGTCGCATTTAACATTCCGTTCAATCAGCACTTGGGATAGTTCCCATCCGGCTCGCGCCTGCTTGGCGGCGAGGCTGGCAGCCCTATTCATTGACCGCGCGACGCCGCCCCAGCGACCGCCGCAGTCCGACCCTAACTACGCAACTCATCGAGATCCAAACGCCATGCGCAAGCTGACCGCCGCTACCTTCCTTCTTTGCGCTGCCATCGGCGGCGGTGTTACCGCCCGGCTGTTGACGGCGGTGCCCAACGAAGCGCCGGTGACCGAGAGCCCGGCCGCGAAAGCGGCATGGGTGGCGATGGATACGGCGCTGCCGGCGGCGAATGCGGCCCTGCCGGCCCAGGTCAGCGGCACTCCGGTGCCGTCCTTGGCGCCGATGCTGGAAAAAGTCACGCCGGCGGTAGTCAACATCTACACCCGGCAAGTGGTGCGAGTGCGTAATCCGATGGCCGAGTTCTTCGGCGGCGGGCGCTTCCCGCAGGAGCGCGTGCAGCGCTCCTTGGGCTCGGGCGTCATCGTGGATGCGACGCGCGGTTTGATCCTCACCAATAACCATGTGGTGGAAGGCGCCGACGCGGTGTCGGTGACCTTGAGCGACGGCCGCACCTTCGAGGCCGAGCCGATTGGCTCGGACGCCGATACCGATATCGCGGTGATTCGCATCAAGGCCACCGGCCTGACATCCCTGCCGCTGGCCGACACCAATGCGCTGCGCGTTGGCGATTTCGTGGTGGCGGTCGGCAACCCGTTCGGCTTGGGCCAAACCGTCACTAGCGGCATCGTGTCGGCGGTTGGTCGCAGCGGCTTGAGCGGTTTCGGCTACCAGAATTTCATCCAGACCGACGCCTCGATCAATCCCGGCAATTCCGGCGGCGCGCTGGTGAATCTCAATGGCCAGCTGATCGGTATCAATGCCGCGAGCTTTAATCCGCAGGGCTCGAACGCCGGCAACATCGGTCTGGGTTTTGCGATTCCGGCCAACCTAGCTAAAGAAATCATGCGCCAGTTGATGGCCTACGGCGAAGTGCGTCGTGGCTCGCTCGGCCTCGATAGCGTGGATATCAATCCCGAGAACGCCAAGCAGTTCAACCTGAGCAATGTGCGTGGCGCTCTGGTGGCACGCGTTTACAACGGCTCGCCGGCGGCGCTGGCGGGCATCAAACCCGGCGACGTGATCGTGCAGGCGAACGGCCAGCGCATTGAAACCGCCGAAGGCCTACACAACCTCGAGGGCCTGCTGCCGGTGGGCCAGCCGGTGGCGTTGCAGCTGCAGCGCGACGGCAAGACGGTGGCGGTGCAGGCGATTTTGAAAGCCTTGCCCAAGGAAGTGGACGGCGCCACGTTCGACCCGCGCCTCACCGGCGCGGTGTTCAGCGACCTGCCCGAGCGCTATCGCCAGCAGGGTATTCGCGGCGTCGTTGTTAGCAAGGTCACCAAGGGCAGCCGCGCGGAAACCAACCAGATTGCCGCCGGTGATTTGGTGCTGGGCATCAACCGCCGCGGCGTCGAGGACATGAACGCGTTCCGCGCCATGTTGGCCACCACCCCGGCACGGATGGTGCTGGTGCTGCAGCGCGGTGGCCAGCAGGGTGAGTTGGAGATGCGTTGAGGGCCTTCCTCGGCTTGGAGGAGTCGCGGGGGGGGGGGGGGGGGGACCCCCAAAACAACCACAACAGAAAACACGTGAGGGGGAACCCCACCGCCCCACCGCCCAAGAAGAAGAGGGAGGG
>JBBSAA010000093.1:0-10345 GCA_038252715.1 Lysobacterales bacterium | reverse complement strand
GTTGCTGCGGGGCAAGGCGCCGGTCGGGCATCCCGCCGAACCGAAGATCCAGGCCTGGATGGACCAGGTTTTCCTGCGTGCCGTGGCGCGGCATCCCGAGCGGTCGCCGGAGTTTTTCCTCCGGCTCGCCGCCTCGGTGCCGGGTGAGGTGTTTGTCCGCTTCATGTCTGACCAAGGCCGCTGGCGTGACCAGGCGCGCGTCGTTGCGGCCCTGCCGCCCGGACCCTTTCTGCAGGCCATGCACGGCAAGTCGCTTCGCATCAGGGCATCGCAATGATGTGGCCACGTCGGGCAGCGCCGGAGACCTGGGCTTTCCTGGTTCTAGGCGGGCTTGCGCTGCTCGTCACGCTGCAGCCAGTCGTGGCCGTTTCTAGGACAATGCTGGTTATCTCGCTCGCGATTGCTGTAGTCCTCACCGGCCTGCCGCACGGGGCGCTCGATCCGTTTGTGGCGTGGCGCGCGGGCCTATGGCGGACTCGGCTCGGTTTTGTCGCTTTCCATCTTGGGTACGTGGGGACCGCCTTGGCTGTGATGGGCCTTTGGCAGCTTGCGCCGGGCGCGAGTCTGGGCGGATTCCTGGCGATCTCCGCCTGGCATTTCGGCGGTGATTGGCAGCCGGAGTTGGGCGCGTGGATGCGGCCACTCTCGGGCCTGGCGCTGCTGTCGTTGCCTGCCGTGGCGGCGCCAGCAGAAGTGAGCGCGATTTTTGCGCTGCTCTCGGGAGACCAAGGGCGCGTGCTTGCGGGCTGGCTCAGCGAGATGGCGCCTTGGCTGGCGGTTATCACCGCCGGTTTGGCCCTGCGGGTTTTGCCGCGATCACCAGCCACCGCGATCGAGCTAGTCGTCGCCGGCGCGTTGGCGCTGTTGCTGCCGCCGCTGGTGTTCTTCCTCGTGTACTTCTGCGCGCTGCACAGCCCCCGGCACCTGCGACTTGCTGCGCGCACGGCGGACTCGCGGCAGCGACGCCGCATGGCCGTGGTTGCGTTGGTCTATACCGCGCTGACGGTTGTTGCTGGCGCGGTCGCTTGGTACTGGCTCGCCGGCGACGCCGCGTCGGCCAATGCCCCTGACGCCCAACTCCTCAAGATATTGTTCATCGGTTTGGCAGCGTTGACCTGGCCGCACATGGTCGTAATTTTTCTTTCGGAGCGACGCAGGCGGATCCGACCATGAGCCAGTGGTCTAAGCGCAAGCAGGGGCATATCGAGGCCGTGCTGTCGGGCAAGGTCAATGCCAGAACGGTGGACGCCGGTTTCGATCCGCTGCGCTTCGAGCACTGCGCGTTGCCGGAGCTGGATCTGCAGGACATTGATTTGTCGGTCACCTTCCTTGGCAAAAGACTTAGTCGGCCCTTCCTGATCAGCTCGATGACCGGTGGTCATGCCGATGCCACCGCCATCAATGCAGTGCTGGCCGAAGCGGCCCAAACCTTGGGAATTGCGCTGGGTGTAGGCTCGCAGCGGGTTGCGCTAGCCGGCGGCGGATTTCAAGGCACTGATCGCAGCCTGCGCCGGATTGCGCCGAACGTGGCGCTGTATGGCAATGTCGGTGCTGCGCAACTGCGGGAATACGGACCCGAGCACATGCAGCGGGCCGTGGACATGATCGGCGCCGACGCGCTCATCATTCACCTCAACCCCTTGCAAGAGGCGCTGCAAGCCAACGGCGACACGCAGTGGAGCGGCCTGCAATCGAAACTTGAGCGCGTGTGCAGGCAGTTGCCAGTGCCGGTGATCGTGAAGGAAGTGGGCTTCGGCATTTCCGGCGCAGTGGCGAAACGGCTGGTGGCATGCGGTGTTTCCGCCGTGGATGTCGCCGGTGCCGGCGGCACCAGTTGGAGCGCCGTGGAAGGATGGCTATCTGATGATTCGCAGCGTGCCGAAATGGCCGAGATGTATCGCGACTGGGGCATCCCCACCGCCACCGCATTGCGCCAGGTTCGGGCGGCGCTGCCGGATCTGCCGCTGATCGCGTCGGGCGGTATCCGACATGGTTTGGATGCGGCGAAAGCAGTGCGGCTCGGCGCCCAACTCGTTGGGCAAGCCGGCCCCTTGCTCAGGGCTGCGATCGACGGCCTCGAGCCGCTGTTGGCGCATTTTTCTGCGCTAGAGCAGGGTCTGCGCCTCGCTTGTTTTGCCACGGGTTCGCGCGACTTGGCGGCATTGCGTAAGGTCGAGCTGCTCGACGTTTAGTCACGCAAAAGTCAATCACGGCGCCATTGCTTTGACCACAAGCTATCGACCCAAGCAGCGGGGGCGGAAATCATCCGCTTGCACCGCGTCCCTCGGAGTGCCATTGGCGCGACGGGATCACTCTCGTTTTCTGTCGAAACGCGTCGCCAGCTTGTGCAGCAAGAACAGTGGAATCACAAAGATGATGAGCCCAACGAGGGAGTCACCTGCCCAGGTGCTCCAGCTCTGCCAGTCATTGGTTTCAGGCGTCAAGGAAATGTACAGCAGGGCGAACGCAAGCACGAAATAGAACAGGATGTGGCTGAGCCAGCCGCCGATGTTGTGCGGCAGATACAGTAGGAATGTCCGCTGGAAATACTTGCTTCTTGTAGAAACCGTACGCTCCTCGGCACTGGCAATGAATTGCGTGAGCTTGTTTCGCAGTCCGTCGAGCTCCTGCGATATCTGCAGCTTAATTTCTTCTAGCCGCTGCGCTGGGCAAATTGCTTCCTGCGCCTTATACCAAGTGGTCAAGAATGCGATCCGTCGTTCCGCGAGATTTATTTCATCCTGATATTTAGCCTTGATGCTGCGTTTCTCCAGCCAGGAGAACAGGCCGGCTGCCGTCGATCCCAAGGCGCCGATCAGCGCCATTGCAGCGCCGATGGTTTTAATCTGTTCGTTGAAATCAATGCTCATCACTGCCCCTCATTGAACGCGCTGCCGCAACGAAAAATTCCGGATTTCCGCAATGAATCTCGAGATTGAGGCAAACCCGCGCTGACTGTAGATTGCCAGCAGAGATCGCCGACGCATCAATATCAGCTCCGCGCCAGCGCTGCAATGATCGGCTAGCTCAAGGTTGGCGTGACGTCCCAGTTTGGTTTCTTGCCGCCAGCGGCCCGCCCGCCTGCTGCCAGGCATCGATGCCGCCGCGATACCAATACACCTGCCGGTAGCCAAGTTTGATCGCGCGCAGTGCGGCGTTATAGCTCATCCAGCAGTGGTCGTTTCGGCAATAGAAAACCATCGGACGATCCTGCTTGCCCTGCGTCGTCTGCCGCAGGAAGTTGCCAAAATCCCGCTGCACTTGGTCGTTGTAGTCGCCCGGTTGCGCGGCCGGCGTGGCATAGAACGCGTTCGGCAAGGTTTGCGCCGCGCCGAGCACATCAAAAACCAAGGCGCCGGATTTTGGATCTTTGAGCAGTCGTACTAGTTCGGCCGTCGTGATGGCGCGCCCTCCCGGAATCGCGGTCGGCGTCGGCGCGTGCAGCGGTTCTGCTTTCAGGCGATCAGTGGCTGCCACGCCCATTTCCTGCAATTCGTTACCGGCCGGGGCGGGCATGGCTTGGCCGCGATTCCCATTTTGACTGCGTGGCGATGCCGGCGCCATCGGCGCTGGCGAGGGTTGCGTCTGCGTTCGTGGCACGGGGTTCGAACCAAAACTATCCTGCGCTTTGGCGAAAGAAGCCACCGACCCAAGTCCGATTGCGAGGACGATCCAGCTGACCGAGTGATTCATGTTCATCGTGAGCGCTCCAGTTCTTCGGCATCGGCGCCCAAGGCACCTTGCTGGTTGAGGTTCGGATCGTTGCTCTGGATAGTGGTGCCGTCACCCGTGCGGTAGGCGTGGTCGTAGCGATTGTCGAGCTGCACTTCGCCGCCGGTAGTCGGGTCCTGGTAGCGTTGGACATTGTTGATGCTGTCGACGGTGGCGCGCTGTATGCCGTCACTGCTGTCCTGACCTGCCTGCCAGGTACGCTGGTTGATGTCGGCGACGTCCTGACTGGTGCGATAACTGTCTTGGCCACGCGCGATCTGCCCCTTCAGGCCCTGTCTCGCCAACTGGGTGTTGTGCTGGTCCATGCGCGCCTGCCACTGCGGGTCGGGTCGCGAAGACTGATGGATGCGTCCTAGCAAGCTCATGTCGAGCTTGCCTTCCGGCGCACGCACGGTCAGCGCCGGCGAACTGATGCCATCAATGAAGATGCGCTCGTCGCCCGGTCCCATGCCCGGCAAAACGGTCCGATGGAAGGTCACCGTCGTCCCGATGTCCTCGCGCACTTCGGCGCCATTGAGGCTGTAGGCAATCAGCATTTCCCCCGACTCTTTCCAGTAACGATCCTGGCCTGTGGACGGTGGCGCCTGAAACGTGATGAGCTCCGGGCGCGGGCGATAGTCGAGGATGCGCGCGCCGGGACGTTTGCGCTGCACCAGCGACTGTAAGTAGTCGCGAACGTTATCGATCCGCCAGTTCGCACACGGCATGTCGATACCCATGGTCGGCAGGTTGCTGAATTGCCAGGCTTCAGCCGGCAATATTTCCACTGCTTGGGTGCCGTCGGGTGAGCTTGCGCGCATTTCGTAACGCGGCGAACTCGCGCAACGGCCCTCACCGTTCCAGGTCACGCCGCCCTGCATGGACCAGCCCACGGGAAGGTCCAGCGTCAGCGCCGGCATGGGCCGCTCGAAACCGTTCCGGTCGATGAGTGCAACCCGCTGCATGCCGTCGCTGCTAGCTGGCAAGGCTCCGGCATCGTTCAAGGGGGCAGCTGGCTCGTACGCTTGGCCGGCATTGCTATTCATGTCGTTCGCACTCGGCATTCCACCGGTGGCGTCGGGATTGGTGGCGAAGCTCGACGTGTCCTCATTCGGGGCGCTCGCCTGCCCACAAGCCCCCAGCGACAACAACAGGGGGACAAGCATTGGCAGCAGCGATCGCGTTCGTACTTGGTTCATGGCGTTTTCCTCCGGGTTCAACAAGGAAGGCGGCAGATGCCGGAAATCCGGCTCACGAAACTCAGTCGGCGGGTGGCGGTGCGGTTAGGGCATCGTGCAACCAAGCCCGTGCCGCCTGCCAGTGGCGCTTCACGGTGGCGGGCGAAATAGCCATCGCCTCGGCGGTTTCTTCAACGGTGAGGCCGCCGAAGTAGCGCAACTCGACCACCCTGCCTTTGTCCGGATCAATGCGCTCGAGCCGCGCCAGCGCGGCATCCAGGCCGATGACATCGATATCGCCAGCCTCGTCGGCAAGCTCCAGCCCGGTCAGGGTCACGCGTTGTCCGCCGTCGCGTTTGGCGGCGTCGCGGCGCCGTGCGTGGTCGACCAAGATTTCCCGCATCAGGCGTGCCGCCATGCGCACGAAGTGGCTGCGGTCCTGCCAGTCGTTGCGATCAAGGCCGCTCAGCCGCAAGTAGGCCTCATTGACCAGCGCCGTGGGTTGCAGGGTATGGCCGGCGCGCTCGCCACGCAGCTGGCGGTCCGCGACCGCGCGCAGCTCCGGATACACCACCCGTACCAGCCGATCGCGCGCGCTGGTGTCGCCCCGGCGCCAGGCGGCGAGCAGTACGGTGATGTCGGCATCCATGGGCCGAGCATAGCAAGGGCCCCTTGCATGAGCCGGTTCCGCCCCGTCCTGCGCCTTCTGCTAGTGTCAGGTCGCGAGGCGGCCGCAAGGGAAGGCCAATGAATACGTCGATGGAAGTGCAGGCGCTGCAATGGTTCGAGCGCGCGTTGATACAGGCGCCAGCGGCCCGGCGCGCGTGGCTGGCCGCGCAGTCGCTGCCGGTCGATATGGAACAGCGCGTGTTGCGCCTGCTGGATGCCGATGCGGCGGCTGCCGCGGCGAGCTTCCTGCCTGAAACCGTGGTAACGGTAAATCCCGAACGCAGCGCATCAACGTCGTCCCGACCCGCCGAGCCAGACGAGGCGGTGCCCGTATTTCCGCTGGTCGGGGAGCGACTGGGCAATTACGAACTCTTGCGGCCGCTGCAGGCCGGCGGCATGGGCGTGGTGTACCTAGGTCGCCGCGCCGATGATGTCTATGAACAGCAGGTCGCGATCAAACTGATCCGGCCGGTGCACCTCACCGCACAGGCCGATTTCCGCCGCCAGCTGATATCTCGGTTCGAAGACGAGCGCAGCATCCTCGCGCGCATGAGCCATCCGAACGTTGCCCGTATCCTCGATGGCGGCACGACCCAAGGTGGCATTCCGTACTTGGTGATGGAATACGTCGACGGCGTCTCACTCACTGACTATTGCAAAGCAAAAGCACTCGACGTCCGTGCACGCTTGGCCTTGTTCGCGAAAGTCTGCGACGGCGTGCAGGAAGCGCACCGGCATTTGATCGTGCACCGCGACCTCAAGCCCGACAATATCCTCGTCGGCGACAACGGCGAGCCGCGCCTGCTGGATTTCGGCATTGCCAAGATTCTCGAGCAAGAACCGCAGGCTGCGAATGGCGCACCAACCTCGCTGACCGCAATGACCCCGGCCTACGCGAGCCCCGAGCAGGTGCGGCAAGAGGCGTTGACGACCAGCTCGGATGTGTATTCGCTCGGCGTCGTGCTGTATCAGCTGCTCGCTGGAATCCGGCCCTATGAACTGGCTGGCTTGCGACCCGCAGAAGCCGAGCGGACGGTGTGCGAGACCATTCCCGAACGGCTGAGTGTCGCGCTTGCGCGGGCGGCGCTGGCCGAGGACGTGCGCAAGTCGCGGCTGGCCCAGCTCAGCGACGACGTGGAGCGCATCGTCGCCAAGGCGATGCACAAGCAGTCGCTGCGACGGTATGGTTCGGCGCAAGAGTTGGCGGACGATATCCGTCGCTACCTCGAGGGCAAGCCGGTGCTGGCGTCGCCTGATTCAGCCGCCTATCGTCTGGGCAAGTTCGTGCGTCGGCATCGCATCGGCACGTTCGCGGCCAGCGTGGCCATGCTGGCAATTATTGCTGCGACCGCCACCGCATTTTGGCAGGCCGAACAGGCGCGGCGCGCGGCGGCCGATACCGAGCAGGTGAACAGCTTCTTGATTGACGTGCTCAGTCAATCCGATCCGTTTGATGCCGACAGTGAAATCACGCTCAGCCAAGCGGTTGACGACGCTGCAGCGAAAGTAGCACTGCGCTTTCCCAGTCGGCCCGACTTGTCCTCAAGAATTCATTACGCACTCGGCTACAGCATGAGCAGCCGTTACAAGCTCGATGCGGCCGAACGCGAACTCGGCTTGGCGCTGGCCCAGAGCACGCGCGCGTTTGGAGCAGTCGATATTCGGACCTTGGAAGTTAGTGAGGGCATTGCACAGCTGCGGCAAGAGCAGGACCGCTTGCCGGAAGCCGAGTCCCTGTATCGGCAGTTGATCGCCACGATGGAGGCCAATGGCCTGCAATCGGAAGCGCTGTACGGCATCGCGATGGCTAACCTTGGCAATGTTTACTTGCGCACCGAGGACTATCGACGCGCTGACGAAGTCCTGCGCCGCGCCGCGGCCTTGCCGCCGCCGCGTCATTCCACCAGTGCCGCGTCCGACCACGCAATCATGCTGGCCAGCCTTGCCCAGGCCGCTGACGGTGTGGGCGATGGCGCCCGCGCCGAGATCCTGTACCAACAGGCGCAAACGGAAGTAGATGCGTTGCATCCCAATGGCAGCCCGGAGGTGGCGATCTTGCTTAATAATCGCGCGCTGCGGGCGCAGGACGCGGGGAAAACTCAGGAAGCCTTCGATCTTTGGCAGCGCTCGGCGCAGATGCGCGAGCGCGTCTTCAGCGGTGATCACCCGATGATCGTGACCGCGCTCACCGACTTGGCTGACCAAGCCCTGCGCGTCAACCGATTTGCATACGGGGCCGAACAGGCCGCGAAAGCGGTAGCGATGGCCGACCGACTGGAACCAGCGCCGAACTACAATGCCGTGAAGGCGCGCTCGGTGTGGGCGCATGCGCTGCTATTGACCAAAGACTATCCCGCCGCTGGCGAGGTGATCAGCCGCGCCGAGAAAGAGCTCGCCGCGATGGACGCGCCCCCGGACTATCTGGTCGCGCGCGTGGTGCGCGTGCGCACCGAGTTGTGCAAGCAAGCGCGCGCGCCCGCGGTGTCGTCCTGCGCTGGCATCCCGCCGACCGAACCGGCCCGTCCCTGATGGCGGAAGGGCGAAAGCGCCGCTGACCGAGCATGCGCAATGCACCTTGCCCGACGATGGCCGCGATTGCAGCGCTTTCCGCGTTGTATCCGCCATCGGCCTGCATCATGGGCTAACCTATCGACCTTAGCCCGCCGGACCGCGAACCCCCGTGAGCCTCGACGCACAAGCCGCCCTGTTGTCCAAAGTAGCGTCGCTCGACACGCAAACTGCGATCGAGCGCTTGGACGCCCGCGACCCGGTCGAAGTGGCGAAGCTGCTGGCCTCGCTGCCACAGGCGCGGGCCAATGCCATCCTCGCCGCCATGTCGGAAGAGTCGCGCGCGCTGATCATGGAGTCGGCGCCAGTCGGCACCGATTGGAGCGACGCCCAGCGCTATCCCGAAGGCACGGTCGGTCGCTTGCTTGAGCACCCACCGGCAGTTTTTCGCAGCGGCACCAGCGTGGCCACGGCCACCGACGTGCTGCGCGAGACAATCCGCAATCGCATGGTCACCTACCTGTTCGTCATCGACGCGCAGAACCGGCTGATCGGCGTTACCGCTTTCCGTGAACTGTTGTATGCCGAACCCGAACAGACGCTGGATCAGGTCATGCTGCGCGCGCCGTTTTTCCTGCGCCCTGAGCAAACCTTGGTTGAAGCGATGCGCGAGGTCGTGACCCGGCATTTTCCCGTGTACCCGGTCTGCGAAGAAGACGGCACCTTGGTCGGCCAAGTGCGCGGGCAGGCGCTGTTTGAGCAGCAGGCGTTTGAAATATCAGCGCAGGCCGGCGCCATGGTCGGTGTCGAGAAGGAAGAACGCCTCGCCACGCCTTTGATGCGCAGTTTCAAGTTTCGCCATCCCTGGCTGCAGATCAACCTGCTGACGGTGTTCGTGTCCGCGGCCGTGGTCGGAATCTTCAAGGACACGATCAATTCCGTCGTGGTGCTGGCAATGTTCCTGCCGGTATTGGGTGGCCAGAGCGGCAACCTGGGCTGTCAGTCAATGGCGGTATTGCTGCGAGGCATGACGCTGGGCGAGCTGCGCGGCGCGAATGTCCTCGGCCTGATCGGAAAGGAAGCCTTGTTGGGACTGATGAATGGCCTGATCACCGGCGCATTGGCCGGTATCGCCATGTTCATCGTCGCCAGCCGTGAACACGGCGCGCAGCCGCCGCTGATGTTGGCCCTGATCACGATGTTCGCGATGGCCTTTAGCTGCATGGTGGCGGGCGTCGCTGGCACGGCGATTCCCTTGGTGCTCAAGCGCTGCGGTGCGGACCCGGCCACGGCTTCGAGCATCTTCCTGACTACGATCACGGACGTGGTCAGCATGGGCGTATTCCTTGGGCTGGTGACCTGGCTGCTGCTGTAGTCGGTCCCGGGCTTGAAGTGCTGCCGAGCAACGGGCATCCTGCGGCAACGGTGGCAGAGGTTGCCCCCGGCTGCCATCGTGGGGGAGGGAGCGGAAAGCCCGCAGTCGCATTGCGCTGCGGGCTTTTCTTTTTGCATGGCGCCGCGGCGATCGGTTACGGGCCGGAGTGCATGGACGGCTGTGGCAGAATCGCGTCATGCCCGAGTCCTTCGACGCCGCCCTGACCGCCCTCGTCGACAGATCGCTTGCGCGACTGCACCAGGCTCAGCCGGAACTCGCTGCGGATTCGACGCGACGCGATGCCTTGGCGCAGCTGGCGATGGCGAGCGATTTCGCGATCGATACCCTATGCCGTCAGCCGGCCTTGCTCGCCACGCTCGACGAGCCCCTGCAGCCGCCACCGCCGCTGTTGCCAGACCAAGACGCCAACTGGCCAGCGCAGCTGCGCCGATGGCGCGCGGCGCAATCCACGCGCTTGGTCTGGCGCGATATCAGCGGCATCGACAGCGTCGAACAAACGCTGGCCGGCAGCAGCCGAATTGCCGAGTGGGCCTTGGCAGCGGGACTTGAAGCCTTGTCGGCGCAGTTCGAAGCCCGTCACGGGCTCGTGCGCAATGCTTCCGGCGAAGTCCAATCCCTGGTGGTGTTTGCGTTGGGAAAACTCGGCGGCGGCGAACTTAATTTTTCGTCCGACATCGACTTGATCTACGCCTTTCCTGAGCACGGCGACAGCGACGGTGCGCGGCCGCTGGATGCTGAAACCTATTTCACGCGCTTGGGCCAGCGCCTGGCACAACTGCTGGGCGAGGTGACGGCGGACGGGTTCAGCCATCGCGTCGATTTGCGACTGCGGCCGTTCGGCACCTCGGGTCGCATCGCGCTGAGTTTTTCGGCGATGGAACAG
>JBBSAA010000092.1:0-10348 GCA_038252715.1 Lysobacterales bacterium | reverse complement strand
GCGCGGCGTCGCCACGATCCGAAAAAATTACGAGAACAGTGCGAAGAAAGGCAAGCTCAGCGCCGAGCAGGTGGAACAGCGCATGGCCCTGCTGACGACTAGCCTGTCCTACGACGATTTGACCGATGTCGACCTCATCATCGAGGCGGTATTCGAGGACCTCGACGTAAAGAAAGCGGTTTTCTCGCAGCTCGATGCCGTGGCCAAGCCCGGTGCGATCCTCGCCAGCAATACCTCCACGCTCGATCTCAACCGCATCGCCGGCTTTACCCGTCGGCCGCAGGACGTGGTCGGCATGCATTTCTTCAGCCCGGCAAACGTGATGAAGCTGCTGGAGATCGTGCGCGGCGCAGAAACCGCGAAAGACGTACTGGCGACTGCGCTCGCGGTGGCCAAGGCGATCAAGAAGACCGCGGTCGTGGCCGGGGTCTGCGACGGCTTCATCGGCAATCGGATGCTCGAGCAATACCTGCGGCAAGCGGGTTTCCTGCTTGATGAAGGCGCGTTGCCGCAGCAGGTGGACCGGGCGATGGAGACATTTGGTTTTGCGATGGGCCCGTTCCGCATGGGTGACTTGGCCGGCAACGATATTGGTTGGGCCATTCGCAAGCGGCGGTATGTCGAAAAGCCGCAAATGCACTATTCAAAAACCGCCGACTTGGTGTGCGAGCACGGCCGTTTCGGCCAGAAGGTAGGCAAAGGCTGGTACGACTACACGCCGGGAGATCGCACCGCGCGACCGTCGTTGGACGTTGAAGACATCATCGTAAAAAATTCTCAGGCGCTGGGTTTGACGCGTCGCGATATCGATGACGCAGAAATCGTCGACCGCTTATTGTTTGCACTGGCCAACGAGCGCGCGCTGCTCCTGTCCGAAGGCATTGCCGCGAAAGCTTCCGATATCGACATCGTCTATCTGGCCGGTTACGGCTTCCCGGCGTGGCGGGGCGGCCCGATGTTCCATGCTGACTCAGTAGGTTTGGATCACGTGGTCGCGGCGATGCGCCGTTACGCCGCCGGCTACCAGGGCGAGGCGTGGACACCCGCGCCCTTGCTGGCGCATTTGGCGGCGGATGGAGACTCGTTCAACGCCTGATCAAGGCTTCTGACTGGAGGATTGATCCGGCAACTCGGACCGGCGGGCGTGCCACGTCGGCCCAGCAATGATTGACAACGCTGTCATTCTGGGGAAAGTTAGTGACTCCGACGGCACGGGCGGCCGCGGGCATCAGGTTACGTCCGATTCCTGGGAGGGAAGAAACTTTGAAGACCACGACCCACGGACGGCGCCAGTTCGCGCGTCACACGTTCCTGCTTGCCGCGACGGCGTCCCTGGTGTTGGCCACCGGACTCGCCACCGCCCAGACCGCGCCGATCGCCGCGCCCGATTCCACGCCCGACACCACGATTCACCCCAAGGACTGGCCGACAGCGGTGTGGCCGTTCCGGCATGACGCCAAGCTCGAGCGTCGCGTGCAGGAAATACTGGCGAAGCTGACGGTTGAAGAGAAAGTCGGGCAGATCGTGCAGGCCGACATCGGCAGCGTGACGCCGGACGATGTCCGCAAATATCGCTTGGGCTCGATTTTGGCGGGTGGAAATTCCGGCCCGAACGGCCACGAGTTCGCGCCGCCTTCCGAATGGCTGGCGATGACCGACGCGTTCTATGCCGCGTCCATGGACACCTCTGGCGGAAATACCGCCGTGCCGATCCTGTTCGGCATCGACGCCGTGCACGGACACAATAATGTCGTCGGTGCGACGCTGTATCCGCACAACATCGGCCTCGGCGCGATGCGTGATCCAGCCTTGATTCGCCGCATTGCGCGCGCGACGGCCGAAGAATTGCGCGCCACCGGCGCCGATTGGACCTTCGCCCCCACTTTGACCGTGCCGCGCGACGATCGCTGGGGCCGCGCCTATGAAGGTTATTCGGAAGATCCACGCATCGTCTCCAGCTACGCCGCCGCCGTAGTCGAAGGCCTGCAAGGAAAGCCGGGCAGCAAGGATTTCCTGGACGGAGCCCATGTGCTCTCTTCGGCCAAGCACTTCTTGGGCGATGGCGGTACCGACGAAGGCAAGGACCAAGGCGACACGCGCGTGAGCGAAAAAGAGCTGCGCGCGGTGCACGGTGCGCCGTATCCGGTCGCCATCCACGCCGGCGTGCAAAGCGTGATGGCCTCGTTCTCGTCGTGGAATGGCGTGAAGATGCACGGCAACCACGACCTACTAACCGATGTGCTGAAGGGCCGGATGAACTTCGGCGGCTTCGTCGTCGGCGATTGGAACGCCCATGGCCAAGTCACCGGCTGCACCAACGAAGATTGCGCGGCGGCTTTCAATGCCGGCGTCGATATGTTGATGGCGCCCGAAAGCTGGCGCGGCTATTACGAGAGCGCGGTGCGCCAGGTGAAATCGGGCGAGATCCCGATGGCGCGACTCGACGATGCGGTCTCGCGCATCCTGCGCGTCAAGCTGCGCCTGGGCCTATTCGATGGCGTGCCGCCGTCCAAACGCGCCCTCGGTGGCAAGTTTGAATTGATTGGCAGCCCCGAGCATCGCGCGATCGCGCGCGAAGCGGTGCGAAAGTCGCTGGTGTTGCTCAAGAATGAAAATCAGCTGCTGCCGCTCAATTCCAAGCAGAAAATCCTTGTGGCCGGTGACGCCGCTGACAGCATCGCGGCGCAGGCCGGCGGTTGGACCTTGACCTGGCAGGGCACAGGCACCAAGCCGGAATATTTCCCCAATTCGGAAACCATCTGGCGCGGGATCCAGTCGCAGGTGACTGCCGCCGGTGGCAGAGCCGATCTCGCCGCAGACGGCGTCTATCGGGAAAAGCCCGACGTGGCGATCGTCGTATTTGGCGAAGACCCGTACGCAGAATTTCAAGGCGACCTGTCCAACCTGCAATACCGTGGCGGGCAGGGCACCGAGCTGGCCTTGCTGAAGAAATTCAAGGACGCCGGCATTCCCGTGGTCAGCGTATTCCTGTCCGGTCGTCCGCTGTGGATGAATCGCGAAATCAACGCTAGCGACGCGTTTGTCGCTGCGTGGTTGCCCGGTTCGGAAGGCGGCGGTATTGCCGATGTCCTGCTGCGCGCAGCAGACGGAAAAGTCGCACACGACTTCACCGGCAAGCTGTCGTTCTCGTGGCCGCGCACCGCCGTGCAAACACCGCTAAACGTAGGGCAGGCTGGTTATGACCCGCTATTCGCGTACGGCTTTGGCTTACGCTATGCCGACGCCGGCAACTTGGCGCCCTTGCCCGAGCAGTCGGGTGTGGTGGGCGGGGAATCGCCCACCGGCGTGTTCTACGCGCGCGCCGCGCTGGCACCGGGCGTGCAGCTGAAAATTTCTGGCAGCGATGGCGTCACCGCGGACGTGACGCAGCTGCCGTTCGCAACCCGCGATGGACGGCTCAAGGTTAGCGCCGTCGATCACAGCGCTCAGGAAGATGCGCGACGCTTCATGTGGTCAGGCGCGGGTAAAGCGGCGTTTTCATTCGTGGCGCAAACGCCGCGCGACCTCAATCGAGAAACCAATGGCGACGTGCTGCTGGTGGTGACGATGAAGATTGACTCGCTCGCAGCCGGCGACGTGTCCTGGCTCACCAGCTGCGGCACCGACTGTGTCGGTCGGCTGCCAGTCGCCGCTGATTTGGCCAAGATTCCGAGCGCCAGTTGGCGCACCGTTGGCGTTCCACTCAAGTGCCTGCGCTTGGTCGGGGCAGACACCGGGAAACTCACGGTGCCGTTTGGTATCGAGGCGAGCGGCAAGCTGGACCTGTCGGTTTCAAAAGTCGCGCTTGGGACCAATCCGGACATCGTCCTGTCCTGCGCAAGCAAGTAAAAGGCCGGCAATTAGCCATCTATCTATATGATTTATAACGCTTAAATCGATCATATAAATTATTTGTCCAATTGTTGACAGCGTTGTCATAACTGAGTTAAAACTCTACCGCGCTGCCGGGCCGAGGGGAATCGGCGGTCCGGGCCGGTCGCCGGAAACGGTCGAGACCAAGAACAATCAAACATCACGCGGGAGGGGATCCATGAGCACCCAGAGCTGTTTTTCTTGTCCCAAGACGAGTATTGCCCTGCTAGCGCTCGCGCTGGCCGGCCAAGTTGCCGCTGCCGATTCGTCGGCCGTTACCGGCGATGCCGCGAGCGCTGCTGAAACGCCGGCTGCTAGCGCGGATGACAAAGAAAAAGCCGATAAGAAAGCCACCGACATTACCGGCGTCACGGTGACCGTCGAACGCCGCGAACAGGATCTGCAGAAATACGCAGGTACCGCCCAGGCCCTGAGCCAGGACGATCTGCGCGGCATGGCGATCAACAACGACATCCGCAATTTGCAGGTGGCCGTTCCCGGCCTGAATATTTCCAATCAGGAAGGCAACCTCGAAATTTTCATCCGCGGTGTCGGTTCGGCCAACAACACCGAGCTCGGTGATCCGGGCGCCGCACCGCACATCAATGGCGCCTACATCGCGCGCCCGCGTGGATTGGGCGGCATGTTTTATGACCTCGATCGCGTCGAAGTGAACAAAGGCCCGCAGGGGACCCTGCGCGGACGCAACGCACTCGCCGGCACGCTGAATATCGTTACCAAGAAGCCTGAGCTTGGCGCCATCAATGGCTACGTGCTGGGTGAAGTTGGCAACCGCCAGATGGACACCGAGGAATTCGGCATCAACCTGCCGATGACCGACATCGCGGCGCTGCGCGTCGCTGGCTATCGCGTCAATAGCGGCAGTTCGTACACGAACGTCGGTGACCCACGCTTGGAAGCTGCCGGCTCGCGCGACGAGAAATCCGGCCGTATTTCCCTGCTGATCAAGCCCAGCGATAAGTTGACGATCTTCGGCATGGTCGACATGGGCCAGGAAGGCGGCACCGGCTATCCGGGCTCGAACATTTTTGGTTCGGTTGTTTCCGGCAAGGTGGCCCCGAAAGATTTCGACATGCGCCGGGTCGTGTATTTCGGCGCGCAGGGTTATGTTGATTCGCAGGTCTGGGGCGCGCAGGCCACGGTCAGCTACGACTTCGGCAAGCTGACGCTGGAATACAACGGCAGCTACCGCGACGTGGACTACTACCAAGTCAATGCCAACAGCGCCGGTACCGATTGGCCCGGTCGCGACCTCACGCAGCGTCCTGCCGGCAGCAACGACGGCAATCGCCCCGACTACGACCTGTATTCGACCAATTACTGGGAAACCAAGTCCAAGGCACAGACGCAGGAATTGCGCCTGTTCTCGAATGACGACTCGCGCTTCCGCTGGACCGTGGGCGGCTTTTACTTCCATGAAAATCAAAAGGTCGGTTTGTTCTCGCTGGCCGACAAGGGCGTGTTCTATTCGGGCACCGAGTTCACGATGCCTGACGTTCGCGGCAATTCTTGGGCTGGTTTTGCAGACGGCACCTATGATTTAACCGACCGCTTCCGCATCAAGGGCGGCGTGCGCTACACCGAAGAATCGAAGTACCGCTTCGGCATTGGCGGCAACTGGACAATTGGTTTGGGTGGCAATGGCTCGTGCTGCTTCAGTGTTCGCCTCGGCACACCGGGCTTCCGTCCGGCGCTCTCGCAGCGTACCGATTACAACGTGATCGGACTGACGCCGCAGCAGGCAGCTCGGTTCTTGCTCGCTGGCATCCTGACGCCTGGCCGCTTCGACACCATCTTCCAGCAGATTGGGCCGATCGCCGATGGCACGAATCCGAATGGCGGCTGCGTTGATCGCCCAGACAACGGCGGCGACACCAACGACTGTGTGGCGGGCACGCATTCGTTTACGGTCATTGGTACCCCGTCGCAGCAGTTGGGCAGCAGCAAGTTCAACTTCACCGACTGGCGCGCTGGTTTCGAATCTGATGTGGGCGACAACGGCCTGCTGTACGGCACGGTGTCCACCGGCCACAAGGCGGGCGGTTTCAACGACAGCTTCGACGTCGCCAAAATCCCGGAGACTTACAAGCCCGAATCGATCATCTCGTATGAGGTTGGCTTCAAGGACAGCTTCGAGATGGGCGGCCGCAAGTCCACCTACAGCGTCGCTGGCTTCATGTATGACTACAGCGACCAGGTGTTCCAGGACCTGACCGTTATTGCCTATGACCAGTTCGGCAACCCAGCCGGCTATTCGCTGGTGAACCGCAACGTGGGTAAGAGTCGGCTGTACGGTATCGAAGCGGAAAGCGTGATGTCGCTCGGCGGCGGCTTTACGCTGCAGTTGAACGGTCTGTACCTCGACAGTGAAATCCGCGAAGGCATCGTTGCCGACGTACGTACGCTCGATTACGGCGGCGCCGGCGTTGCCGGTACCAAGCTGATCGACCTGAAAGGCAATGAGCTGCCCTTGACGTCCAAGTTCACCTTGAACGCACGTCTGCAGCAGACCATTAACCTCAAGGCTTGGAGCTTCGACTGGCAGGTTCTCGCGTCCTACCGCTCGGCGTACTACCTCACCCAGTACAACAACCGCGACGTCTATCGCGGTACCACGGTGCTGACCGCGTTCGAAGCCGGCTATCCGGATCGTCAGGATGGCTACACGAACTTCAATGCCGGCATCGGCTTCACTAGCCCGGACGGCAGCCTGCGTCTTGAAGCGTTCGGCTCGAACCTGAGCAACAAGGACGTGTCGCAGAAAGAGCTGGTCGGTTCGGTCGGAAGCAATATCCGCTTCCTCAACGAGCCGCGTAGCTACGGCCTGCGGATCAAGAAGTCGTTCTAAGACTGGCGTCCCCGCGCGGCCCCGCCATAGCGGGGCCGCGCTTTTCTTGGGACGATGCCGTCGGGTTTCACCAGCCGGCCGCCGGGCCACGAAGAGGACGTGATGACACTTTCCCCGCTTGATATCGGTATCGTGCTGGCCTACTTGGCTGGCATCTTCATCCTCGCGCAGTGGGTGTCGCGCGAGAAGGCCGGCCATGAAAAGTCCGCGAAAGACTATTTCCTCGCCAGCAAGTCCTTGCCCTGGTGGGCCATCGGCGCCTCGCTGATTGCAGCGAATATTTCTGCTGAACAAATCATTGGCATGTCGGGTTCCGGCTACGCCATCGGTCTGGCCATCGCCTCCTACGAATGGATGGCAGCGCTGACCCTGCTGATCGTCGGTAAGTTCTTCCTGCCGATTTTCCTGCGCAACGGCATCTATACGATGCCGCAATTCCTCGAGCAGCGTTACGGACCCAATATTCGCACGCTGATGGCGGTGTTCTGGCTTGGCCTGTACGTGTTCGTGAACCTGACCTCGATCCTGTGGCTGGGATCGATTGCGGTGGCCGCTGTCACCGGCATGGATCAGCTGCTTGCCTTGGCCTTGCTTGGCTTCTTCGCGCTCGCCTACCAACTTTACGGCGGCCTCAAAGCCGTGGCCTTGACCGATATCGTGCAGGTGTCCTTGTTGGTGCTGGGCGGACTACTCATTGCCGGGCTCACCCTCGACAAGCTTGGCGCCGGTGCTGGCGTCGTCGCCGGCTTCCAGACGCTGTGGGCGGCGCGTCCTGAGCACTTCCACATGATTCTTCACCCGGACAATCCCTTCTACAAAGATCTGCCGGGCTTGAGCGTGCTGATTGGCGGCATGTGGATCATGAATATCAGCTACTGGGGTTTTAACCAGTACATCATCCAGCGCGCGCTTGCGGCCAAGGACATCCGCGAGGCACAGAAGGGCGTGGTGTTTGCCGCGTTTCTGAAATTGTTGATGCCGGTGATCGTGGTGCTGCCCGGCATTGCTGCCGTCCTGCTGGCGCCGGGACTGGAAAAATCCGATCAGGCCTATCCGACCATGATGGCCTTGCTGCCTAGCGGCATCCTCGGCCTAGTCTTCGCGGCCCTGGTCGCGGCTATCGTCGCGTCGGTGGCGTCGAAGATCAATTCCGTCGCCACAATTTTCACGCTCGACTTCTATGCGCGCAACAACAAGACGCACAGCGAAACGCACTTGGTGAAAGTGGGCCGCATCGCCGCGATCGTCGCCATTGTGCTGGCGATTGCCACGGCCAAGCCGCTGCTGGGCAGCTTTGACCAGGCGTTCCAATACATCCAGGAATACACCGGCTTCTTTACCCCGGGCATCGTGGTCATCTTCATGTTGGGCCTGTTCTGGAAACGCGCCAATGAAGCGGGTGCGCTCACCGCGGCCATTGGCTCATTTGTGATGTCGATCGCGCTGAAGTTTTTTTGGCCGGAGCTGCCGTTCATGGATCGCGTCGGCATCGTGTTCTTGGCCGCGCTTGCGCTGGCCGTCATCGTGTCGCTGGCTAGCCCGCCGGCCCGTTCGGAGGCGGCGAATTTGATCCGCACCGACGATGTGGCCTATGGCACGACTACTGGATTCAACATGGGCGCGCTGGGCGTGACTGCGATCTTGATCGCGCTGTACGCGACCTTCTGGTGATTGAGGTAACGACGCAATGCCACGGCTGCTACAGCAAGGTCGATCGTCCCGACTAATCGGTCGGGGCGATCGCGGTGGATTGCCGCAGCTTCAGCGCGTACGGCATACGCACCATGCCGCCGTCTTCGCGATTGCGGATCGACTTAAGCAACTCGAGTGCGGCGATGCCGCCCATCTCGTGGCTAGGCTGGCGCACCGTGGTCAACGACGGAAAGATTTGCCGCGAGACCGGCGTGTCATCGAAACCGCAGACCGAGATGTCACGCGGAACCGACAGGCCCATTTCGCAGGCCACGTGGATGGTGCCGGCCGCCATGTCGTCGTTGGCCGCGAAGATCGCAGTGGGCCGCTGGCCAAGCTTGAGCAGCTTGGTGGCGCCGGCAACGCCGGAATCAAACGAGAATTCACCGTTCACCACCAAGCTAGCGTCGAACTTCAGGCCGGCTTTCTTGAGGCCTTCTTTATAGCCCGCCAAGCGCCACTCGCTGGCGCCGTGCGCCGGATGGCCCTTGATATGCGCGATGCGGCGATGCCCCAACGAGACCAGGTGGTCCATCATTTCAACGACGGCCTGTTGCTCGTCGAGGGTGACGCCGATGCGGTCGGTGCGAACCTTCGGCGAAATGCTGGCGTAGGGCAGGCCGATGTCGTCAAGATGCGCCAGCAGGCCAGGATGATCGGTGAGCGGCGGCGTCAGCAGCAGGCCATCCGCGCGCGAGTGGGACAGCATCGCATCCACGGCCGGCAGGAAATCCGCGCTGTCATAGACCACCGGGCTGAGCAGCATGTTGTAGTGGTTGGCCTCGCAGGCCTCCAGTACGCCGCCCAACACTTCCATCAAATAGTTCGCCGATGGATTGTCATACAGCAGGGCGATCAAGTAAGACTTCTGGCCAGCCAGGCTGCGCGCCGAGGGATGCGGCTTGTAGCGCATCTCGCTCACGGCCTGCTGCACGCGCTGGCGCGTGTCCTCGCGGACATTGGGTTCGTGATTGAGCACGCGCGAGACGGTCTTCATCGACACGCCGGCAATGCGTGCAACGTCTTCGATACGAACCCGCCCATTGTTGGTCATTGGCGCTTTCATCCCTACATTGTGACAGACGTAGACCGGGACGGCCCCCGAATTGACAGCGTTGTCATTTGGAAATTATTGTATGTACCTCGGATCATGAAAACAATGGTGGGGCGGCAGTGGAACACCTCGGGAGCGGCAGGATGATGAGCGCGAACACGACGCCGGAGCCAGCGGATCCGCTTCCGGACGGCGCCCTGTGCCTGGTTGCGGACATCGGCGGCACCAATGCGCGCTTTGCGATCGCTAGTTTGGGCAGCGCGGACAGTGAATACGTATGCAGCGGCCTCGAGTCGCCGCGGAATTTCCTGGTTCGCGACTTCCCCACGCTCGCGCACGCCTTGGACGAATACCTCAAGGATCTCCCACCTAAGCACCGCCCGAAAGTCGCGGTGTTCGCGGTAGCCGGCACCGTCACCGGCGACGAAGTGCTGTTCACGAACAGCCACTGGACGTTTTCTATCGCGGCGATGAAAGCCGCACTCGACGTCGACAGGCTGCACGTGATCAACGATTTCGCCGCGGTCGCCTGGGCCTTGCCGGTACTGGTGCCTACAGATTTGCAGCCAATCGGCATTCCGATGAAACGCGAACGCGGCGTTGAAGGCGAGAGCGTGCGCGTCGTGCTCGGGCCAGGCACCGGCTTGGGCCTGGCCGCAATCAAACAACTGCCAGATGGCTTCACCGTGCTTGAAACTGAGGGTGGACACGTTAGTTTTGCACCACGCAACGAAGATGAAATATTCCTTCTGTCGTTTCTCTCCAAGCGCTATGGCCGCGTGTCCTACGAGCGTTTGTTGTGCGGCGAGGGACTCGTCAATATTTATGACGCGCGCTGCGCACACGCCGGCATCGAGCCT
>JBBSAA010000091.1:0-10444 GCA_038252715.1 Lysobacterales bacterium | reverse complement strand
GAATGAAAATCGCCGTCATCGGCAGCGGCATCGCCGGTCTCGGCGCAGCTTGGCTGCTGTCACGCCACCATGAGGTCGTGCTGTTCGAAAAGGACACGCGCCTCGGCGGCCACACCCATACGCATCGCGTGGTCCAGGCTGGGCGCGAATATTCGATTGACAGCGGGTTCATCGTGCACAACCCGATGAACTACCCGCTGTTGACAAAAATGTTTGCCGAGTTAGGCGTTGCCTCGCAGCCGACGACGATGGGCTTTTCAGTGCAAGACGCGCGCAATGGCTTGGAATACAACGCCACCAATCTCAACGCGATGTTCTGCCAGCGGTCAAACCTATTGTCGCCGAAATTCCTGCGCATGGTGCGCGAGATCCTGCGTTTCTATCGCGAATGCAGCACCTTGCTCGATGAGGCCGGCGACGGCCCGACGCTGGGTGACTACCTGAGCGCCAACGGCTACTCCCGCTTCTTCATTGAAGACCACTTGATCCCGATGGCCTCGGCACTGTGGTCATCGCCTTCGGCGCAGGTGCTCGATTTCCCAGCGAAATACTTAGTACGTTTCATGGACAACCACCACATGCTGCAGGTCGACCAGCGCCCTGAATGGCGCGTGGTCACGGGTGGCTCGTCAACCTATATCGGTGCGCTCGAGAAGAATTGGAACGTGCAGGTGCGACTGGGCAGCCCGGCGCGGCGCATCACACGCGGCGACGGCGGCGTGACCGTGACCACGGACGCGGGCGACGACCTATTTGATCAGGTCGTGCTGGCCTGTCACAGCGATCAAGCCTTGGCCCTGCTGGCCGACGCTAGCGAGCTCGAGCGCGACGTCTTGGGCGCGATCACCTATCAAGACAACGAAACCGTGCTGCATACCGATTCGAAGATACTGCCCAAGCGACGCAAGGCCTGGGCGGCATGGAATGCGTTCATTCCGACGGCGCCTGACGCCAACTGCACCGTCAGCTACTGCATGAACCTCCTGCAATCGATCGACTCTCCGGAGCCTTTCGTCGTAACGCTCAACCGCACCGCCGACATTGCGCCGGAAAAAATCATCGCGACGATGAACTACCAGCACCCGGTGTACACCCACGCCAGCGTCGCTGCGCAGGCTCGCAGGCCCCAGGTCAATGGCGTCAATCGCACTTGGTTTGCCGGCGCGTATTGGGGTTTCGGCTTTCACGAGGACGGCCTGCGCAGCGGCGTCGAGGTTGCGCGCGCGCTGGGAGCCACGTGGTGAGCACGCCTGCAACAGCCGGGAAAAGCGCCATTTACGAGGGCTGGATACGCCATCGGCGCTATGCGTCGCGACCGCACGATTTCTGCTACCGGATGTTTCAACTCTATATCGACCTGTCGGAACTCGACACCGTGTTCGCGCACCGCTGGTTCTGGTCCTTTAACCACCGCAACATTGCGCAGATCCGCCGCGCGGATTGTTTCGGCGACCCTAAGTTGCCACTCGACCAAGCCGTGCGCGACCGCGTCGAAGCTGAACTTGGCCGGCGTCCGACCGGGCCGATTCGCTTGCTCACGCATGGACGCTATTTTGGCGTAACGATGAACCCGGTCAGTTTCTATTACGGGTTTGATTCCGACGGCGAATCGCTGGACTGGATCCTCGCCGAAATCACCAACACGCCCTGGGGCGAGCGCCACTCGTATTTGTTGCCCGTCGCGCAGGCCACGCACAAGGGTCAGGCCCTGCACTGGGAATTTGCCAAGCGTTTCCATGTCTCGCCGTTCCTGCCGATGGACCGCGAGTACCACTGGGCATTCGGAATTCCCGGCGATTACCTGCGCGTGCACATGGACGTCATGGACGGCGACACCCGCGATTTCGACGCCACCTTGGTCTTGGAACGTCGCGAGATGAACGCCAACACGCTGGCTTCATGCCTGGCGCGGTATCCATGGCTTACGGCGAAAGTCGCAGTGGGCATCTATTGGCAGGCTGCACGGCTATGGCTCAAACGCGTCCCATTCCTGTCGCATCCGAAAACCACCGACCAGCCACCGGCCCGGAGTAACCCATGAGCAGCCCCGCCGACTCTTTCCACGAGCAAACCAGCAATCCCGCGTCGATGGGAATGCTAGATCGATTCCTACGTCGCCGCCTGATCGAGCGCTTGGCCGCGTTACGCGGTGGCGAACTGCGGATTATCGACTCACTCGGCGAGACCGTAGTTGGCCGCGTCACCGCCGGCGACCCGCTGCGCGCGACCCTGCACGTCCGCAATGGCGCTTTCTACCGCGCCGCTGCCGCAAACGGTTCGGTCGGCGCTGGCGAGTCGTATATGGACGGCGATTGGACCTGCGACGATTTGGTATCCCTCGTTCGCATCCTGGTGCGCAATCGCGACTTGCTAGACGGAATGGAAGGCGGCTTGGCGAAATTCGGCGGCTGGGCAATGCGGACGCTGCACACCTTCCGCCGCAACACGCGCGAAGGCAGCCGCAAGAATATCGCCGCCCACTATGACCTTGGCAACCCGCTATTCAAATTGTTCCTGGACGATAATCTGATGTACTCGTCGGCGATTTTTGCCGATGCCAGCGATGACTTGGAAACCGCCTCGCGCCGCAAGCTAGACCGTATTTGCCAAAAGTTGCAGTTGTCGCCTGCCGACCATTTGGTCGAGATCGGCACCGGCTGGGGCGGCATGGCCCTACACGCAGCCAAGTACTACGGCTGCCGCGTCACCACCACGACGATTTCCAAAGAACAACACGCGCTCGCCAGCGAGCGCATCGCCGCTGCCGGCCTGTCTGATCGCGTGACCTTGTTGCTTGAGGACTACCGAGACCTAAGCGGGACCTACGACAAGTTGGTATCGATTGAAATGATCGAAGCAATCGGCCATCAGTACCTCGATACGTATTTCGACAAGTGCGCCTCCCTGCTCAAGCCCGACGGCTTGGGCCTGATCCAGGCCATCACTATCGAAGATCACCGCTATGAGCAGGCACTGACGTCGGTAGATTTCATCAAGCGCCATATCTTCCCGGGCAGTTTCATCCCCAGCGTGACGGCGATGGTCGAGGCGGCGGGACGCGCCGGCCACCTGCGCTTGATTAACCTCGAGGATTTCGGACCGAGTTATGCCCTGACCTTGAACCATTGGCGCCAACGCTTCTTCGCCCACCTCGAGCAGGTGCGCGCGCTGGGCTACGACGAGCGCTTTATCCGCATGTGGGAGTTCTACTTGGTCTATTGCGAGGGCGGCTTCATCGAGCGTGCGATCAGCGACGTACACCTGCTGCTAGCGCCGTCGGGCAATCGTCGCGACTCGTTTGTGCCTGGCGTTTGATGCGATGAATTCCCTTGGCTTCAAAGTTGGCAATGCCGTCGGTTACCAGATCGTCTGGCTGTGCTGCGTCGCCGGCGCCGGCCAGCAACTGGCTTGGCTAGGGCCGTTGGCGGCCGCTATTTTCATCGTCGCGACCTTGATCTTCGGCGGCCGCTTCCACGACGACTTGCGGATGCTTGGGCTGGCTATCGTCACCGGCGTCGTAGTCGATAGCGCATTCGCCATGACCGGTTGGCTGCGTTATTCGGCCGCATGGCCATGGCCGGACCTCGCACCGATCTGGATCATCGCACTGTGGGCCGCTTTCTCAATGACGCTCAATCACTCGATGAGCTTCCTGCGCAACCGTCCGCTGCTGACCGCCGTGCTGGGTTTCTTCGGTGGTCCACTGGCGTACTGGTCGGCGGCAGGCGCGTTTGACGCGGTCAACTTTGGCGTCCCAGTCGCGTGGGTCATAGCGGCGCTCGCTCTCAGTTGGGCCTGTGCACTGCCGCTGATCTTCCAGCTCGACCGGATGCTCCGCCCCTCGCCCCTACCGGAGGGTTACGCATGAACCTGTGGACTCTGCTGTTGGCCGTCTGGGTGGGCTCCGCGCTGACGATGATTGGTGTCTGGGCGATATGCATGCGCGTCAAGAACATCGGCTACGTCGATGTGGCGTGGGCGGGACTGATGGCAGTGTCGGCCTTGTTCATCGGTGCCTTCGCCGAAGGCTCCGAGATTCCGCGCGGGCTGGTCGCTTTGTTCGGCAGCTTCTGGGGCACTCGCCTGAGCTTGCACCTGCTTCGGCGCGTGCTGCACGAGCCAGAAGATGGTCGCTACCAAGCGCTGCGCGCCGAATGGAATGGCAGTCCCTCAAAATTCTTCTGGTTCTTCCAAGGCCAAGCCGTCGTGGTGACGCTATTCGCGCTGCCCTTCCTTGCTGCTGCCAGCCGACACGACAACGACCTCTGCTGGTGGACTGCCGCCGGCATTGCAACGTGGCTGATTTCAGTCGTCGGCGAGACGGTTGCCGACCGGCAGCTGGACAAATTCCGCAACGCTGCCGGCAACCGCGGCAAGACCTGCCGCGAGGGACTGTGGTCGTGGTCGCGTCATCCCAACTATTTCTTTGAGTGGCTGCACTGGTTCAGTTATGTCTTCCTTGCCGTCGGCAGCCATTATTTCTGGCTCAGCCTTGTCGGTCCGGTGGTGATGTTCGCGTTCCTGTACCGCGTCAGCGGTATCCCGTGGACGGAAGCACAGTCGCTGCGCTCGCGCGGCGATGACTACCTGAAATACCAGCAGCAAGTCAGCGCCTTTTTCCCCTGGCCGCCCAAGCGCGGCTGACACCTGGAGCTTCCATGTCCCTGATCGACCTTTGCGAGCGCGGCTTGATCCCCGACCCGCTAACCCGCCTCGGCATCCGCCGTCTTTGCACGCAGCGCCTGCGCGACGAGGGGGCGTTCGATGTTGACCAAGCCGACCATCGCTTCCGCGATTTGCTCGACGGCCTGCGGCAAAGCCCGATTGCGATTGAAACTGCCGCGGCCAACGAGCAGCACTACGAGGTGCCCACGCGCTTTTTCCAGCTATGCCTGGGCAAGCGCCTGAAGTACTCCAGCTGCTATTACCCCAAGGGCGACGAGACGCTGGAGCAGGCCGAGGAAGCCATGTTGGCGCTGTACGGCCAGCGTGCCGAACTTGCCAATGGCCAAGAAATCCTGGAGCTCGGCTGCGGCTGGGGTTCGCTGACGCTGTGGATGGCCGAGCGCTTCCCCGGCTCACGCATCACCGCCGTTTCCAATTCCAATACCCAGCGCGAGCATATCGAAGCAACATGCCGCGACCGGGGCTTGGTCAATGTCCGAGTGATCACCTGCGATGTGAACCGACTCGAGCTGGATACGGCGCAGTTTGACCGCTGCGTCTCGATCGAAATGTTCGAGCACATGCGCAACTACGACACTCTTTTCACCCGTATTTCCGGCTGGCTCAAGCCGGGCGGCAAGCTGTTCGTGCATATCTTTTGCCACCGCAGCCTGATGTACCCGTTCGAGACCCAGGGCGACGACAATTGGATGGGCAAGTATTTCTTTACCGGCGGTCTGATGCCCTCAGCCGATACCTTGCTGCACTTCCAGCAGCATTTGGCCATTGAACAGCGCTGGCTGCTGCCGGGCACGCACTACGAGAAGACCTCGAATCATTGGCTGGCCAACCAAGACTTGCACCGCGAGGAAGTGATGTCGGTCCTGACCGCCGCCTATGGCGCCGAGGAAGCGGCACGTTGGCACCAACGCTGGCGGATGTTCTGGATGTCCTGCGCGGAGCTGTTCGGTTACGACAACGGCAATGAGTGGCTGGTGGCGCACTACCGGTTTGCGAAAGCCTGACGATTTGGCAGGCCTGTGCCGGCCCCTCGAAATCTAGCGATTGATGGTGGCAACGACAGGGGCGGATTCGATTGCCGATGCGCTGGCGCCCTCGCGAAGCTTCTAAAACCGTCGAATCAGTTTTTCCCCGCTGACCACTCATCGCGGATGCTGTAGACGACTGAGAATATTTTCCACCCCTTCTCCGTCCGAACAAGTTGCCACATTTCCCTGCCCCAGTTGGTGGTTTCACCGTTGGCAAGGAAGGTGTAATCAAACGACACCGAGGCTATTTCGCCATCGGTATCGATGCTCAGGTTGGAAAACTTTTCCTCCCTGGACTCACGGGTGGCGACCGCGTCGTCAATGAGGGCGATGAAGTTGTTGCTGGGGATTTTTCGCGCCTTGATTGCATCGGGCTTGCTGAGCCTGATGTGCTCAAGCCGAACGTCTTCCGAGACGAATTGCCAACCAATGTCGGCCGGCTGATCAGAAAAGAACAGGCTCATATAAGTGGCCTTGTCTTTGTTAATCAAGGACGTCCGGAACGACTCCACGACCTGTTTGATTGCGGCGTGATGCTCGGTCTCGGCGGGCAATAGCGCTGGCGCTGTTTGACATCCGAGCGCTGAGAGGCACAGCGTTAGCAGCAGTGCATTGCGTTTGAACAAAAATTAGCCCCGATGCCTAGCTGAAGTAGACGCAACACATTGATGGATTCAGAAAGATTCGCGAGACGAACCATCCTGTGCGTCGGCGTGAACAGTCCGAACCGACGGTAGTGGCTGGCTAATGCGAACTGAGGGCCTATTTCTTCTTCTTGTCGCCCTCTGGCGGCGTGGCGGGCGCAGTCGTTGCAACCGGTGCTGCCGTGGCGCCGCCCGGTTTGCCGGTGGCCACGGTGATGCCCTTGGTCTTCATCCATGCGGCAAATTCGTCGGCGGTCATGCGCTTGCCGTTCTGGTTCATGTCGAACCGCCAAGGCGAGTTGTCGTCCTTGGTTTTTGGCTTGTAGCTGCCGCTGCTAGCGGTGCCTGCGGCGGCCGGCACGATGCGTGCGGCTTCGGCGCGGGCGCGGTCAATTAGCTCGGCGGCACTCAGGCACGTATCGGTGGCCGACTCAACCCAGCGCATCTCAGGCGCCGCAACATTCATCGTCAGCACGGGGTTGGCTTCAGCGGGGCGGCAAATGCCGGCGGCAACGCAACCAGTGGCGACGAAGGCGGATGCCGCCGCGAGGATCTGCAAGGTCTGTTTCATGGTTGGTCTCCAACGGTGTTTGGCGAGGATAGTCGCCACATGCATCCGAGGGCAAGAAAACGCCGACAAAAAAACGAAGCCCGGCGTGAGCCGGGCTTCGTGGTACTGCGGAGTGAGCGTCCGATTAGTTCTGGACGTTCAGCTCGGTGCGACGATTGCGAGCGCGACCTTCCGCCGTATCGTTGGTGTCGATCGGCTTGGACTCGCCAAAGCCGTTCGGACCCACGAGACGACCAGCGTCGATGCTGTGGCTGGTCAGGTAGTCGTACACGGTCTTCGCGCGACGCTGCGACAGGCCTTCGTTGTACTGCTCGGTACCGACGGAGTCGGTATGACCAGCAACTTCGACGCGCAGCTGCGGGTACTTGGCGAGGATGGACACGGCCTCGTCAAGGATCGCCACCGCGTCAGGACGCAGGGTGTCTTTGTCGAAGTCGAAGTTCACGCCCTTCAAGTCGATCGTGAGCGGAACCGGGCAGCCGTCCGGGCCAATGGCCTGGCCAGCAGCGGAACCGGGGCACTTGTCGTTGCAGTTGTTCACGCCATCGCCGTCGTCGTCCATGTCGGCACAGGTCGACTGCGCGGCGGGCGCCGGGGCAGCCATCGGGGCATTTTCAGCGCCGAGCGGAACCAGGAACGTCAGACCAGCGTAGCCGTCGGTGAACTGGTCACCGTTGGTGGCGCCGTCATCTTGGTCCGAACGCAGGCCGAGCTCAGCGCGCATGTTGACGCGACCGAGGTCTTTCTGAATGCCGGCGCCGAGCGTGGCGAGCAGGTTGTTGCCAACGCGGCTGCCGAGGATGTTGCCATCACGGTGACGCTGCGAGCCGAGACCGAACGCAATGTACGGGTTCCAGCTGCGGCCTTCGCTGATGAAGTGGTAACGACCAACGATCGAAAGAGCCATCAGCTCCCAATTGCGGCTGTTGTCACGGCTCAGAACCGGGTTGCTGCCTACGTACTCGCCGTCGACAGAAACGTTCTTGGTGATGAATTTACCGAATACGGCGGTGCCGTAAACGTCGTCCTGCACGGCACGGTCCTGGTCGTAACCTTGGACACCGGCGCCAGCGCCGAGGTACCAACGGTCATCAAAGTCCTGGGCCATTACGGACTGGGCCATGCTGATTGCGCCGAGAAGGGCGCAGCACAGAAGTTTCTTCTTCATGTTCAACTCCATTGCACTAGTAAGAAAGAATAGGTCACTTCGGTAATCGGCCGGGCTGGAGCCATGCCATACCTGAATCAACGTCCCGAATAGCCCTGGGCGTTAACCGGAATATAACAAATTCGGGCGTTCGCGCCAAGTGAAGGGATTAAATCACAAACAAATCCAGCAAGCGGTGGATCGGGGTGGATTCAAACCGCGAGGTATCCTGGGTCAGCTCAAGGATCTGCGCGACCCGATGTGCCGGCAAATGCCCGCCCAGCGCGGCTGCGAACTTCTCCAGCAACACCGGAATGCCCTCGCCCCGGCGGTTGCGGTGGCCGATCGGGAAGTCGATCGAAACCTTGCCGGTGGAGCTCCCGTCCCTGAACAGAACCTCAATAGAGTTGCCGATATAGCGCTTGTCGGCGTCGAAGTAGTCCTGGGTGAACTGCGGGTTCTCCTTGACCTCCATCTTGGCCCGGAGGGCGTCTATGCGCGGGTCCGCGGCCACGGCGTCACTGTAATCGTCGGCGGTTAGGCGGCCGTGGATCAGCGGGATCGCGATCATGTACTGCAGGCAATGGTCACGGTCGGCGTAATTGGCCAGCGGACCGGTCTTGTCGATGATCCGCACGCCTGCTTCCTGGGTTTCGACCAAGATCTTGTCGATCTGGTCGAGCTTGCCCACCAGCTTGGGGTGCAGCGCCATCGCGCACTCCACCGCCGTCTGGGCGTGGAACTCGGCCGGGAAGCTGATCTTGAACAGCACGTTTTCCATCACATAGCTGCCGAACGGGCGCTCGAACTCAAAGGCCTTGCCCTTGAACAGGACGTCGGAAAAGCCCCAGGTCTTGGCGCTGATCGCGCTGGGATAACCAACGCAGCCCTTCATGGCATTGAGGCCGTGGGTCACGGCGCGGCGGCAGGCGTCGCCGGCCG
The DNA here is from genome assembly GCA_038252715.1 of Lysobacterales bacterium. GTDB lineage: Bacteria > Pseudomonadota > Gammaproteobacteria > Xanthomonadales > Xanthomonadaceae > Arenimonas. Next base: position 1,426 of record JBBSAA010000091.1, on the reverse strand, counting down.
CCCAGCTCTTACGCGGGCCGGCATTGGGCGCGTGACGATAGGTGCGCAGGGCGCCGCCGTCGATCCAGCTGTGGCTGACGGCGTTGACGATTTGTTCCTTGCTGCCGCCCAGCATATGGGTGACCACGGCCGTCGAGGCCAAGCGAACCAGCAGGACGTGGTCGAGGCCGACGCGATTGAAGCTGTTCTTGAGTGCGTAGCCGCCTTGGATCTCGTGGGCCTTGATCGCCGCGCTCAGCACGTCGCGCACTAAGACCGGCTTGCCACCTTCACGCTCGGCTTTTCGGCTGAGGTAATCGGCGACGGCAAGAATGGCGCCGAGGTTGTCAGACGGATGGCCCCATTCGGCGGCTAACCAGGTGTCATTGAAGTCCAACCAGCGGACCTGCACGCCGATGTTATAGGCGGCTTGCACCGGGTCGAGCTCGAACGAGGTGCCCGGAACCCGAGCGCCGCCGGCCAAGGTCGCACCCGGCACCAGTGGTCCGAGGTGCTTGACGCACTCTGGGTGCTTCATCGCCAGCATGGCGCAGCCGAGGGAGTCGAGCAGCATGTAGCGCGCGGTGGTGAAGGCCTCGGCGGTATCGATGCGGTAGTCGGCGACGTAGTTGGCGATGTCCACCATCGCCTGGTCAGGCTCGGGACGCTGGGCGGAGCGGATGTCGTGCTGGCTCATGGCTATCTCTGCAGGCGGCGGTGTAGCCCACTATTTTGCCAGAACCGCGGCCGCGATGCCGAACCACCGCCTACCCGGAGCTCGCGATTGCTGCCGAGTCGGCGTGATGCGACGCTTGTTTGCCCTACGCTTGTCGGGCATCGTTCCCGCCAACCCTACGCCAGCGTATTCCCATCATGACTGCATCACCCTACCCGCACCTGTTTACGCCTTTGGACCTCGGATTTTGCACCTTGCCCAACCGCGTCCTGATGGGATCCATGCATACCGGCTTGGAAGACAAGAGCCGCGATTTTCCGAAGCTGGCCGCGTATTTCCGCGAACGCGCCGAGGGCGGCGTGGGCCTAATGGTCACTGGCGGCGTGTCGCCAAACCTCGTCGGCTGGCTCAAGCCATTCGCGGCGAAACTCAGCTGGCCTTGGGAAATCCACAAGCACCGCATCGTCACCCGCGCGGTGCACGAGGTCGGTGGGCGCATCTGCCTGCAAATCCTGCACGCCGGTCGCTACGGCTACCACCCGCTGACTGTATCGGCATCATCGCTGCAGGCATCGATCAACCCGTTCAAACCCCGAGGCCTGACCGCCTGGGGCGTCGAACGCACGATCAAGGCCTACGTTGACTGCGCGCGCCTCGCCCGGGATGCCGGCTACGACGGCGTGGAGGTCATGGGCTCGGAAGGCTATTTGATCAACCAGTTCCTGTCGGCGCGCACCAACCTGCGCACCGATGCTTGGGGGGGTTCGGCAG
>JBBSAA010000090.1:0-10517 GCA_038252715.1 Lysobacterales bacterium | reverse complement strand
TGCTAGAGGTCAATTCCTCGCCCGGTCTGGAGGGAATTGAGGGCCTGACCGAGGTCGATATTGCCGGCGCCATCATTGATCACGTGGCCGCCCAAGTGGCCCTCCGGACGCCCCCGGCTCGCCGTCGGTCGTCTCAGCGCCAATGAGGCACCAGGTGAGGGTGTGAATAACCAAAGAATCGCAAGGAATTAACGAATTTTTAATCTCTCGACCCCTACGCTTGGCGGGCCTGATCAATGGGGTCCTCCTCGTGGACCGCAGCGATTACGGCAATCGGGGCACTAGTAAACTTTGGACCCGGGCAAGGCGTCTAACCATGACGCCTTCCCGGGTCATTTTTGTGGTGGCGACTTCAAGCGCGCCGCATGCCCCATTGCAAGGCATGAACCCGAAACCTTCCTGCCTCTGGCAGAATCGAAGACCAAACACACAGGAACTCCCCCCGACCATGCGCATCCTCGTCGTCGAAGACAACCGCGATATCGCCGCCAACCTCGGCGACTATCTCGAGGACCGCGGTCACACCGTGGACTATGCCGCCGACGGCATCACCGGCCTGCACCTGGCGGTCGTCAACGATTTCGACGCCATCGTGCTCGATCTCAACCTGCCCGGTATGGACGGCCTCGAAGTGTGTCGCAAGCTGCGCGCCGAAGGCCGCAAGCAAACGCCGGTGCTGATGCTGACCGCGCGCGATTCGCTCGACCACAAACTGGCCGGCTTTGATTCCGGCGCCGACGACTACCTGGTCAAGCCGTTTGCGCTACAGGAAGTCGAAGCGCGCCTGGCCGTGCTGGCCCGCCGAGGCAAAGCCGCGCAGCCGCGCGTGTTGGTCGTCGCTGATTTGGAATACAACCTCGACACGCTCGAAGTGCATCGCGGCGGCAAGCTGCTGCAGCTCAATCCGACGGCGCTGAAGATCTTGCAGTCGCTGATGGAAGCTTCGCCGGCTGTGGTGCCGCGCTTGGATCTGGAAACTCGCGTTTGGGGCGAAGAGTTGCCCGACTCGGACAGCCTGCGTGTGCACATCCACGGCCTGCGTGCCGCGGTCGATAAGCCCTTCGACAAGGCGCTGATCCAGACGCGCCACGGCATCGGTTACCGGATCGCTGATCCCGAGGCGAGCTAAGCGGCATGCTTTACCGGCGCCGTCTGCGCAGTCGAATCATCGTGTCCTTCCTGATGCTCGGCTTCGGGCTGACGGCGGCGTTTGCGTTCGCGACCATCGCGTTGCGCGCTCGGCTGGAGGGATCGCTGGTCGAGTCCTGGCTGCAGAGCGAGGCCAATAACTTCGTCCAGTTCAAACGTTCCAATCCGGCGCCGGAAGCGAACTTCACCTTCTCGCGCCAGATTGAAGCCTTCGCCTCGCGTCCAGACCGACCCAGCATTCCGTTTGCGTGGCGCGACCTTCAGACCGGTGTTTACGACTTGGAGGAAACCGACCCCGAGGGCCGGTTACGCAAGTACAAGCTGGCCGTGCAGCGTGCGCCGGACATGGTGGGCTTCCTGCGCTACGACTACACGCAGGAGGCGCTGACCCAACAGCAGATGTTGATCACCCTGGGCGTGTCGGTGTTCCTGTTTACCGGCATTGCATGGCTGGTAGGCATTTGGTCCTCATCGCGTGTGATCAGTCCAGTGACCGAACTTGCCAGGCGCGTGGAGGCGATGTCGAGTCGAGACAAATCCGAAAAACTCGCGCCGCATTTCCCGCGCGACGAAGTCGGTGAGCTGGCGTCGGCGCTGGACGACTATGCCGACCGCATGACCACCTTGGTCAAGCGTGACCGCGAATTCAATTCCGACGTCAGCCACGAGTTGCGCACGCCGCTGGCGGTAATCCGGGGCGCAGTTGAGCTGTTGATGACGAATCCGGACCTGCCCGACAAGACCCGCCAGCGACTGGAGCGCATCGATCGCGCCGCGCTGCAGTGCACCGACCTGACCACAGCCTTGTTGATGCTGTCACGCAACGAGCGCGGCAATGGCCATACCGATTTGCACAAGCTGTGCTTGGCATTGGCCGAGGCCAATCGCACCCAGCTCGGCGGCAAGCCCGTGCAGATTATCGTGGAAGGAAACAACGACGCCTTCATCAATGCGCCCGAGGCGGTGCTCTCGGTGGCGATCGGCAACCTGCTGGGCAACGCCTGCAAATACACCGCCGAAGGCGAGGTGCGCGTCATTGTCGAAGCCGACCGCGTGCGCATTGCCGACACCGGTCCTGGCCTATCGGCCGAAGATGCTGCGCGCTTGTTCGAGCGTGGCTACCGCGGCTCCAGCGCCGGCGGTACGACCGGCGGCGGCATCGGGCTGTCGATCGTGCGCCGACTGTGTGAGCTATACGGCTGGGACGTCAGCATTGCACCGCGCGCGGAAGTGGGTGCAGAAGCGGTCTTGGTGTTCGGCTAAGAAAAACTCGTGGCAGATGTTTCGAACGCCTGCGCTCGAAAAAGCCCAGTGGGTCGGGAAGGGCGCATGCCGCGCCCTTCCCCAGAGAGCGACGCGCTGATTACTCAAGCCAGCCGTGTGTATCGGGCGTCTCACCGCTAAACAAGCCGAAGAACAAATCCTGCAGCTTCTTGGTTATCGGACCCGGCTTGCCGGCGCCGATGGTGCGGCCATCGACCGAGCGGATCGGGGTGATTTCCGCGGCGGTGCCGCACATGAACAACTCATCGCACAGGTACAGGTACTCGCGCGGGATATCGCGTTCGACGACGTCAATGCCCTGCACTTTCGCCAGCTTGATGATCGTGTCGCGGGTGATTCCGTTGAGCAAGGCGGCGCTGACCGGTGGCGTGTGAAGTGCGCCCTCGAACACCAGGAACAAATTTTCGCCGGCGCCTTCCGACAGCAGGCCGGTCGATGCCAGCGCGATGCCTTCGCCGAAGCCGAGGCGGCGCGCTTCACGCGCGACCAACTGGCCCGATAAATAGTTGCCGCCCGCTTTCGCGCCAGCGGGAATCGTATTCGGTGCAAACCGCTGCCAGCTCGAGACGCAGGCGTCGATACCCGCTTCGATCACGTCGGCGCCCAAGTAGCGGCCCATATTCCAGCAGGCGACGGCCACGGAAACTGGCGTATCGGCCGACAGGCCGAATCCACCGAGGTCGCGATACGCGATCGGGCGCAAGTAGCCAGTGCCCAACTTGTTCGCAGCCAACACGTCGCGGCAGGCTTGGTTGATTTGCGCAACGTCATACGGAATCGGCATGTCGTAAATTTTCGCCGAGGCGAACAAGCGCCTGGAATGATCGGTCAGACGGAAAATCTTCGCGCCGTTTGGCGTGTCATAGCTGCGGATGCCTTCGAACACCGACGAGCCATAGTGCAGGCCATGCGCCATCACGTGCACAGTGGCTTCTTGCCAGTGTTTGATCGCGCCGTTGTGCCAGATGAAATCGGGGTAACGCTGGGTCATGGCCGGGGTTCCTGTGGGCAAGCCCCATTGTAAATGCTCCGGCCCGGCTGCCGTCAGTTCAGTAGCGTATCCACCAGCAGCCGGCGTAGGGCTGCAGTCGAAAATACGTGACCTGCGCGGCGGCGTCCTTCGCCGATAGCATCTGGTCGATGCGCAGCAGGTCCAAGACGTGCCTGACCGGGGCTGGCGGCGCCGGTGCGGGCAGACCGAGGCTGAGTTCGGCCGAAGTTTGTTCAACGGCGACGGGCTCGACGATGGGCGAGTCGTCGCGTAGGTCCGCGCTCGATAGCAGTTGCGCATCAACCAAGGGGCGATCGGCAAAGGCCGCCAGGCGATCCATCAAGCGGTACCCGTCGCCAGTGGCCATGCCTGGCCAGTGGTAAAACGCCGCTAAGCGATTGCCGTCGCGCGCTTCCAGCGCACTGCGCACACCCCAGAGCAGCTCTTCACGACTGCGGGCGCAGCCGCGAACCGCAATTCGCACGTTGCCAGCACCGGCGCTGGGCGCGGCTTGTTCAATGGCGCCGGACTCTTCACAGCTGCGATCGGTGAAGATCATGCGGCCATCGGTACCGACACAGCGGTGGATTCCGGTCGCGGTAGATTGTGCGCGCGCCGCACCGCCGGGTGAAGCCAGCGATAAGCTGGCAAGCACGGCAAGAAAAGACATTAAAACGGTGCGCACCATGCCGCCCAGCCTAACGCGGCCTTAGGCCAGGCGCGAGAGCACGGCTTCGGTCGGCCGGGCCAGGTTCAGCGTGTAGAAATGCAGTTCGGGCACGCCAGCGTCCAACAGTCGGCGGCACATTGCCGCAACCAGGTCGGCGGCGAGTTCGCGAATGCTGTCGGCGTCGTCACCGTGCGCTTGCATGCGCTTGCCAATCCAGCGCGGGATCTCGGCGCCGCAGGCTTCGGAGAAGCGCTTGAGCTGCGAGAAATTCGAGATCGGCATGATGCCGGGGATAATGGGCTGGGTGACGCCGAGCTTGCGGACATCGTCCACGAACTGGAAATACGCGTCGGCGTTAAAGAAATATTGCGTGATCGCCGAATCGGCGCCGGCATCCATCTTGGTTTTGAAGTGCCGCAGGTCGGCCAGCGCGTCCTCGGCCTGAGGATGCACTTCGGGGTAGGCGCCCACTTCGATGTGAAAGAAGTCGCCGTGTTCTTCGCGAATGAATCGCACTAAGTCGGTGGCGTAGCGCAAATCGCCCATGCGGGCCATGCCCGAGGGCAGGTCGCCGCGCAGCGCGACCACTTGTTTGCAGCCCAGCGCCTTGTACAGGTTAAGCAGCTCGCGAATCTCTTCGCGGGTACCGCCCATGCAGCTTAAATGCGGCACGCCGTTGAGCTGGTGGGTCTGGCGCAGCTCGCGCACGGTTTCTGGCGTGTAGGACAAGGTCGAGCCGCCGGCGCCAAAGGTCACCGACACGAATTCAGGCGAGTACGCCTTCAGTTTTTTGACGGTACGGCCAAGCTGCGTGCGCTGCTCGTCGGTCTTGGGTGGGTAGAACTCGAAGCTGAATTTGGGCATGGGAAGGCATTTGTCGTTCAATTCGGCAACTATATCCTTATATCGCGATGAAGAGAATGTGTAGCGATTCCCGCGCCCCACTGCACCAGCTTCGCAATGAGCTACGAACGCATTGGGTACCAAAGTCAGCGAAGGCGCCGCCCTGCCGTATAGGCGGTCGCCGAAGTGCAGGCTCGCATTCAATCGGGTGTGCGAAAGCCAGCAGTAGCTCCCCCCTGCCGTGTAGGCGGTCGCCGAAGTGCAGGCTGGCATGCAATCGGGTGTGCGACAGCCAGCAGTAGCGCCGCCCTGCCGCGTAGGCGGTCGACGAAGTGGAGGCAGGATGCCGCAACGGCCGCCCCTCGATGGGCAGGATGCCGTTTCGCGGGGCGGGCGGCGACCGCCTGCGCGGCGGGGCGGTGCAGCGCGGAAGCTCAGGTGTGCGTCTTCGCCTAGCCTCGTTGTGCGAAAAGCACTTCACGGGTAGTGCTGTCACTTTTCGGGGTTGCACTCTGGGAGACCGCCGCAGCACCGCCCGGCCAGGCAGGCGTTCGCCGCCCGCCCGTCGAGTCGGCGTCCTGCCCATCGGCGGGCGGCCATGTCGGCATCCTGCCTGCACTTCGTCGAACGCCTGCCTAGCCGAGCGGCGCCCCGGCTGGTTTGCGCACGATATGGCGGAAGCGAAAGTCGAAGTCGAAGTGGAAGTGGAAGTGGGAATGTTGCGTGTGCGAGGTGGGCGCATGTGTTGGTCGGGCGTGCTGCAAAAAAAACGGGCGCCTTTCGGCGCCCGTCTGTTTTGCTTTAGCACGTAGCCGAGCGGTAACTCAGTAGCGGTAATGCTCGGGCTTGTACGGACCTTCAACGTCCACGTTCAGGTACGCGGCCTGATCGGTGGTCAACTTGGTCAGCACAACGCCGATCTTCTCCAGGTGCAAGCGCGCGACTTCCTCGTCGAGCTTCTTGGGCAGGATGTAAACCTTCTTCTCGTACTTGTCCTTGTTCGCCCACAGGTCAATCTGCGCTAGCGTCTGGTTCGAGAACGAGTTCGACATCACGAAGCTCGGATGGCCGGTGGCGCAGCCGAGGTTGACCAGGCGGCCTTCGGCCAACAGGTACATCGCATTGCCGTTGGCGAAGGTGTACTTGTCGACCTGCGGCTTGATGTTGAGCTTGGTGACACCAGCGAGGGTGTTCAGCGCATCGACCTGAATCTCGTTGTCGAAGTGGCCGATGTTGCACACGATCGCCTGGTCTTTCATCGCCTGCATGTGGGCGACGGTCAGCACGTCCTTGTTGCCGGTCGTGGTGACGTAGATGTCGCCGCGGCCGAGGGTGCTTTCAACGGTGTTGACTTCGAAGCCTTCCATCGACGCCTGCAGCGCATTGATCGGGTCGATTTCGGTAACCACGACGCGGGCGCCGTAAGCGCGCAACGAGGCAGCCGAGCCCTTGCCGACGTCGCCGTAGCCGCAAACCACGGCCACTTTGCCGGCCAGCATCACGTCCAACGCGCGCTTCAGGCCATCGGCCAGCGACTCGCGGCAGCCGTACAGGTTGTCGAACTTGGACTTGGTGACCGAGTCGTTGACGTTGATCGCCGGGACCAGCAGGGACATGGCGTCAACCATCTGGTACAGGCGATGCACGCCGGTGGTGGTTTCTTCCGAGACGCCCTTCCAATCCTTGACGACATTGGTCCAGAAGCCCGGACGCTCGCGCGCAACGCGCTTGAGCAGGTTCTTGATGATCTGCTCTTCGTGCGACGACGAGGCCTCGTCAACCCACTTCGAACCCTGCTCGAGCTCATAGCCCTTGTGGATCAGCAAGGTCACGTCGCCGCCGTCGTCGACGACCAGCTCCGGACCCTTGCCGCCCGGGAAGGTCACTGCGTCGAGCGTGCAGTCCCAATACTCTTCCAGCGTCTCGCCCTTCCAAGCAAACACCGGCGTGCCGGTAACGGCAATGGCGGCAGCGGCGTGGTCTTGGGTCGAGAAGATGTTGCATGAGGCCCAACGCACGTCGGCGCCGATGTCCTTGAGCGTCTCGATCAGAACGGCGGTCTGGATGGTCATGTGCAGCGAACCGGTGACGCGCACGCCCTTGAGCGGCTTGGCGGCAGCGTACTTCTTGCGAATCGACATCAGGCCCGGCATCTCGTGCTCGGCGATGTCCAGTTCCTTGCGGCCGAAATCGGCTAGCGAGATATCCGCGACTTTGAAGTCGGGTTTGATATTGGTGACGGCATTCATGGTGATTCTCCGGATGATGACTTGCGAGTGATTCGCAAATTCCGGGCGCCGTTGCAGGTGAACTCCGTACCGAGCCTGTTCCCTTGCCAAATATGGCCGGGCTTGCAGCGCCCCTCGGCAGGAGGGTGTTGCTGGTAGGGGCCAGCTCGCTGTCGACAATCCACCCCTCACGGAGCGCGATCGCCAGCAAGCTGGCTCCTACGGTGATGCGTTCGGCCCCTGCACTCGTTGAATCGAGCGCCTTCAGAACCGACCCCCATTATATCGCCTCTTCGCGATGGAGGGATGAAAGGGTAACCGGCGCCCGTTGGGTCGTTCAGCCGCCGCCTCAGCCCGCCAACGGCGCCTGGAAGTAGTACCGGCACAAGTGGAAGAACACCGGGGCGGCGAAGCAGACCGAATCTAGGCGGTCGAGCATGCCGCCGTGGCCTTCGATCATTTGGCCCCAGTCCTTGGCGCCGAGGCTGCGTTTGACCGCCGACAGGGCTAAGCCGCCGAGGAAGCCGGCCAGCACGATGACGGTGGACATGCCGGCGGCCTGCCACGGGGAAAACGGCGTTGCCCAATACAGCGCGGTGCCCACGGCAACTGCCAAGGCGCCGCCACCAAGCAGGCCCTCCACGGTCTTGGACGGGCTCACGCGCGGCGCCAGCGGCGTGCGGCCGAATAGCTTGCCGACCACGTACTGCAGGACGTCGCTGATTTGCACCACCAGCAATAAGTAGAACAGCAGCATCAGGTTTTGCGTCTTGTCGCCGTCCAGACGCAGCAGCAACAGCGCCGGCGCGTAGCTGATGAAATACACGGTGATCAACACGCCCCACTGCAGCTTGGTGGTGCGTTCGAGGAAATTCTCGGTGTCGCCCTGCAGCGCCGCCAGCACCGGCAGGGCGAGCATGCCGTACACCGGCAGGAAGATCGCGAACAGGCCGTACCAGTCGCTCCAGATCAACCAATACTGCACCGGCAGCAGTAGGTAAAACGCCACTACTAGCGACCAGTGATCTCCCGCACGCGTCGGCGTCAGCGTCACGAACTCGCGCAGGGCCACCAAGGATGCAAACGCGAACAACAGGACTGTCGCGCCGGCGCCGAGCCAAAAGCAGGTGGCGAGCACAGCGACCATCCACCACCAGGCGACGATGCGCTGGTTGAGGTTGTCGATGGTTGGGCTGGAGCGCCCGTGCAATCGATAGCGCAGGATCGCGCCAATGACGGAGGCGATAACTAGCAAGGTGACGACGCCAGCGAGTAGTTTCAGGATCAAGTGATTGGGCATGAGGATCTCAGGCGAGCGCGACAACGGCCGCGCGGGCGCGGGCGAGGAAGTCGACTTTGGCTTCATCGGCGACACGCGGCACGGCCGGACCAAACCGCACGGCGCAGGTCAAAGGCACCGGGATGTGCGCGCCCTTGGGCATGCTGCGATACAGGTTGTCGAGGTACACCGGCACCAGCTCCGCCTCGGGGTGCTTGGCCGCAAGATGGTAGAGGCCGCTCTTGAACGGGCCGGGCAATTTTTCGCGCCCGCGCGTGCCTTCCGGAAACAGGATCAGCGACTGACCCTGCGTCAGTGCTTGCGACAGCGGCAGCAAGGGGTCGATCTCGGGATCGCCGCGCTCGCGGTCAATCAGCAGCGCATTGAACACGCGGTCGGCGAACCAGCGCCGCAGGCCGGGTTTGCCCCAGTAGTCGCGCGCGGCGACCGGCCGCGTTCTCTTGCGCAAATAGCCGGGCAGGGCCGACCAAATGGCCAAGGTGTCGAGGTGGCTGGTGTGGTTGGCGAAATAAATTCGTGTCGAGGGCAGCGGCTCGCTGCCGAGCCAGCGCGGCTGTGCGCCCACGAGTCCGCGCAGGGCCAAGATCAAGGGCGTTGCCAGCATCATGCCGACGTCTCCGGCGTCGCGGCGGCCCGTTTTTTCAAGGCCAGCGCAATGCGGCGCGTTCGCGACAGCGTAGTCCAAGCCGCGCCAATGGCAATGACCCAACTGGCGATCAACAAGGCGCGATCCGCCAGCGGCCACCACGGCGCGCTGGCGGCGATCAAGCACGCCAAGGTGAGCACGGCCATACGTTGCGGCTTGGCCATCAGGCCGCTGAAGTCTTGCGCAAAACCCAAGGCGCCGCCGGTGGCGCGAACGTACGCGGTCAGGGCTGCCATCAATGCGCCAGCCCAGCCCAGATCGGCATGACCGGCAGCGACGCCCAGCGCCACGATCAAGACGCTGTCGGCGACGCGATCAGGCAGTTCGTTCCATAAGGGGCCAGTGGCGCCACCGCGTCCGCCCTCGATTGCGACCATTCCATCGAACAAGTTGCACAGCAGCCGTCCCTGCGTACCGATCGCGCAGAGCAAGGGACCGAGTGGCGCCGGGGTCCAGACCAGCGCGGCGGCGGCGCCAAAGGCCAAAGGTAGGCTCAGCGCAGAAATTAGGTCCGGTCCCGCGCCTCGCCGTACCAGCCAAGCGGCGATGGCACGGGCCCAGCCGGTGTCGCGGGAAGTCAGCGGGCGTCGCGAAGCGGGAATTGTCATGGACGCCACCATGCCAGAGCGACCCTTCACTGGGGAAGCCGTACGCACGAAGCAAAAAAAACGGGCCGCGTTAGCGGCCCGTTTGATTGCCCGCAATTTGCCGGCAGCTTACTTCTTAAGACCCGCCGCCTTGCGCAAGGCGTCGGCCCGATCCGTCTTCTCCCAAGAGAATTCCGTCGCCGTGTGCTTCTTGCCGGCGCCGTCGGTGTAGGTGATTTCCTTGGGCTTGCGGCCAAAGTGACCGTAGCTCGCGGTGCGCTGGTAGATCGGGTGCAGCAGGTCGAGCATCTTGGTGATGCCGTACGGGCGCAGGTCAAAATGCGCACGAATCAGCTTCTCGATTTTCTCGTCGCTGATCTTGCCGGTGCCGAAGGTGGTGACGGAAATCGAGGTCGGCTCCGCCACGCCAATCGCGTACGAAACCTGCACCTCGCACTTGTCGGCGATGCCGGCAGCGACGAGGTTTTTGGCGACGTAACGCGCGGCATACGCGGCCGAACGATCGACCTTGGACGGGTCCTTGCCCGAGAACGCGCCGCCACCGTGGCGGGCCATGCCGCCATAGGTGTCGACAATGATCTTGCGGCCGGTCAGGCCGCAGTCGCCCACGGGTCCGCCGATCACGAACTTGCCAGTCGGGTTGATGTGGATCTTCGACTTCGGCAGATTCTTCAGCCATTCCTTCGGCAACACCGGCTTGAGGATTTCCTCGTAAACGCCTTCGATCAGCGCCTTTTGCTTGATGTTTTCATCATGCTGGGTGGACAGCACCACGGCGTCGAGGCCGAGCACCTTATT
>JBBSAA010000089.1:0-10623 GCA_038252715.1 Lysobacterales bacterium | reverse complement strand
GGGCGCGACGTGCATGCGGAAGCCGGGCGCCGCATTGACTTCGCAAATGCCGCCGCCATGGCTCTTGTAACTCTCGGCGATGTTGTCGCTGAGGAAGTCGACGCCGCCCACGTCCAAACCAATCGCCTGAATCGCGCGCACCGCCATGTCGCGGTTGTCGGGATGGATGATGTCGGTCACGTCGGTGGCGGTGCCGCCGGTGGACAGGTTCGCGGTCGAGCGCAAGTACACGATTTCATCCGCGGCAGGCACCGATGCGGCGGTGTAGCCCACGCGCTCAAGCATCATCGTCGCTTGCGCATCCAGTTCGAGGCGGGTCAGCACCTTTTCATGACCGACACCGCGGCGTGGATCCTGGTTGACGATTTCTATCAGCTGGGCGATGTCACGCTGACCGTCGCCGACGACATGGCCGGGCGTGCGCTTGGTCGCCGCTACCAACTCACCGTTGATGACCAGTAACCGATGGTCGTCGCCGGTGACAAAGGTTTCGACGATCACCGAACGCGAGATTTCCTTGGCGACCAAGAAACCCGCCACGACCTCCTCGTCATTCATCAGCTTGATGGAAATGCCGCGACCATGGTTGCCGTTGTACGGTTTGGTCACGACGGGAAAACCGATTCGGCGTCCGGCGCGGCGCGCCTGCTCCTCGGTCTGCACCAGCTCCTGGCGCGGCACCGGCAGACCGAGCGCACCGAGGATCTTGTTGGTTTCTTCCTTGTCGCTGGCCAACTCGACCGCGATATGCGAGGTCTTACCGGTGATCGTGGCCTGGATGCGCTGCTGGTATTTGCCGTGACCGAGCTGGATCAGCGACTGCGAATTCAAGCGCATCCACGGGATGCCGCGGTCTTCGGCAGCGTGCACGATCGAGGCCGTCGACGGCCCCAGCGCGCGGCGCTGGGCGAAACGAATGAATTCGTCGCGGGCGGTCGGCCAATCCCAGTCAGCGGGGACCAAGCCGGAGGTTTTCAGTTCCGCTGGCAGCAAGGAGGTGAGCAATCGCATTGCCAACTCGCCGGCTTCGACGCCCTCGTCCTTCTGCACGTACTCGTATACGACCGAATACACGCCAGGCCGGCCAGCGCTGCGGGTCTTGCCGAAAGTCACTTGTTCGCCGGCGACGTTTTGCAATTCGATGGCCACATGTTCCAGCACATGACCCAGCCACGTGCCCTCGTCCTCGCGCATGCGGCGAACGAAGCCGCCCGGTTCGCGGTACGAACACCCGTGCTCCTCCAGCCCGGGCAAGGCCGCCACCAAACCGTCAATGAAAGCCGGGCCGAGCTTGGCGGTGGGCCAAGCTTCAAGCGCGCCGAGGTCCAACTCCAGTCGAATGACTGGAAAATGGGCGTAGAGCGAGGGCCCGACGAACACCGAGCGATCGAGGATGCGCATATTTCTATCCTTTTTGGCGGGCCAGCTTGCCGGCGGACGCCTGACGGGTGCTCAGGTTAAAGGTGGCACCGGCGACGAGCAGGTGCAGGTTGAGTCCGAGCATACACACCGGCTGCCCTTCCTCGACCAAGTCCATGGAGGTAAAGGTGATGCCATGAGCATCGACGACGGTAATGCCGCCGCTGCCCTCCACGTCCAACACGTTATCGGGGCTGATGAAGGCGGCGGTGTCTTCGTCTAGGCCAATGCCGATCGCAAACGGATTGAAGGCCAGCGCAGTCAGCAGCCGGCCGATGCGGTCGCGCTCGCGGAAATGCTGGTCAATGATGAATCGGTTGGTCAGGCCCAAGCCCGGCGCGAGTCGGACACTGCCGGCGATCGGCGTGGGGCCTTCCTCACCGAATGCAATCATGTGCTCGCTGATGAAACTGGCGCCGGCGCTGGTGCCGGCAACGGGCACACCCTCGGCATTACGCTGGCGCACGAGCCGCGATACCGAAGTGCCACCCAGGATCGTCGACAGCCGTAATTGCGCGCCGCCGGTAAAGAAGATTCCAGTCGCTTCGCCGATTCGTTTCAGGCGCGAAGCTTCCTCGCAATCGCGCCGCGTGTCGAAATCGACCGAGGTCACACGGGCGGCACCGAGCTCAGAAAAAATTTTCTCGTAGCGCGCGCCAGTATTGGCCAAACGGCTCGCCGTAGGCAGCACGACGATGTCGGCTTTGGCGCCGCCGGCCAAGTCCAGAAAACGCTTCAGGATTTGCGGATTGTTTTCTTTTTCTTCGCCGCCGCCGATCGGGATGATCCAGCCGCGCGTTCCGCCTGCAGGTACGGGACTGGGCATTAAAACGCGCCTTCGAAGGTGCCGGCGATTACCGCCTGACCGCCGCGGACAAACCAGCGACCGGAAATCATGACCTCACTCACATCGTTTTCCTCGTTCAAGATCAATAAGTCGGCATCGGCGCCCGGCGCGATAATGCCTTTGTTGGGCAGGCGCAGTACGCGTGCAGGGTTGCTGGTGAACGCTGGCAGCACGCGCTGCAATGGCTGGCCACGCGTAAGCAAGGCTTTCAGCGTGGCGGGCAGTGAATCGGGCGCACCGATCGCCATGGTTAACATGCGGCCATCGGCATCAAAGGTGGGCAGACAGCCGCCGCCGTCAGAGCTAATCGTCACCCGCTCGGGCGGCGCGCCGCTATCGAGGTAGCGCAGCAGAGCTTCGTCTGCAGACCATGCATCTTCCCCGTCGGCCACGGGGAAGGCGGTGATGTCGATCGTGCAGCCGCGACGCGCTAGGGCGATCGCTTCTTCGAACAGGGCGCGGCGACGGTTGACGTGGGTGGGGTTGAACACCGACGCAGGAATCTCGCTGTGATCGAGCGCCTCGCGCACCTGCGCCAGTCCGCGTGGACCGTCACCGAGGTGCAGATGCAGGATGCCGGCCTTGCCGGTCAGCAGGCCACCGACGTGGGCGTCAGCGGCAACACGCAGCAATTCGTCGCGGGTGGGTTGGCTCGACCGGTGGTCGCAGATCGCCAACTCGCCGACGCCGATGATGCAATCGATGAAGACTAGGTCGTCGCGCACGCTGCCGGTCAGGGTTGCCACCGGCACGTGGTAGCCGCCGGTATAGGCATACGCGTTCAAGCCTTCATTGCGCAGCCCGTTGGCGGTCGCCACCAATTCGCGCGGCGAACGGGTGGTGTCGTCGGTGCCGAGGACGCCGACGACGGTGGTGACACCGGCCAGCGTGAACCGCGACAGCGGCACCGGCGGCACGCGGGTATGGGCGCCGGCTTCGCCACCGCCCCCGGTAATGTGGGCATGACCGTCGATAAAGCCGGGGATCAAACGCTGACCCTGAAGGTCATGGACTTCGACCACGTCCGCCGACACCCAATCGGGTGCTGGCGATGGCGCCATGGCGAGGATCTTGCCGCCGCCAATCAGGAGGTCGTGCCGCCCCATGTGTTCGGGCGCATGGACATCAGCATTGCGAAGCAAAAGCATCGGGAAATCTGGCACGTGTGGGAACCCTGTCCGGAAGTAGCGCGGCCGGCGGCGAGATCAAACCGGCGCAGGGTCGAGTATCCCACGCTCAGGGACCGGGCAGCGGCCTGAGCGCGGGGTCCAGCGCGACCCGCTCGTCGAAGACAAAGCAGGCACCGTCGTACCCTTCCCCGCCCACGCGCTCGAAATAGCCAAGGATGCCGCCCTCTAGCTGGAGGACATTGCCTATTCCGGCCTGCTGCATCCACAGCGCAGCCTTTTCGCAGCGGATGCCGCCGGTGCAGAAACTGACCACCGTTTTGCCTGCAAACGTCTCTCGACAGGCTTCAACGGCGGCTGGCAAGGCGGTGAAGTTGTCGATGGGCAGGCTTACCGCACCGGCAAAACTGCCGTGGACGACCTCTTCTTGATTGCGCGTGTCCAGCAGCACCACGTCCCGGCCCGCATCGTCGTGGCCCTGCCGCAGCCAGTCACGCAGCTGCTCGGGCAACACTGCCGGCGCCCGCGCCGCGGCCGGGTCCAAGCCGCGGTCGACGAAGGTGATGATTTCGGGCTTGACCCGTACCCGCAGACGCCGAAACGGCACGCTGTCGCTGTCGCTGAATTTCACCGTCAATTCGGCGAAACGCGTGTCCTCGCCGAACTGCGCCAAGAAGGCGTCGATAGCCGCTGGCGCGCCGGCAAGAAACAGGTTGATTCCTTCCGGCGCGACCAAGACGCTGCCGCGCAATCCGAGCGCTTCGCAGATCTGCTGCACGCGCAAGGCCACGTCCTCCGGATCGGGGATCGTGATGAATCGATAGGCGGCGATATTCCGGATCATGGTCTTGGTAGTGGTCTGTCCGGATGGCGCATGGCGGCGAAAATTTATCCGAGGCAATCAGACAGACCGGTCGCGGGCTTACGCCGCTCCTACGAAGCGAGTTAGGCCGGGCCGATGAAATCGCGCTTGCCGACATCCACGCCGTTATGGCGAAGGATTGCGTACGCCATGCTCAGGTGGAAATAGAAGTTGGGGATGGCAAACCCCACCAGGTAGGCCTGACCCTTGAACTCCATCGTCTGCGAACCCGCTTGGATGGTGATGTCGCGCGTTTCCGCGCCATCGAGCGCCGATGCCGGCACCGCGTTGACGAAGGCCAGGGTTTTGGCGATACGCGCCTTCAGGCCAGCGATGTCGGTCTCGACGTCCTCAAACTTCGGGTTGTCGATGCCGGCCAGGCGGGCGATGGGGCCTTTGGCGAAATCGCAGGCGATCTGCACCTGCCGGAGCAGCGGAAACATGTCCGGCGCCAGACGCGAGGCCAGCAGGACGGCGGGGTCGATTTTTCGCAGCCCAGCATTGGCCTCGGCCTTCTCGAGCAGGGCATCAAGATTGGCCAAACCGCGGACAGCGGTGGTGTGGGTGACGTCATATAGGCTGATCGACATGGGCAGACTCCGGGGACAAGAGGCCAATGATACGCGCCTGATCAGGGCGGGCCGCAGCGCGATTTCCGCCAACGGGTGGGTTGGCGCCGCCGTTGGCCGTCCATGGCACCGGCGCCGGCGGCCACTCGGGGTGGTTTTCTTGCGATAATTGGGCGGTCAGTCTCCGTAGCTCAGCCGGATAGAGCGCGTCCCTCCTAAGGACGAGGCCACAGGTTCGACTCCTGTCGGGGACGCCAGAATCGCTGCCCGTTCCTCTCTCGCGCCTGCACCTCCTGGCCCGGGCTGGGACGCCAGTCGTTTCGCAAGAGCCCGCACACTGCGCGGGGGTTTAGCTCAATTATTTCTTTATTTGGAGTTCCACATGACCCACCCCGTCCTCGCCGCCCTCGGCCTCACCGACCAAGAGTCGGGCACCTACCTCGGCCGTGGCGAATGGTCCAAGACCCGCGATGCGGGCGTAATCGAACCGATCAATCCGAGCACGGGCGAGGTGTTGGGCAAGGTTTATGCCTCGTCTGAAGCCGACTACGCAATCATCCTTGAGCGCGCTGAGGCGGCTTTCAAAGTTTGGCGCACGACTCCGGCGCCCAAGCGCGGCGAGGCCATCCGGCTTTGCGCCGACGCACTGCGCGCCCACAAGGACGCGTTGGGTTCCTTGGTCGCGCTGGAAATGGGCAAGATCAAGCCCGAGGGCGACGGCGAAGTGCAAGAGATGATCGACATCGGCGATTTCGCCGTGGGCCTGTCGCGCCAGCTCTACGGCTTGACCATGCATTCCGAACGTCCGGGCCATCGCATGTACGAGCAGTACCATCCGCTCGGCATCGTCGGCATCATCAGCGCGTTCAACTTCCCGGTTGCGGTATGGGCCTGGAACAGCTTCCTCGCCGGCGTCTGCGGCGATATCTGCATCTGGAAGCCGTCGCCGAAAACGCCGCTGTCGGCGATCGCGTCGGTCAAGATCTGCAACGAGGCGCTGCGCGCGGCCGGTTTCCCAGACATTTTCTTCCTGTTCAATGACGCCGGCACCGAACTGGCGCAAACCTTCGTCGACGATCGCCGCATTCCGCTGATCAGCTTCACTGGTTCAACCCACGTCGGCCGCCAGGTTGGCGAGCGCGTTGCCCAGCGCATGGGCCGGTCCTTGCTGGAACTCGGCGGCAACAACGCGATCATCGTGGATGAAACGGCCGACTTGAAACTGGCGATTCCGGCGATTGTGTTTGGCGCCGTCGGCACCGCTGGCCAGCGTTGCACCACGACGCGCCGCCTGTTCGTGCATGAATCTATCTATGACGGCGTGCTGGAAACCTTGATCAAGGCCTACAAGCAGGTCGAGTCAAAAATTGGTGACCCGACCTTGGCCACCACCCTCATGGGCCCCTTGAACAGCCAGTCGGCCGTGCAGCAGTACCTCGGCGCGGTGGACAAGGCCAAGGCGGCAGGCGGCCAAGTCGCCACCGGCGGCGCGGCCGTGGCCGGCAAGGGCAACTTCGTGCTGCCTACCATCATCACCGGCGTCGACAATTCGCATGAGGTCGTCCAGACCGAGACCTTCGCGCCAATCCTGTATGTGATGAAATTCACCACGCTCGACCAGGCCATTGCGATGCAGAACGCGGTCCCGCAGGGCCTGTCTTCATCGATCTTCACCAATAATGTCCGTGCCGCCGAGCAGTATCTGTCGACCGCCGGCTCCGATTGCGGCATCGCCAACGTCAATATCGGCACCTCGGGTGCGGAAATCGGTGGCGCGTTCGGCGGTGAGAAAGAAACCGGCGGTGGCCGCGAATCGGGCTCCGATGCGTGGCGTATCTATATGCGCCGTCAGACCAATACCATCAACTACTCCGATGCCCTGCCGCTGGCCCAAGGCATCAAGTTCGATCTCTGAGGATTGTCGCTATGAATGTTCCCGTCCGCGCCACTAGCAGCACTGCCGTCATCAGTCTCGTATCGGGCATCCTTGGCTGGACCTTCCTCCCCTTCCTCGGCAGCGTCGTGGCGATCATCGCCGGCCACATGGCCCGCGCCGAAATTCGGCGTAGCAATGGCGAAATCCAAGGTGATGGCATGGCCATAGGCGGCTTGGTGCTCGGCTGGCTGTCGGTCGCGCTGGCGATCCTGTCGGTGGTTGCCATCGTCCTCATCTTCGGCGGCTTGGCGGCATTCTTGGCCGTCGTCGGCGCCAGTCAGCACTGACCGCGTGTACGACCTCGCGCGACCCTTCCTGTTTTTCCTTGATGCCGAGCGTGCGCATGCCCTCGGCTTGGCTGCGCTCGAGACCGCCTATCGAACTGGACTCAATCCGCTGCTTGCGCGGCGACCGAAGGCGCTCAAGACGAAAGTCTTCGGCATCGAATTCCCGAATCCGGTTGGGCTGGCCGCCGGGCTGGACAAAAATGGCGATCACATCGATGCCTTGATGGCGATGGGCTTCGGTTTTGTAGAAATAGGCACCGTCACGCCGAAAGCGCAGGAAGGCAATCCCAAGCCGCGCATGTTCCGCTTGACCGACAAGCGCGCCGTGATCAATCGCCTGGGCTTTAACAATGCCGGCATTGACGCCCTGGTGCGCAACGTCGAACGCGCGCGGCGCAACGGCATCCTAGGCATCAACATCGGCAAGAACAAGGACACGCCGAACGAGCGCGCCGCCGACGACTACATCCATTGCCTGGAGAAAGTTTTTTCGTTGGCCGATTACGTCACGGTCAACATCTCATCACCAAACACCACCGGCCTGCGCGACCTGCAACACGAGGAAACCTTGCGCCGCTTCATTGGTGAGCTGCGCGGCGCGCAAGAAGAGCTGGCCAGCGTACGCGGCCACCGGACACCGATGCTGATCAAGATCGCGCCGGACCTTTCCGACGTCGAACTCGATGGCGTGGCGTCCGTCTTCAATGCCGCACGCGTGGACGGCGTGGTGATCGGCAATACCACGGTGGATCGCCTCGATATTGAAGGCCATCCGCTGGCCGGCGAAGCCGGCGGTTTGTCGGGGGCGCCGCTGTACGGCAAGTCCACCTCAGCGCTGCGTAAGCTGCGGCTGCGCCTGGACGACGGTATTCCACTGGTTGGCGTTGGCGGCATCCTCAGCGGCGCCGATGCCGTCGGCAAGATTACCGCCGGTGCCTCACTAGTGCAGTTCTACACCGGCATGATCTATCGCGGGCCGGCCTTGATTGACGAATGCGTCGCCGCCATTCGCCGGCGCAAGGAAGGCGTGTCTTGATCTTTCCTTGTGGCAGCGGACCTGGCCGCGATGTATTTCCAGTCTCCGCTGTCGTTACATCCTAATGAGCGGCTACCAACTCGCTGACGACGTTTCACTGCAAGGACGCAACACGTTCCGCGTACCGGCCCGCGCTGCGATGATGGCGGATGTACGCCGTGGCGATGCTTTGGCCGAACTGTACGAATTCGCCATGTTGCGCGATGGCCCGGTTATGGTCTTGGGCGAAGGTAGCAACCTGCTATTTGCCGCAGATTATCCCGGCGTGGTGATCTGCCTGACCATGGCCGAGATCCGCGTGCTTGAAGACGATGGTGGCCATGCCTTGGTGCGCGCCGACGCCGGCGTGGCTTGGAATGACCTCGTCGGCTGGACGCTCGGCCGCGGCCTGTGCGGACTCGAGAACATGGCCCTGATCCCAGGCACAGTGGGCGCCAGTCCAATCCAGAACATCGGTGCCTATGGCGTGGAGGTGGGCGAATTCATCGAGACGGTGGAAGCCTTCCAGCGCGACACCGGCCAGGTCAAACGGCTAACGAAAGCAGATTGCGAATTTGGCTATCGCGACAGCCGCTTCAAGCAGCAGCTTGATCGCTGGGTAATCACCGCCGTCGAACTGCGCCTGCCGCGGCAACGCGAACTCAAGCTCGACTATGCCGGCGTGCGCGAAGAACTGGCGGCGATGGGTATCGATCAGCCGCGGGCCATTCACGCCGCCGAGGCCATCAGTCGCATCCGCACCCGCAAACTGCCCAACCCGGCCGTAGTCGGCAACGCCGGCAGCTTTTTCAAGAATCCGATCCTGCCAGATTCGCTGGCCTTGGCACTGAAAGAAAACCATCCCGCCCTGCCCGTCTACCCCGGCGACAGCACCAGCACACGCAAAGTGTCCGCGGCGTGGCTGATTGAAGCTGCAGGTTGGAAAGGCTATCGAGATGGCGATGCCGGCATTTCTTCACAACACGCCTTGGTGCTGGTCAACCATGGCCGGGCCACCGGACCGCAGCTGCTAGCGCTCGCGCACCGGGTTGCTGATTCGGTGCAAGAAACTTTCGCCGTGGCCTTGGAGCCCGAGCCGCGCCTGATCGGTGCGCGCTGGACCGATCGGTGAGTGCAGTCCTGCCGCATCATGCGCGGGCGGGCGACAACGTGCCGCGCGCGGTCGCATTCATGCTGGCCAGTACGGTGCTGTTCGGAATCATGGCGGTCTGCATTCGGCTTGCCTCCAAGCAGCTGCACGCGTTCGAGATTGCTTTTTTCCGCAACTTCTTCGGGTTTATTTTCACCCTGCCGCTGCTCTACAGGCACGGCTGGGGCATTCTCAAGACCGACAAACTGTCGCTGTATTTCATGCGTTGCCTGATTGGAATCGTCTCGATGTTGTCCGGCTTTTGGGCCATCGTCCACTTGCCGCTGGCGCAGGCAATTGCGATTTCCTATTCGACGCCGCTATTCGTCACCATCGGCGCGGTGCTCGTGCTTGGCGAAGTCGTGCGCGCACGCCGCTGGACTGCGGTGCTGGTGGGTTTCCTTGGCGTGATTGTCTTGATGCACCCCAGCGCCGAGAGCTTCAGCAAGGCCAGTCTGGTTGCTTTGCTCGCGGCGTTGATGAGCGCCAGCGTGGCGATCAGCATCAAGTTCCTGTCGCGCACTGAAAAAGCTGACGCCATCGTTATTTACACCACGATGATCTGGGTGCCGATGTCCCTACTGCCGGCCCTGTTCGTTTGGACGATGCCCACTGGCATCACCTGGCTGTGGATCGTGTTGGCCGGCCTGCTCGGCACCTCTGCGCACCTGTGCTGGACGCGGGCGCTGCAGTTGGGCGATGCCTCGCTGTTGACGCCGATCAGCTTCATGCAGGTGCTCGTCGTCGGCATTTTTGGCTATTTCCTGTTCGACGAACCGGTAGATCGCTGGACCTTTGTCGGCGCCACGATCATCTTCGGCTCTAACGTTTATATCGCCCGTCGTGAAGCCAAACTGGCGCGTCGAACGGTGACCGATCCAGAAATCAACCCTGAGATCCAGCGCTAAGTTGCCTTGCAGGACTTCCCTCCAACCCCTAGTTGCCCCGTTTGCCATCGGACCCGCCGTGACTCGAAATCAGATCGCTGCACTCTTGCTAGCTAGCTTGCTGTTGTCAGGCTGCGATGACGCGGCGCTGCGCACTTGGAACAAGCTTTTTGGCGAGAAGGGAAAGTCCACGCACGTTAGCCCGCCTCCCTCAGCAGCCCCGGCGAGAGCCTCGACACAAGCGCCGGCGACCGCACCTACGCCGTTGCCGCCGTCCACGACCGCGCCGCTCGCCGCAACGGCCGAGGCGGCACAGCCTGCCGTCAGCGCGCCCCAAGCCGCCCAAGCGTTCGAATTCGCGCCCGCGAACGCCGGCGCGACCCGCTTCGGTGATACCTGCAGTTTTCCTGGCCTGCAGCTACCGGCCAATACCCGCGTCTATGCCGCTGGTGCGTATTCAGGTCGCACCCTGGACTACCAGATCGATCAGAGCGGACATTCCGCCACGCGCATTGATGTCGCGG
>JBBSAA010000088.1:0-10792 GCA_038252715.1 Lysobacterales bacterium | reverse complement strand
CCGGGATCCCCATCAACTCGCGCAAGTCTTGCTCGGCTTCTGCAGCAAACTCAATGAAAGCCTTGCCACGGTGGCTGACTTCCATCACGGACGCGCGCTCACCCTTCCACTCCAGCATCTCGTCCTGCACCTGGCGCAACACTGGCTCAGGCAGTGCGGCGGGACCGGCACTGAAATTAAAGGCACGCGACATGAGACACCTCGTTGGCAATGCCATCAGGCTAGCACGCGTCCAGAACACGCCGAAAGCCATCGACTAGTAAGCGTGGAGTGTGTGCGCCGGAGTCTAGAGCCGCTGCTCGAATTCGTTCGGTGGCAGGGGCTCGGAAAACAGATAGCCCTGGCCAAGCTCGCAGCCCATTTCGAGCAACAATCGTCGCTGCCCCTCGGTCTCGATACCCTCGGCGGTCAGCAGCAGGCCAAGGTCCTTACCAAAGCCAATGATCGTGCGCACGATGGCACGGTGGCGCGGGTTGGTTTCGAGATCACGCACAAAGATCTGGTCAACTTTCAGTGCGTCGAACGCCGACGCCGCAAACGACTCCAGCGATGAGTAGCCGGTGCCGAAATCGTCCACCGCCAAGCCGACGCCAAGCGACTTGAGCGAATCGAGCTGGGCCATGGCGTGCTTGCGTCCGGAACGAAAAACCGTTTCGGTCACTTCCAGCCGCAGGCGACTGGGCGGCAAATCGTGCGTATGCAGCAGATGGAATACGTCCTCAAGCATCTCTTTGGATGCCATCTGCTGTTCGTCGACGTTGACGTTGATCACCAGCCCGTCTTGGCCGGGATAGCGCGTTCGCCAATCAGCCAACTGTCGACAGGCTTCACCCAAAACCCAGCGATCGAGATCAGTGATCAAGCCCGTTTCCTCGGCAATAGGCAGGAAGGCGGAGGGCGGCAGCAGGCCGCGCTTGGGGTGTTGCCAGCGTACGAGCGCCTCGGCGCAGAGCAATTTCCCAGTGGCTAGTTCAACGATCGGCTGGTAGTGCAGCAAGAATTCGCCGCGTTCAAACGCCAAACGGAAATCTGTTTCCATCTGTAGACGGTCGCGTGCTTGGGTGTGCATTCCCTCGTCGAACACGACGTAGCCCGATTTGCCAGCTGCTTTGGCGCGATACATGGCAGTGTCGGCGTCGCGCAGCACTTGATCGGGTGATTCGTAGTCGGGCCTACCAAGCACAATGCCGAGGCTGGCCGAAGAAAAAACCTGTTGGCCGCCAATTTCAAATGGTTGCTCGAACAGGTCCAAAACCCGGCGTGCAACGGCCAGCGCGCGCTCGTAATCGCAGGGTCCCTCCGGCAACAGCGTGAACTCGTCGCCGCCATAACGCGCGATTAGCACGTCCTTGACCAGCTCATTCTCGAGCCGTCGGGCAATTTCAAGCAGCAAGCGGTCGCCGGCGCCATGCCCAAGGCTATCGTTGACCCACTTGAAGCCATCGAGGTCGAGGAAGATCACCGCATAGGAGTTCTTGCCGCGGCGGTCATCCGGCAGCAAGCGCTCGGCAAGGCGGCGGTTGAACAGGGCGCGGTTCGGCAACCCGGTCAGTGGATCGTGGGTAGCGTGGAAACGCAGCCGCGATTCCGCCTCGCGCTGGCGCGTGATGTCCAAGATGGTGCCCGTGGTGTGCTGAACACCATCGAGATCGACCGGAGACACGCTGACGCGGACATACACGCGCTGACCATTGCTGTGCAGCAGGCAACTTTCGTACTCATCCTGCAGCTTGCCGCTGCGGCGGTAGTCCTCGCGGATCTTGTGCATCTCGCGATGCATTTCCGGGGCGACCAAATCGGAATAACCGGTCCCCAGCAGCTCATGCTCGGTGCGCCCGACCATCTTCGCCAAGGCACGGTTGACATAGGTCAGGCGACCTTCGGACATGATGAAGACGCCGACCTGGCTTTGCTCGACCAAGGTCCGGTATTTGCTTTCCGAGCGCTGCAGCGCTTGCTGCATTTCATGACGGGCGTTGATATCAAGCACGGATCCGGTGAAGGAAACTGGGTTGCCGTCTTCGTCCCGATCCAGTCGCACGGTGGCGCTGACCCACTTGCGCTGGTTGTCGCGCGCGCGCACCTGGATTTCGTACTGGGCAAACGATTCGTCGCGAATCGCGCGAGCAATCAACTCGGCACGTTCCTCCAAATTCACATAAATGTTCGACATGTCCCGCACTTCGGCGCGCAATTGCTCTACGCCGTCATAGCCCAGCATCTGCGCCATCATCGGGTTGACTTCAATGATGCTGCCGTCCATCGCGGTACGAAACAGACCTGCCGGGGAATCACGGAATAATTCTCGATAGCGCGCTTCGGCCGCCGCGATTGCCTCCTGCTGGCTGCGCTCGTCGGTGATGTCGCGCAAGGTACCAGTGGACGCGATGTCACCTTGGAAATCGACCGCGTCCGCACGCACCTCGCACAGGATCACAGTACCGTTTTTTCGGCGCAGGTGGATTTCGTAGAATTGAAGATCACGAGAGCCATCTTCGCGCTGTTGGCGGCGCTCGCGCTGGACATCGGAGTCGTCCGCGACCACGAAGTCCATGTAGGGGGTGCCAACCAGTTCGTCTGGCTCGTAACCGAGAATGCGTCCCATCGCGTCATTGGCAAAGCGCAGTTCCCCTCTCTGGATCAAGAAGACGCCGTCGCGGGTGTTGTTGAGTAGCACTGCGTACAAGGACTGCGACTGTTTGAGCGCCTCCTCGGCCTCAACTTGGGCCGTGATGTCCTCCATCGAGCCCTCGAAAAACCGCGGCTGCCCGCGCTCGTCGACGATTGTTCTGGCATTCAGGCTGATCCACAAGGCAGTGCCATCGCGTCGCAGCATGCGGACGCGCTCTTGTTCGATCCGTCCGTGCGTGAGCAAATGCTCGTGGATTCGCTCCGCGTCGGCCTTATCGGCATAAATCTTGCGCGCACTGGCACTGAGCGCTACGAGCAATTGCGCCGGCGTGTCGAAGCCGAGGATGCGCGCCATCGCCGGATTGGCATCGATCAGGCCGGCGCCCGGCAAGCTTCGAAAAATACCTTCAGCCGCCGACAGGAACAGGCTGCGATACAGGCTCTCGCGGCGCTCAGCACTTTTTTGCGGATAGTCGCTCGGGAAAATCTGCAGTAGGCAAAAAAGAAAGGGCTCGCCGGCTTGTTCGATTTGCTCGATTTGCAGGGTGCCGGGAACAATCGAGCCGTCCGCGCAATGGACTTGGCAAGGCGCGTCATTGACGCGGCGCTCGGTGCGCATGCTCTCCCAAAGCCCAGCGCGGAACTCGACGTCCTGCCAAAGCCCCACTTGGATTGGGGTCTTGCCAATCACTTCGTCGCGACGATACCCGGTGATACGCTCAAAGGCCGGGTTGACATCGCGAAAGCGCCCGTCAGCCGCGTGAAGCAGCGCAACGATACTCTCCGATCCGGAAAACGCCTCTAGCAGGCGCATCCTTTTCCCCTGACGAACGCTCGTTACCAGAGAATAGCCGTCACCTCGGGGATCGCCTAGCCCCACGGACCAGCCCCTCATGATGATTCGCTGTCCAAACGACATCGCCCCTTCTGAAATCACGCCCGAGGCCGTCTATCGGGGACGACGACAACTGCTTGGCTTGGGCCTGGCGTCACCTTTGCTAGCCCTGACCGGCTGCAAGGACGAGGCGCCCGCGGTGCCGACCCCAGCTGACAGCGCCGACGGTTTTCGTGCGGGTGATGTGTTGACTCGACGCGCGGACGTGACCAGTTACAACAATTTTTACGAATTCGGCACTGGCAAGAGTGACCCGGCGAAATTTGCAGGCAGCTTGCGCACTGATCCCTGGGTCGTCGAAGTCGCGGGACAAGCAGAGAAAACTGGTCACTTCCATCTGGCCAATTTGCTCAAGCTGGGAGCAAGCCAAGAGCGGATCTACCGCATGCGCTGTGTCGAAGGCTGGTCAATGGTGATTCCGTGGCGCGGCCTGCCGCTTGCGGACGTGCTCAAGAGCTTCCGGCCCTTAGCGTCGGCGAAATTCGTCGCGTTTACTACTCGCGCCGATCCCGAGCAAATGCCCGGCGTCCTCGAGGGTGTGCTGGACTGGCCTTACAAGGAGGGTTTGCGCATCGATGAAGCCATGCACCCGCTCGCCTTGCTGGCCACCGGACTGTATGGGGAGGACTTGCCAAACCAGAACGGCGCCCCGTTACGCTTGGTCGTGCCATGGAAATACGGTTTCAAGGGCATCAAGTCGATCGTCAAGATTGAGTTCACCGAGACAATGCCAGTCACCAGTTGGAACCAGTCGGCGCCGGACGAATACGGTTTTTTTGCCAACGTAAACCCGGCCGTGAATCACCCGCGCTGGCGCCAGAATACCGAACGCCGTATCGCCGGCACGGCCAGCAAGGTGTTCGCCGAACGCATCCCCACGCTCCCCTTCAATGGCTATGCCTCGCAGGTCGCGCCGCTGTATGCCGGGATGGACTTGGCGCGCTGGTACTGACGTGGCGCCCAAGCAAGCCCACGACCGGCGCTGGATAGTCGCCAAGGGCATGGCCCATGCGCTTGCGCTGGGCCCCTTAGCCTGGATGATCTGGGCGACAACGCGTGACGCCTTGGGCGCCGATCCCGTCGCCGAGCTCACCCTTCGCACTGGCCTGTGGGCGTTGCGCTTCGTGCTACTGAGCTTGGCGATGACGCCGCTGCGACTGGCCCTAGGGCGACCCTGGCCGATTCGTTTCCGACGCTTGCTTGGGCTATACGCTTTTTTCTACGCCAGCCTGCACTTGACTATCTACCTTGCGCTCGACCTGCAGGGGTATTGGGGACAAATTCTGGGCGACATCGTCAAACGGCCGTTTATCACCGTCGGTTTTTTCGCTTGGCTGCTGCTGCTGCCATTGGCGATCACCTCGACGCGCGGTTGGATGCGTCGCCTCGGCCGGCGCTGGGGCCAGCTTCACCGGGCCGTTTACGCCATCGGCGTGCTGGCAGTGCTGCATTTCTGGTGGGGTGTGAAGGCCGACATTCGCGAGCCCGCCGTCTATGCCGGCCTAGTGGCCGCCTTGCTGTCGGTAAGGCTGGTTCGCGCTTGGCGCGAACGGCGCGTGGCTAGGCGCCCATCCGCGGCGAATACACCAGCAACGCGGTGAGTGCCGCCGCCAGCACCGCAGCGGCGGCAATCAGCCACCACAGCGCGCCCGGGTCTACGCCGGGCGGCGGCACAGGATCGGCATCGATCTCAAATTCTGCAGGCGGCCGATCCGCGGCAATCTGGACGCGGACGGCATTGATGGTCTGGGTATGCGCCACCGGGCCGCCACGAACCGCGACGCTCTGGCCGCGAGACGGCAGGCCGGGCGCCTCAAGCACGAAGCGGTGCTGGTCCAGCGCAATTTGGTCGCCAGGCGCAAGCACCGCGTCACGAACCGGCACCCCGTTGACCAAGCTGCCCTCGCCCGGGCTTAGGGCCCGCAACACCACGCGGTCGCCGTGCAGTTCGAACTGGGCATGACGTTCGGCCAGCGCCGGGTCGTCCATAACGATGTCACAGGCGGGGCTGCGGCCGGCGACCCGAACCTCGGTGAGGGTGTAGGAGCAGCCAAAATTGTCGCCCGATATCGCCCTGAGCGCCACGCGCACCGCGCTCACGCGCTGGCCATCAGCCAAGGGCGCGGGCGGCGACGGGGGAATCTGGCGATCAATGGATTCGGGCCGACTGTCGCCGATCAGCATCTGCACTTGCTCAAAATTGAGCAGGTCACCCACCCGCAACATGGCAATTCTGCGGACCGGGCGCCCGTTCAAGTGCACGCCAGGCGTTCCCGGGGGAACACGCAGCCAAAGGCCTCGCCGATCGGCGATCAAGCTGGCGTGGTGCAGCGCCAGTCCGCGGCCAGGAATGGAAATTCCCAGTCCGGCACGGCTGCCGATACCCATCTCGCCTTGTTCGAAGGCAACACCGGGGTGTTCGCCATTCGGAAATGTAAGCTGCATCCGTCCCCCTCCGACCGGCGAATCTAGCACAGGGCTCGACGTGCCATGTTGGTCTGAACGGCAATAAGCCGCAGAATGGGGCCAACACGTTCCGCAAGGCTGACACGGAGGCCGACCATGCCCAGTATCGATATCAAGCGCAGTCACGACCGGCCCTTGGCCGACGCCAAGAAATCCATCCAGCGGGTCGCCGACCACTTAGTGCAGAAGTTCGGCGTTGAGTGCGAGTGGGACGGCAATACCCTCAATTTCGAACGTTCTGGGGTTGATGGCCATATCAAGGTCGCGGCCAAGTCGGTCCACGTAACCGCCAATCTGGGCTTTTTGCTGATGGCGCTTAAGGGGCCGGTTGAAAGCGAGATTCACCGCTACCTGGACGAAGAGTTCAGCTAAGCGAACGGATTGGGGTCTCCGGCAAAAAGTCGACTAGACACTCGTCGCTCCTGCGCCGCGATGCGCTCCAGGAACTCGTCGGCGCCGCCCAAGGCCGCGAACGCGGTAAATCCGCGCTCGAGGAAGGCTTGAAGCTCATGCAGGCCGGCCAGCTGGGCCGGCAATCGCGAGGCTTTCAGCAGCTTGAACACGCCCTGTTTGTGCACGGCCGCGTCCAAGGTACGGCCGACATCCACCACCAGATCGATCTGGTGGCGACGCAAGCGCGGAAATTTGGCCTTTTGGTACGCCTTTGCGTAGTCGGCCTCGGTGATTGGCGCGCTTGGATTGCGCCGTTCGGCCAAGGCGGCCGCCATGCGCAGGTCCAGGGCATGACTGAGGACAGCCAGTTCAATCGCGTCGGCAGCCGCGCGCAGCAGGGATTCGGGCAGCAGTCGCGCCATCAAGGGCAAAATTCGCGCCGCATCGCGATCACGCGCGGAAAAATCCCGGTCGCCATATAAATCGCTGAGAAAAAATAGGGCGGCCGGTCGCATCGTGGGCGACGCCAAGAAGTCGCCGAAGCTCTTTTCCAGGCGCACCGCCTGCCATTGCCGCACCAAGGGCAAGGTCGCCAGGCGATTGCGCGGGTCGCGCTGCTGGTCGTGGGCCGCCCGTTGCCAAGCCAAGCGGCGGGCCAATTGGCTCCTGATGCTGGGGTTCATTGCTACTCCGTATTCAATGCTTGCGCGGCATCGGGGCAAGCTACAATTCCAAGGATTACCTATGGTCCCATAGCATGCTTGTTCTCCAAACCGCTCGTAAGCCACCCCGCAGCCAAGGCCGTATCGGCCTAGCCATTGCCGGCGGCGGCCCTATCGGTGGCATGTACGAATTGGGGGCCTTGCGCGCCCTGGACCAAGCCATCGAGGGTTTTGACCTGACGCGGCTCGAGGTCTACGTTGGCGTCAGCTCCGGCGCCTTTCTCGCCGCCGGACTTGCCAACCGCATGAGCACCGGGGATATGTACCGCCTGTTCATCACCGGCGATAGCCACGAGCCGCGTTTTCGACCGGAAATCTTCCTGCAACCGGCCTTCCTCGAATATTTCCAGCGCGCCGCCAACCTGCCGCGCGTCGCCCTTGAGTGGTGGCGCGAGGCATTGAGCAAGCCCACGAACTCACCGCTCAGCGACGTGGTTAGTCGGCTCGGCAGCCTGATTCCAACCGGCATTTTCAATAATGTCGAAATAGAACGCTATCTTCGCGCGGTCTTTACCAGCCGCGGCCGCAGCAATGATTTTCGCGCACTCGACCGACGCTTGTACGTGGTCGCAGTTGATCTCGACAACGGCCAGGCCGTCCGTTTCGGCGGTCCGGGCTGGGACGATGTGCCAATTTCGCAAGCGATCCAGGCCAGCGCCGCCCTGCCCGGCTTATATCCGCCGGTGGATATTCGCGGCCGGCATTTTGTCGATGGCGCGCTGCGTCGGACGATGCATGGCTCGGTGGTGCTCGATCACGGCGTGGACCTCATGTTGGGCATCAATCCGCTGGTGCCCTTCAACACCAGCCACACCCAAAGCAAGGGCGATGGCCTGGGCAGGCTCGCTGAGGGGGGCTTACCGCTCGTGCTGTCGCAGACCTTCCGAACCCTGTTGCAATCTCGGATGCAGGTGGGGTTGGCGAAATATGCCCAGCAATATCCAAGCGTCGACCAGTTGGTGTTCGAACCCAACGAGGATGACAGCGAAATGTTTTTCACCAATATCTTCAGTTACTCGTCCCGCCGTCGAGTGTGTGAGCTTGCCTTCCGCAGCACGCTTGCAGACCTGCGTCGGCAGCGCGCAACGCTGGGACCCATGCTTGAACGTCATGGCCTGCGTCTGCGCAACGACGTCATCGACGACCCCGACCGCTCGGTCGAACATGGGCTAGGCAAACGGCATCGGCCGACCGAAACCACGGCCCGCTTGCGCCTAGCCCTGGATGACGTTGCCCACCTCGTGGCCCAGCGCAAACGGCCCCGAAAGCTTGCTGCCGGCCGTCGCCGATAGCCGGCAGAACCGATCCAATCTGCTGCGCGAGCAGCGCCTATGGTGTGAAAGCTCTAGACACGGGCGGCAAATTGCTGCCACACATGGGCATTTGCCCACCAAAATTCTCAGGGAAAAACTCATGGCCAAGCTCAAGAAAACCGTCCGCGCCAAGTCGGCCGGCAGCAAGAAAAATGCTGACCTGCAGGCGAAGGCCGAACAGATGTCGCGCTCGTTGGTTGAATCGGCGCAACAGATCTGGATGGCCGGCGTCGGCGCGTTCACCCGCGCCCAGGGCGAAGGCTCGAAGATGTTCGAAGCCTTGGTCGCTGAAGGCATGACCATTGAGAAGACCACCCGCAAGCTGGCGACCGGCAAGGTCGACGCCGTGCGTGACGCGATGGAAGATCGCGTTGGCGTTGTGCGCGAACGCGCCACCGACACTTGGGACCGCCTCGAGAAAGTGTTCGAAGATCGCGTGCAGCGCGCCCTGAACCGCCTGGGCGTGCCCGGCCGCGAAGAAATTGCCGATCTTTCGGATCGCGTTAACGCCCTCACCGGCGAACTCAAGAAGGGCGGCAAGTCGACCAAGGCTAAGAAGCCGGCGGTCAAGGCCGTAAAGCCGACCAAGACCGCGCGCAAGAAGGCGACGCCGGCCAAGAAGACCGCGCCAGCCAAGAAGACCGCGCCAGCGAAAAAGGCAACCAAAGCTGCACGCAAGTCCCTGCCGAAGGCCACCAAGCCGGTCGCCCCGAAGGCGTAATTGCGGCTCATTGAACCCAGCGCTACCCGTTGTGCCCGCCAGCCAGTAACGAAGCTCGTCAGATCCCTCCCCTTACGACTTCCGGCTGGCGGGCCTTTTCTCCAGAACGCCCGGTCTTTGGCCGGGCGTTCTGCATTGTCAGCAACGAGGCTTGCATCACAGTTCTGACACGATTGCGCTACGAAGGCCGCCCGCTCTCCGCAACCGGTTATGCTTGCCGATTACTCCACCCCCCGGGAGCGTTTCATGTCGGCAGTGTTGGTAGCCATCCTCGTCACCTTGGCAGGACTGGCCGGATCCTATTGGTTCTACGGCGTGCATCGCCGCCGTCAGGCCGAAAGCGAAGCTGGAATCAATGCCCTGGCCGGAATGAAATGGCGTGAGTGCGTTGGCCTGGTGCTGGAAGCCCTGAGCCGAGAAGGATTTCGCGAAGCCCCTGCCTCGCGCCAGCCAGGCGATGGCGGCACCGAATTCCTGCTTACCCGCAACAACGAGCAGGTCTTACTTGCCTACAAGCACGGCACCGCTTATCGCTTGGGCGAAGCCAACGTGCGCGATTTCGCCAACGGCGTGCAGCTGCAGGGGGCTGACAGTGGCATCCTGCTGACGCTCGGTTCCGCCGACGGCGCGGCGCGCGATGTCGCTCGGCGTTACGGCGTGGAAGTCATTGATGGCCAGGCGCTTTGGCCCAAAGTTCAGGACTATGTGTCAGCTCAAATCGTCGAGCAGGTGCGCTACGCGGCGGCCGAGAAAACCAAGCGCGGCCTGTGGGTGGGCTCGGTCGTGAGCGTACTGGTCGGCATCTCCGTGCTTTTGGCGACCCATCCATTCAATGTCGACACCGCTCCTGACATCGCAGCCACCGCACCGGCGTCTGCCGCCAGCGGTCGGGTTGCCGAAAAAATGTCGGTGGAAAACCAGCAGATCAGCGCTGCGGCAGATGCGCTGGCAAAAGTGGCGAAGATGACCGACATCGAGCGGGCCCAACGCCGCGCGCAGGCGGCGGCCAAGGTCGCCCAAGTCACCGAGATCGGCAATGCCGGCTGGTCGACGCAATCAACCCTACTGGTGAACTTGAGCAAGTCTGATGGTCAAGATACCGAGCTCACGGCCGAGGTTTGTCGCATCCTCACCCAGTATGAAGAGTTGCGCTACACGCGTGTGCAGCTGGATCCGCCAATGAATTCCCAAGTACCGGTGCGCTGGCGGCAGTGCCAGTGATTCTTGCTGGCTAATTGGAAATAGAAAACCCGCGCGGGGCGCGGGTTTTTTACTGGATGGGTTGCGGCTTGATGGGGGGATTGCTGATCGCTTGAGTGGCACTTCTTTTTAGCGACTTGCGGTCGATGGTGCAGGCTCCAGTCTGCATCCGGTCTCCTCGGGAGGTCCTTCACGACATGCCTTTCATGGCATCTGGTAGCGCGGCGAATCTTCCGGGCGATCCGCCATCCATGGCGCAGGCGCCAGTCGGCATCCATGCCTCCTCGGTAGTTCCTTCACGACATGCCTTTCATGGCATGTCGTAAGTACATTTATCGGAGACGCCCTGCTGAGCTTGATTTCAACTTACTTGCGGGCGATCCGCCGTCCATGGCGCGGGCTCCAGTCGGCATCCATGCCTCCTCAGAAATCCCGTCACGACATGCCTTTG
>JBBSAA010000087.1:0-10842 GCA_038252715.1 Lysobacterales bacterium | reverse complement strand
TCACGACGTGCGTGATATCGCGTTCAAGGTGCTCGATGCTCGCCTTGGGGTGGAGTTCCCGCTGCCGGACTATGCCACCGCATCCTCTGCGGGAATGGATCTGCGCGCGATGTGCGAGGCGGCCATCACGCTGGCGCCGGGCGAAGCGCAATTGCTGCCGACGGGCCTGTCGATCTATATCGGTGACCCGGCCCTATGCGCGGTGATCCTGCCGCGCTCGGGGCTGGGGCACAAACAGGGACTGGTTCTGGGCAACCTGGTCGGGCTGATTGATGCCGACTACCAGGGGCCGCTAATGGTCAGTTTGTGGAATCGCGGGCAGAATCCACAACTGATCCAGCCGGGCGACCGAATTGCCCAATTGGTGTTCTTGCCGGTGGTGCGTGTGCGCCTGAACCGGGTGGATGAATTTGTTGCAAGCGCGCGCGGTGAAGGTGGCTTCGGCCATACCGGCGTACGCTGACGGGTCTAGGGGGACCAAATGAAACCATCGTTCGACATGAAATCGATCAAGCTGCCGCAAGTGCTGCTTGGCGTTGCGGCTTTGCTGTTCTTATCGGCCCTGTGGGTCGGTTGGTCCGGTTGGGAGCTGCGCGCCGCCAATCAGCTAACGGAGAGCGTGCAAACGGCTCGGCGCCAGGTCGCCGACCAGCTGCAGCCAGAGCTAAATGCCGCGCTTTCTCGAATGGCCGGTCTAAAAGATCGAAAAGCGCTGGTGTTGGCGCTTAAGTCCAACGATATGAATGCCGCCAAGGACATTGTCACCCAGGGCTGGAATGGGGTGGAGGCGGTGGAGTTCATTGCCCCCGACCTGACTTCCGCCTATGCCGACCCGGCGGCGTTTGGTTACGGCAAGCTTGGCGTGCTCGAACAGGCTGCGCAGGATGGCCGTCCGATGCTTGCCATCGTCAAGGACGCCGGCAGCCCCCGACTGGCGTTAGCGACCCCGGTGCTGGATGAAGGGAAGGTACTTTCGCTGGTTTACGTGCGCCTGTCGGTGGCGCCATTGGTGGCCAAGGCCGCGACGGCGGCACCAGCCGGCGGCTACCTCGCGCTACGGCAGGGCCGTTACAACGTGGTCGAGTCTGGCGACAAATCCGGCGATCTGCAGTTCAAGGCCGAAGCGAGTGCCATTGACTTGGCCGGCACCCCGATGCGCGTCGTCGCGGCGGCACCGCTCGTCGAGTCGGGATTGATGGAGAAAGGCGGCTACGGGGAGCTCGGCTTGGCGGCGCTATTGGCCCTGCTTGGCTTGGGCGTCCTGTTTGGCGCGCGTGGAGCTTCACGCAAGAGCGCTGTGGCAACCTCGGTGGCCGATACTGCTGCGCCGCCGCCCACCTTGGGCGAACTGCAGAGCACCGGTCAGCTGGAACAGCCTGCTGCGTCGCCCGTTGTCAAAGTGTCCGACACGCCGGCGGTAGCGCGTCTGGCGCTGGACCGCAGCATTTTTCGCGCTTACGACATCCGCGGCATTGTCGGACAGACGCTCGACGCCCAGATTGCGTCCCTTATCGGACAGGCGGTGGGCAGCCTGATGGCCGACCGAAACCTGCGCAACATCGTAGTCGGCCGCGACGGCCGACTGTCCTCGCCGGAGATGTCGGCGGCGCTGATCGACGGCCTGCGCAAAGCCGGTCGCGACGTGATCGATATTGGTCTCGCGCCGACGCCGGTAGTGTATTTCGGCAGTTTCCACCTGCGTACCGGCTGCTGCATTTCCGTGACCGGCAGCCACAACCCGCCGGACTACAACGGTTTCAAGATTGTAGTAGACGGCGAAACGCTGGCCGGTGACGCGATCCAGAACCTATATGCCCGCATCGCTGAGAATCGCTTGGTGCGTTCGGAGGTCATCGGTCAATCGGCGCCTCGTGACATCAAGGCCGACTATATCGACCGTATTTCCGGCGATGTGCAAATCGAGCGCAAGCTGCGCGTCGTCGTCGACTGTGGCAGCGGCGTCGCCGGTGATTACGCCCAGGAACTGCTTGAGGCCATTGGCGCCGAAGTCGAGCCGCTGTTTTGCGAAGTGGACGGCACTTTCCCGCATCATCATCCTGATCCGAGCGACCCCAACAACCTGGTTGACTTGATTCGCGTCGTGCAGCGAATTGGCGCCGATATCGGCCTGGCCTTTGACGGCGACGGCGATCGTCTAGGTGTAGTTACCAAATCGGGCGAGATGATTTATCCCGATCGCCTGCTGATGTTATTCGCAGCCGACGTGCTCGAGCGCAATCCCGGCGCCTGCATTATTTACGACGTCAAATGCACTGGACACCTTGCTACCCACATCCTGCGCCACGGCGGCAGCCCGTTGATGTGGAAGACCGGGCATTCCTTGATCAAGGCCAAGATGAAGGAAACCGAGGCTGAGCTTGCCGGCGAAATGAGCGGACACTTTTTCTTCCGCGAACGCTGGTACGGATTCGATGACGGCCTGTATGCCGCCGCGCGCCTGTTGGAAATCTTGGCCGCGACGCCCGACGACGCCGAGACGGTATTTGCGACCTTGCCCAAGGGCGTGTCCACGCCGGAACTCAAAATTGAAATGGCCGAAGGCGAGCAGTACGCCTTTATCGAGAAATTCGTCGCAGGTGCGAAATTCGAAGGCGCGCGCCTTACCACGATCGACGGGATGCGCGCGGACTGGTCCGATGGTTGGGGGTTGGTTCGCGCGTCCAACACGACGCCGGTCCTGGTATTGCGCTTCGATGCCAAGGATGGCGCCGCGCTGGCGCGTATCCAAGCGGTATTCCGCGAGCAAATGCTCGCCATCGACCCGGATCTGGTGCTGGGCTTCTAAGTGGGTTGCCGACCGGCCCCTCGGGCCGGTGCGATCAGGCCTCGCCGCCTGGCGCGGCGGTTTTGGCCGTCGTTGCTGCTGGCGCTAGTGCTGCCGGCGCATCAGCGGCGCCACGCAGCTGGCGGAAACGAATTAGCACCCGGTCGAATTCAGAGTTGAGCGTCGTCAGCTCTGACATGCGGGTGCCCTGGAATCCCTGCTGCTTGATCATTTCGCTGCGTAGCTCGCGAATCATCCCGGCGCGACGGGTATCGACCTTCCTGCCATACAACTCGGCTTCGGAGGCTTCAGCGAGCATCGCAGCCAGGCTAGAGCGAACGCTCTTGAGGCTGATGTCGGTCGATTCAATCGTTTGCTGCAGCAGGCTAATGCGCTCGTCATAAGCGCGGCGCAGGTCGGCTTCGGTCTGGTAATTCACCAGCATCGATTCTTCAAGCAGCTTTTGTTGCGCCGCCACGGCGGCGGCCTTTGCCGCGGCGTCTTGGTTGGCAGCGGCAGCGACGCGTTCTTCCGCAGTCAGTGCCCGTTCCACGGCACCGGTATTCTGGCCGCTGGCGGCACTGAATTCCTTGCGTGCCGAGTCGGTCGCATCAGCCGGCAAGGCGTCGACGTAAGTCACGTTGCCGTTCTTGTCGACGTAACGATAGAGTTTTTTCTTGGTGTCTTGGGCTTGTGCGGCCGTCATTGAGCACACTAGTAGTGCGCCGGCAACAAGCAAGGCGGTGCTTTTCAGTTTCATGGCGTCCTCAGAATTCGCTGCCGTAACGCGCACGATACGCCACGAGGGCCTCTTTGTGCGCGGCCACGTCGGGCCGCTCGTCAGCGAAAGCGAGCAGTTCATCCAGACCTGCGACGGCGATCACAGGCAAGTCGAATTCGGCGGCGACCTCTTGGGCTGCAGACCTCGCGCCCGATTGGCCGCGTTCCTGGCGATCCAGTGCGATTACGACGCCGCAGGGCGTACCGCCGGCGGCACGGATGATCCCCAGCGCTTCGCGGATGGCCGTGCCAGCGGTAATGACATCGTCGACGATCAATACCCGGCCGCTGATTCTTGCGCCAATCAACAGTCCGCCTTCACCGTGGGCCTTGGCTTCCTTGCGGTTGAACGCAACCGGGACATCGCGGCCGCGACCTGCCAGTGCAATGGAAAGCGCCGTGGCGAGCGGGATGCCTTTGTACGCGGGCCCGAACAGCATGTCGAAGTCGAGGCCCGACTGGGCCAAGGCATCGGCGTAGCAGTCGCCAAGGGTCGCCATGGCTGCGCCGGAGTCGAACAGGCCGGCATTGAAGAAATACGGGCTGTGGCGTCCGGATTTGAGCGTGAACTCGCCGAAGCGCAGCACTTGGCGGGACAGCGCGAGGTCCAGAAAGCGGCGTTGATGGGGCAGCATCGGCGTGCTCACGTCCGTATCGGCGGGTAG
Source organism: Lysobacterales bacterium (assembly GCA_038252715.1). GTDB lineage: Bacteria > Pseudomonadota > Gammaproteobacteria > Xanthomonadales > Xanthomonadaceae > Arenimonas. The sequence continues at coordinate 6,612 of JBBSAA010000087.1, read as the reverse complement.
TAAATCGTATTGTGCCGCATGACGATGCGGGCGGACATTGGCAGACCGGCGACAATCGCGCACCTACCGCTTAGGCTAGCGCCTGCGGTTCCCCATGATCCAAAACAACTTGGCTAAGATCCCGACGACCATGAAAATCATCACCTTCAACGCCAACGGCCTGCGTTCGGCAACGACTAAGGGATTTTTCGACTGGTTTGCAGGTCAAAATGCCGACGTATTGTGCGTTCAGGAAACCAAGGCGCAGGAGCACCAGCTGGCTGACGCAAGTTTTCGGCCTGCCGGCTACCACGCGTGTTTCCGCGATTCGACGACCAAGAAGGGGTATTCGGGCGTTGCCGTGTACAGCCGACGCAAGCCCGACGAAATTATCACCGCGCTGGGCCGTCCTGAGTTTGACGAAGAGGGCCGCTACCTCGAGGCGCGTTTCGGTGACCTGAGCGTGGTGTCGTTGTACTTCCCGTCCGGCAGCTCAGGCGATTTACGCCAGCAGTTCAAGTTCCAATGCATGGACTGGTTTGAACCGATGCTTGCCGACTGGCTCCAGAGCGGCCGCAAGTACGTGCTCTGCGGCGACTGGAACATCGTGCACACACGCAAGGACATCAAGAACTGGACATCAAACCAGAAAAACTCCGGCTGCTTGCCCGAAGAGCGCGCGTGGCTCGATAGGCTATTCCAGCAGCAGGGCTGGGTCGACAGCTATCGTCATCTGCACCCGGAGGGCGAGGACTACACCTGGTGGAGCCAACGCGGCGCAGCGCGCGCCAAGAATGTCGGCTGGCGCATCGACTACCAGGTAGTCACGCCAAACTTGCGCGACGCGCTCAAGTCGTGCGCCGTTTCACCCGAGCCACGGTTCTCCGACCATGCGCCGTTTGCAGTGGAGTACGCATGAGCACGACCGATGACGGCTTGACGTGGCTCCCGACCGGCTTGCGGCCCTATCTGCAACGGGAGCCGCTAGGTGCCCTGTTGTTGGGCGTCTCGTCGGGGTTCCCGTACGCGATGATTGGTGCGACCTTGACCACGAGGTTGGCCCAGGACGGCATCGACAAAAAAAGCGTCACGGCGTTCTCGCTCGCGTTTTTGGTCTACAACTTCAAATTTCTGTGGGCACCTTTGGTCGATGGCCTGCGCCTACCGTTGATCGGGCGATTGGGCCAGCGTGTGTCATGGATGCTTCTAGCCGGCGCGCTGGTAATGCTGGCCGTTGCATGGCTGGGCATGCTTGATCCCAAGGCGGACCTCATGCGAATGGCATTCGCAGCCGTCGCAGTCGGCGCGGCAGGCGCGACCTTTGATATCGTCATCGACGCCTATCGGATCGAACTGCTGCGCCCTGAGCAGCTCGGCGTAGGCTCGGGCATGTCGCAGTATGGATGGCGCATCGGATCAGTGGCGGCGGGCTCGCTGGCGTTGTACGTCGCTACCCAGGGCGATTGGCGTACCGCTTACCTGCTTTGCGCCGCATTCGCGCTGCCGGCGATGCTCACAGCGTTAGTGCTAGGTGAGCCTGTACGCCACCATGTCGTCGCGGCCTCGCGACGAGGCCTGCGACAGGCATGGGAGGCGACGGTTGGCCCGCTGCGCGAGTTCTTTCATCGTCGCGGCGCATTGTTGGTGTTGCTATTTATCCTGTTGCACAAAGTCGGCGATACGCTTGCCAACCTGACCTTGCGGCTGCTGCTCAACGACTTGGGATTCAGCAACGACGAAATCGCCACGTGGGACGTCGGCCTCGGTTTCTTCGCGTACTTGATCGGCATCTTCATCGGCGGCGCGCTTTACGCTCAGATCGGCATGAAGCGATCGGTGCTGATCGCGCTGGTGCTGATGGCGGTGTCGAACCTGAGCTTCGCGTGGCTGGCGGCGGCAGGCCATTCCAACGCGCTGCTTGCCTTCTCAATAGGTTTCGAGAACATCGCCAGCGGTATTGGTGGCGTCGTCGTGGTCGCGTATCTGTCAGCCTTGTGCAACCTGTCGTTTACTGCCACGCAATTCGCTCTGCTTTCGGCTGCGGCAAGCGTGATTGGCCGCTTGGTCACCGGCACCACCGCCGGCGCAATGATCGAGTCCTTGGGTTACGTGAATTTCTATCTGATCACTACCCTGGTAGCGCTGCCTGGCGTGTTCCTCTACTTGTTCATGCTGCGCGCAGGGCTTATCGAGCGCTCGCTCGGCGATGCCGGCTACACCCGCTCAAACGGAAGCCCTGAATGAACCGACGCTGCCGGCGCTTGCCCGAAATGCTTCCCGCGCGCCGCCCACAGCGGTAACCTGACCGTCCCGGCTTTCCCCCCAAGTCCGGACACCGAGAACGATGGCTGATTTCCTGCTGCGTGACATCGAGGACCGCGTTGCCGACCGCATCAAGGAATTGGCGCGGCAAAAGGGCTGGCCTCTAAACGATGTGATCTTGCACTTGGTCAAGCAGGCGCTGGGCATGGCTGAGCCCGACCCGGCGCCGATGCCGGGCGATATCGCGCGACTGACTGGCGCCTGGGGCGACGAAGAAACCCGCGCCTTCAACGAGGCCATGGCCGCGTTTAATGGCTTGCCCGACGACGCGCCAGCCTATGTACAGGCCGGACCGGGCGATAAATCACCCTGAGCTTGCACTAGCTGGCGGCGTAGATCGCGCCCAAAACCCGCGCGCCGCGCGCGCCGGTCACATCCCGCAGGTTTCCGGGCCGGTGCGCCAGCGTTTCTCGCGCCAACCATGCAAACGCCATAGCCTCGAGGAAGTCCGGATCCACGCCGGCGTCGGCCGTGCTGCCCAAGGGAATCTCGCGCAATTCGTGCTGGAGGCGCGCCATCAAAACCGGGTTTCGCACGCCGCCGCCGCAGGCCAGTACCCGCTGGCAACGGGGCATCGCGGCGAGCAAGGCAGTCACCACGGTGCGGGCGGTGAAGGCGACCAAGGTGGCCTGCACGTCGGCCGCGGGAAGCTCATACGCGAGGGTTTTTTCCGCTAGCCACTCGAGGTGGAACTGATCCCGGCCGGTGCTCTTGGGTGGCGGCAGGTGTAGCCACGGCTCATCACACAGCGCGGCCAACAAGGCGTCGTGTACCTGACCCTGCGCGGCGAATTCACCGCCCAGATCAAAGCGCTGGCCGCGATGGCGCAGGCACCACGCGTCCATCAAGCCATTGCCCGGGCCGGTATCGAAGCCCTGCACGGGCCCTTGCGCCGGCAGCAGGGTGAGGTTTGCGATACCGCCGAGGTTGAGGATGGCGCGGTCTTCGGCCGGGTCGCGCATCGTGGCGGCGTGGAAGGCAGGCACTAAGGGCGCGCCCTGGCCGCCAGCGGCCACGTCGCGACGACGAAAATCAGCGACTGTGGTCAGCCCGGTGCGTTCGGCGATGATGTTGGCATCGGCCAACTGCAAGGTGAAAGGATTTTCGCCGCTGGGTCGATGCCGCAGCGTTTGTCCGTGCGAGCCGATCGCACGAACCTGCGAGTGCGCCGTGCCGCTGTCGGCAAGTAATTGGTTGGCGGCCTCCGCAAATGCCTCGCCGAGGCGAGTGTCGAGCATGCCGACGGCATCAAGCGTCAGGGTGGCTTGGGCCTGCGACAGACGCAGCACATCCTCAACCAAGGCTGTTGGCATGGCATAGGTGCGGGCAAAAACGAGGCGTGGCGTTGGATCGAAAGCGACCATCGCGGCATCGATACCGTCAACGCTGGTACCAGACATCAGGCCTAGGAACAGCCCATCGCTCGCCGGTGACATGGGTAGCTCAGCGAACGGCGAGGCGGGTGTTCTTCTGCATCATTTCCATGCGTGCCACTGCCGGAGCGACGGTGGCGCGGAAACGCGCCATCTCGGTGCCTGCCAAGGGCGCCGGCTTAGGCATCGTCACCGACAGCGGATTGACCTGGTTGCCGTTGACGCGGAATTCGTAATGCAGGTGCGGGCCGGTGGCCATGCCGCTCATGCCGACGAAGCCAATCGTAGCGCCCTGGCTGACACGCTGGCCCTGCTTGTACTTGCCCCAAGATGACATGTGCCCGTACAGCGTGGTGCGACCTTGGCCATGGTCCAGGACCACGGCACGGCCGTAGCCGTTTTTCCAGCCGACGAACTGCACGGTAGCGTCGCCTGCGGCCATGATCGGCGTGCCGGTGCCCGCTGCATAATCAATGCCCTTGTGCATGCGCATGCGGCCGAGCACGGGGTGGTTGCGCATGCCAAAGCTCGAGGACAGGCGCGCATATTCGATCGGGATTCGCATCAGCACTTTCTTGAGCGGGTTGCCCATCGCATCGAAGTACTCGGCCTTGCCGTTGTGCTCGAAATAAAACGCGGTATAGACCTTCTTCTTGGTCGTGATGCGTGCAGCGAGGACATCGCCGTTTTTGAGCCGCTGGCCCTCGCGCCACTGGTCTTCGTACACCACTTCAAAGGTGTCGCCCGGGTGCATGTCTTCCACGAAATCGATGTCGTACTTAAACACGTTGGCGAGCTTGTTGACCGAGCTGGTGGTCAGGCCTGCGCGACGCGAATCGGCGGCGAATGAGCGGCTGATCGTGCCCGATGCCACCGCGACGTTCTGTTCCATCGGACGTGGAATGATTTTTTGGACGACCTTGCCGTCCTTGTCGAGGCTGATGTCGATGCGCTCGGCGTCATTACGATCGAAGCGCAAGGTCTTGAATTGGTCCTTGCGATCGAGCTCGAACGCCAGCTCCTTGCCTGGGCCAATTTTCCACAGGCTGGCGCGCGCTTCAGGCAGCTTCAGCAACTGGCGCATCACCGATAGCGGCACACCCACGTCATTGAACACATGGCTCAAGGTTTGCCCGCGCTCAACGCTCACGAAACGCCAGCCGCCGGCGGACGCATCGTCTTCAGTCGCCGACATGGGCGGCAGCGTCAGGTTGACCGTCAGCGCGCTCTCCGCCGCGACCGGCGGGCGCATCGCCTGCGCGAAACCGGGAACAATAGCGACCAGCGAGGTACCGAGGAATCCGCACAGGCCAGCGAGCAACCAATGCTCGTGGGTCCAGCGGGCCAATGCGCTTTCTTTGGAATGGGGGGTCAAAACGAACTCCGCGGACCGGCACGGCCATCTAGGTGGGCTAACATAACCAGCCTTAGAACCTTGCGTCAAACCCTTGTGAATACTGGCTTTTTTGCCCGCCAGCCTTTAACTTTTCGTTAACGACTGGCTCACGGAATTCGGCCCGGATGGCCCCTTTTTTATGAATGACCTGAACAACGCCCTCGAAATCATCGGTCGCGGCGCCGAAGAGATCCTCAAGCGCGAGGAGCTCGAGGCCCGACTCAAGCTTGGCCGGCCACTGCGTATCAAGGCCGGGTTCGACCCTACGGCGCCGGACCTGCACATCGGTCACACCGTGCTGCTTAACAAGATGCGGCAGTTCCAGGACCTCGGCCATCAGGTCATCTTCTTGATTGGCGACTTCACCGGGATGATTGGCGATCCGACCGGCAAGAACGCGACGCGCAAGCCGCTAACGCGCGAGGACGTGCTCGCCAATGCCGAGACCTACGCCGAGCAAGTGTTCAAGGTGCTTGATCGCGAAAAGACCGAATTGCGCTTTAATTCCGAGTGGTTTGACCAATTGGGCGCGGCCGGGATGATCAAGCTCGCTGCCCAGCACACGGTCGCGCGCATGCTAGAGCGAGACGATTTTTCCAAGCGTTTTGGCAGCCAACAACCGATTGCGATCCATGAATTCCTGTACCCGCTGGTGCAAGGGTATGACTCGGTCGCGCTGAAAGCTGACGTTGAGCTCGGCGGCACCGACCAAAAATTTAACCTGCTAATGGGCCGCGGTTTGCAGGAGCATTACGGGCAGCCGCCGCAGATCGTCATCACCATGCCTTTGCTTGAGGGCTTGGATGGCGTCAATAAGATGAGTAAGTCGCTCGGCAACTACATCGGCATCAACGAGCCGGCGATCGACATCGTTACCAAGACCATGAAAATTGGCGATGACTTGATGTGGCGTTGGTTTGAACTGCTGAGCTTCGAAGTCTCGCTGTCGGCACTTGAGCGCATGAAACAGGCGGTTTCGAGCGGTGCCTTGCACCCGCGCGAGGCCAAATTGCAGCTTGCCCGCGAATTGGCGACGCGTTTCCACGATGCATCGACCGCCGAGTTGGCGATCGCAGGCTGGCAGGCAGCGGTGAGCGGCCAGGGAGACCTGTCCTTGCTGCCTTTGAGCGAAATCACTATTCCTGCCGAAGGCCTGCGTATCGCTGCGCTCTTGAAAGCAGCCGGCCTGGCGGCCAGCAACGGCGAAGCCAACCGCAAGCTGGCCGAGCGCGCGGTGCGGATCGATGGTGAGCCGTTCGAAGATGCCCAGCGGCTGTTCCTGCCGGGGTTCGAGGGTGTTTTGCAGGTCGGCAAGCGCAATTTCCAGCGCATTCGTCTGATTGCCGGCTGATTAGATGATTTTGATCAGCGGCAGGCCTTCCCAAAGCCTTCGTAGTTCGTTATTCTGGTCGGCCCAGCACATCGGGGGCGTGACGGGGCCGAGGAAGGTTCCGGGGTGGGGTCAAAACCGGTTGGTTTAGGGTATTGACGGACATCTAAAACGCCCTATAATGTGCGGCTCCCTTGGACGAAACGTCCTCT
>JBBSAA010000086.1:0-10912 GCA_038252715.1 Lysobacterales bacterium | reverse complement strand
GGCCAACAGCGCGCGCACCAAGCCCGGCTCCCAGTTCTTGGCGAGCATGCGGTCCTTGGCGACCTGCGGGCTCTCGGAGGTCTTGATCAGCTCGATCATCTCGTCGATGTTCGCCAGCGCGACCGTCAGGCCTTCCAGGATGTGCGCACGCGCACGCGCCTTGCGCAGTTCAAAGATGGTGCGGCGGGTGACGACTTCACGACGATGGCGGATGAAGGCTTCGAGGATTTGCTTGAGGTTGAGCACCTGCGGGCGACCGTCGACCAGCGCCACCATATTGATGCCGAACACCGATTCCATCGGCGTTTGCAGGTACAGGTTATTGAGCACTACCTCGGCCGATTCGTTGCGCTTGACCTCGATGTAGATACGCATGCCGTCCTTGTCGGACTCATCGCGCAGCTCGGTGATGCCCTCGAGCTTCTTTTCCTTGACCAGTTCGGCGATCTTTTCAATCAAGCGCGCCTTGTTCACCTGGTAGGGAAGCTCGGTAACGATGATCGACTCGCGGCCGTTGTCCTCGTTGACTTCGACTTCCGCGCGGGCCTTCATGCGTACGCGACCGCGACCTGTGTGGTAAGCCGCATGGATGCCGGCCGAGCCATTGATGATGCCCGCGGTCGGGAAATCCGGACCGGGGATGTGCACCATCAAGTCGCTGATGCTCAGCTCGGGGTCGTCGATCAACGCGACCGTCGCATTGATGACTTCGGTGAGGTTGTGTGGCGGGATATTGGTCGCCATGCCAACGGCAATGCCGGCCGAGCCGTTGATGAGCAGGTTCGGCACGCGCGTCGGCATGACCGTTGGCTCGAGCTCCTTCTCGTCATAGTTGGGCTGGAAATCAACGGTGTCCTTGTCGATATCGGCCATCAACTGATGCGTCAGGCGCGACATGCGTGCCTCGGTGTAACGCATCGCCGCGGCGGAGTCACCGTCGACCGAGCCGAAGTTGCCTTGGCCATCGACCAGCAAGTAACGCAGCGAGAACGGCTGCGCCATGCGCACCAAGGTGTCGTAAACCGACTGGTCACCGTGGGGATGGTATTTACCGATGACGTCGCCGACGATTCGCGCGGACTTGTAATAGGGCTTGTTGGAATGGGCACCAAGCTCGTGCATGGCGAACAACACGCGGCGGTGGACGGGCTTGAGGCCGTCGCGAACATCCGGGAGCGCACGGCCCACGATCACGCTCATCGCGTAATCGAGGTAACTCCTGCGCATCTCGTCTTCGAGGTTGACCGGGATGATTTCCTTCGCGAGCTCTGCCATTGAACCTTCCGTTTTCCGCGTTTTTCGGACCCGTTTCCGCAACGGAAATCGAGCTTCGTAAAAAGACGCTCGATTGTATCAGAAATGCGGCCCCGATGAGCGGCTGGGAGGCTTAAAAACAAAGGCTTTCAGGGCTTGACAGGGGCGAATTTCGCCCTGCAAAAACGCGCCCTTGGACGAGAAAGGGAATGCTGCTTTTTTGACCAAGCAAAGCGGCGGCAACGGACATCAGCGCCAGCGACCGCCCAAGGGGCCAATGCCAACTTCTCAGCCTGGCGTTTTCTCCCTACCCAGCCTGCAGCCGAAGCGACTGCTTGATGGCTGGCGGCAAGATCGCCGCTAGCCGAAGCACGCCCGCATCTTCGCGGCATCCGGCGACAGGATCACGCCCTTCTCGGTCACCAGTGCGTCAATCAAGCCCGCAGGCGTTACGTCGAACACGGGATTGAACGCACTCACCCCCTCGGCCACGGTGCGGGCGCCGCTCATCGACAGCAACTCAGCGCCATCGCGCTCTTCGATATGGATGTCGTCGCCAGTCAAGGTGGCCATGTCCACCGTTGAGGACGGCGCCACGACCATCACCTTGACCCCATGATGGCGCGCGGCAATCGCGTGCGAATAGGTGCCGATCTTGTTGGCGGCATCGCCATTGGCGCAAATGCGGTCGGCCCCGACCACCAGCCACTGCACCGCGCCGGTCTTCATCAGGTGCGCGGCCGCTGAATCGGCGATGAGGGTGGCTGGAATACCATCCTCAAGCAGTTCCCACACCGTCAGGCGCGCGCCCTGCAGCCAAGGCCGGGTTTCGCTGGCATAGACATGGCCGATCCGATCCATTGCCACGCCAGCACGAATGACGCCCAAGGCCGTGCCAAAGCCGGCAGTTGCGAGCGAGCCGGTATTGCAGTGGGTCAACACACCAGAACCGGCAGCGACCAACTCAGCGCCTAGGCGGCCCATGTGCCGGTTTGCGGCAAGATCCTCCGCTTCAATCGCCCGCGCCTCACGCTCAAGGCGCTCGCGCCAGTCGCCGCCGGCCGCGGCCGCGACACGCCGCATGCGCGCAATCGCCCACATCAAGTTAACCGCAGTCGGGCGCGACGCATTGAGCTCATCGATGGACGAAGCCATCAGTCGCAGGGCGACGACCCCATCATCGGCTTCAATGCCCCGCGCCGCCAGCACCACGCCGTACGCGGCGGCAATTCCGATCGCCGGCGCGCCACGAACGACGAGATCACGGATTGCCTGGCTGACCGCCTGGCTGTCGAGGCAAGACACGAACTCAACGGTGAACGGCAGCTTGCGCTGGTCAAGCAAGTCCAACTGATTGCCGTGCCAGCGGATCGGACGAATGCGGTCGTAACGGTCGAAGTCCATGCGCGGTTCCCGGATGACAGACTCGCAGTTTACCGTCCCCGGCCCAGCGGTCGGAGAGCCGCCGCCAAACCGCGCTTGGAGCCACGCCGAAGTTCAGCGGTAGTGCTCATACCCAAGTTCGCTCAGTTATGCTCTGCCCATGGCCACCAAGAAAGCCGCCAAGGCGCCGCGTAAACGCGTCAAGAACGAACTGCCCGATACCGGCATCGAGACCGCGCTGCACGCCGCCTGCGTCAAGGCCGGCGCTGCCGCCGCACTGCAGGTAACGCTCGAACGCCTACCCCTGCTCAAGCCCTTCCTGCCACGGCCGGTTACCAATGCCGCGCGGGGCGACGCGCCGGAGCGCCTGCAGCGGCTGCTAATCAAAGAGATCTACAGCCGGTATCGGCTCAAGCCCGCCCGCTGGGAGCTTGAGGGCATCTTGGCGGTGGCCCAGACGCAGTCCGTTATGACGCCGTTGGCGACCCAAGAAGGCCTGCGTGCGGTGCTGCGAACCTGGCTGCCAGACCGCCTCAGCGCGCCACTAGTGCGCTTTACACCACTTGAACCCTTGGTTACCGCCACTGCCAAGGCGGTCGCCGCAACCTGGGCTGCGGGCCGCTACGCCGACAGCGTTTGCCGCCTGCGCAAAGCCGGTGCCGATTGGTTACCCGCACCCCTGGCCGAAGCCCTTAGCCTAGCTCCCGCCAAGCTGCGCCGCTGGAGCGCCGAAGCGCTGGCCCTGGCCTTGCCGCCACTTCGTTTTGCCACCGCGTGGGGACCGCTCGCCGTGGCCAAGACCCAAGCCGTCAAACGGCTGCGCAAGCCCACCGCAGGCAACTGACCCTCGTCATCCATCGGCGCTTCAATACAGCGAAAATTCGCCTCGACAGCCATTGCTGACCCAGATCCCGTCAGCGCGGTAACCCCAAGTTTCATTCTGTACGCAAGCGCCGCGGCTAAGTTGCCTTTGCAATTGCACTTGCCGCACGCGACCAGTCCGGCAAAACACGTAGCGACCGTCCTGGGACTCGCAGGTGATCGTGCCGCCATTGCCGCGCCCGTCTCGATAGCCATTGCCATAGCCACTGCTGCCGGAACTCCAGCCGCCCTGCCCCGCTCCCGCTAAAAGGAACTCGGCGCGGCAGCCATGACTGACCCAAATGCCGTTGCGGTCGTAGCCCCAAGACTGGCCCTCGATGCACTGCGCGCTCGATAGTTGGTTGGCAAGCCGCACGCCACGACCGGTGTTGGCCCGGCAGTAGCCGCCGCGGTCGTTGCTAGATTCGCAGCGCACCAGTCCGTTGTCCGACGAGGATCCACGGTGATCGCTCCAGTCGCCGGAATTCCAGCCGTTGTCGTTCCAGCCCGAACCCCAGTTGCTGCGCTGCTGGACTACCTCGAACTCGGCCCGGCAACCGCCGCTAACCCACACACCGCCGCGATCCCAGCCCCAGCTCTGGCCCTCGATGCAGGCGGCGCGAGAATTCTGTCGGAGAAAACGCACATTGGTGCCGCGATCAACGCGGCAATAGACCGTGCGTTGGTTCTGCGACTCGCAGACGAAGCTTCCGGACTGACCGGAAGCGCGGCCGTCGTCGTATCGATCACCATAGCGATCGTCACCAGCGGCGCCCGCCGCCGTGGCAAGAGTGGCCAACACAACAGCGACTGCCAAGGGAAATTGCCGCATCGTGCCACCTCCATGAACCCGCGGAGGCGCGGGTGCTACCAGCACCCAGCTGACGAAGCCGCCCCCAATCGCCCTAGTCAACGCAAAAAGGCAGCTTTTCCGGCAGTGAATGCCGACGCGCTTCACAGGTTGCGACGGCGATCGTTGTTTCCAGCTGCGCCAGCCCCTACTGTTCGGGGGATGAGCGCGCCGTCGACCCCGCCGCCCATGTCTTGGTCCTTCCTCGCCTGCGCTGCAGGTGTTTTGGCGATCCTGGCCTGGTTTGGAAGCTTTGAAATCAGCGTGACCCAAGCTTGGGTCGGGCTGCTGTCGGTTGTTGTCCTTCTGGGCCTGATGCTGCGGACACACTCACGCCAGCAAATGGCCACCGTCGCCTACGAGACAGCCGCTGACGACCTGCAGTCCGAATTGGATCGCTCGAAAAAAGAACAAGAGCAGCTCAGCAGCGACTTGGCGACGCTGCGCGGCTACAGCAACCGCTTGCTTGAAGACAACGAGCTATCGCAGGTGCTGTTGACCAGCACGCAGATGTTTTCAATGCTGTTGCCCGGTTGCGCGGGCTCGATCTATCCACTCACTGACGGCGAAGGTCTCGCCGAAGAAAGCCAGCTATGGGGCATCCACTCCTGCAACAGCGCGCCGCAAACCAGCGCCGAAAGCTGCTGGGCGATGCACCGCCGGCGGATTCACCTAGGCGATTCCAATATCGCCGACAGTCTGTGCCCGCACGTCGAGCCGGTTGCTGGTCAAGACTTCGCCACCGCCTGTATCCCGCTACAAACCCCTAACCAGATGCACGGCTGGCTTTACCTCAGCGCGCCGAACGAGGGCTTCCTGAAGCTGTCGATGGCGCAAATAGCCGCCGAATACCTCGCGGTACGACTGGCGACGCTAAAATTGCACGAGAACCTGCGCGACCAGACCGTACGCGACCCGCTCACCAACCTATTCAACCGCCGCTACTTGACCGAGTCCTTGGGCCGCGAAATGGGCCGAAGCTCGCGCCGCAAACAGCACGTGGCGGTCATGGCGTTCGACATCGACCACTTCAAGCGTTTCAACGACAGCTATGGCCACGGCGCCGGCGATGCGGTCCTGGTTGCGTTCTCGCGCCTGCTGCAGTCATCGTCGCGCAGCGAGGACATTGCCTGCCGCATGGGTGGCGAGGAATTCGTGCTGATCATGCCGGAGATGGATCTGGCGGTGGCGACGCGCCGCGCGGAGGAACTGTTGGCTGCGGTGCCGAAAATGACGGTTATACATGACGGCCAGCGCCTGCCAGCAATCACTACCTCGATTGGTCTGGCGGTATTCCCCGAACACGGAGGCAAGCCCGAGGACTTGCTCAAACGCGCCGATCAGGCCTTATATCGCGCCAAAGGAGAGGGCCGCGATCGCGTCGTTGTTGCGCAACCGCTGCAATCAATCGCCACTCCTTGAGCGCATACGGGTTTACGCCCGCTCAAAGGGAAACGCGAGCACGTCACTCATTTTTTCTGTGCCCAGCATCGCCATCAGCAGGCGGTCCATCCCCAACGCGACACCGGCACAACCGGGCAGCTTCGGCATCGCCGCCAGCAGGCGCTCGTCCACTGGCGGCTGCACGGCCGCGCGCTTTTGCCGCACGGCGAGGTCGCGGCCGAATCGTTCGCGCTGCTCGGTCTGTTCGGTTAACTCATGGTAGCCATTGGCAAGCTCCAGCGGCCCAACGAACAGCTCGAAGCGTTCCGCCACCGGCACGTCGCCGTCGCGGATCTTTGCCAGTGCGCACTGGCTGGCGGGATAGTCAAAGACCAGCAAGATCCGGTTCGTCGGCAAGGACGGCTGGATCAGGTGCGTCATCAGCAAGTCGAGCCAGTCATCGCGACCCAAGCCGTCGGGATTGATATCGAACACGGCCAGCGGTCCGCGCAATTCCGCTTCGTTCGCGGTCAGCGGATCGAAGCCAAAACTGTCTTGGTAGAGCTGGCGAAAACTGACATCGCGCACCGTGGCGCGGCGATTGACCAGGTGCAGCGCCATCTTCACTAATTCGGCGCATTCGTCCATCAGTTGATGGTGCGTCCAGCCAACCCGATACCACTCAAGCATGGTGAACTCAGGATTGTGCCGGCGCCCCGCTTCACCGTTGCGGAACACGCGCCCCAACTCGTAGCATTCACCCATGCCGGCGGCGAGCAGTCGCTTGAGCGCAAACTCGGGCGAGGTACGCAGCCACCGCTGGCCGGCGCCAGCGGCCTTCGGGCCGAAAAATTGCAGCTGGAAGCTCTCTATGTTCGGGTCGGTATTGCCGGCCACCGACAGCACCGGCGTCTCGACTTCCAGCACGCCGCGCTCGGCAAAAAACTTGCGCACATGGGCGTTAAGCTCAGCGCGCAGTTTCAGGGCTTTGAGGTTCGCCGTGGGTTTCCAATCTTTCATCGCAGCACTCTCGCACCGCCGTGAGCCTGCCGCAAGCTTGCGGGCCAGGCGGCGTTCATGCGCTGTTGCATCGTGGCGCCCCAGCCGCATGAGACGAGGCCAAAGTCGCTTTGAGGCGCCAGCGACGCCAGCGACGCTAGGCAAGACTAGCTAATGCCTCGCGAGGAACTCGAGTAAGGCCGACTCGTCCCAGATGGCAACACCGAGCTCCTGCGCCTTGTCGAGCTTGGAACCAGCGGCTTCGCCGGCAACCACAAAACTCGTTTTCTTCGACACGCTGCCTGACACTTTCGCGCCCAGCGCTTCCAACTTTGCCTTGGCCTCGTCACGCGACAGCGCTGACAAGGTGCCGGTCAGAACGACCGTCTGGCCATCGAGTGCGCCACCGGCTGCGAGGCTGCGTTCAGGCGTGATCGCGAGCAGACGATCGAAAGCGGTGCCGACGCGACCGAGCAAAACAGCGTGCACAGCGTCGTCGCGCCACGCGAGGAATGCCTTCGCTGTCTCGGCCGGCAGACCGGAGGCAAGCAATTGCGGTTCATCAGCCTCGCCAAGCGCGGCAAACGACGCGAACACCGACCCCACCTGCTCAGCGCGAATGCGCGTCATCTTCGGTATTTCCAGCTCTACCAAAAGGGTGGCCAAGTCCAAACCCTCGCGCAACTTCGCCGATGGCGGGTGCACATCGGTGATCTCGACGCCTCCGGCAAGCAAGGCGTCTAGCACCGACTGGTTGCCCGGCTGATCAAAGAAATGACCCAGCGAACGGGCCACTTCACCGCCGATGTCCGGCACGCGCTTGAATACGGGCCAAGGCAGGCGGCGAATCAACTCCAGGTCGCCAAACCACGCAGCGAGGGCCTTGGCCGTGCTTTCACCCACGTGCTCGATGCCCAGTGCAAACAAGAAACGCTCCAGCGTGGTGCGCCGACTCTTCTCAATCGCCTCGATCAGGTTTTCAGCCCACTTACTGGCGACCTTGCCCGCCTTGACCGTTTCAGGCGTGCTGCCGTCACGCAAGTCGGCGCGCTGCTTCATCTCCAGCAAATCAGCGAGTGTCAGCTTGTAAAGATCAGCCACCGTGTCGACATAGTCGAGGTCGGAAAGATCTTCGATGTAGCGATCGCCGAGTCCTTCGATGTCCATCGCACGCCGCGATGCGAAGTGTCGAATCGCTTCCTTGCGCTGTGCCGGGCAAGACAGCTCGCCCGAACAACGCCAAGCCGATTCACCTTCTTCGCGCACAATCTCCGAGCCGCACACGGGGCATGCCGACGGCATTGTCCACGGAATCGTGCCGGCCGGGCGCTGTTCCGGCACGACCCGCGCGACCTCGGGGATCACGTCGCCGGCGCGACGTACGATCACCGTATCGCCGACACGCACGTCAAGCCGCGCAATCTGATCGGCGTTATGCAAGGTGGCATTGGTCACCACGACGCCAGCCACGGCGACCGGCCGTAACCGGGCCACGGGCGTGGCTGCGCCGGTGCGGCCAATCTGGATCTCAATGGCTTCGACCACCGTCGTCTGTTCTTGCGCTGGAAACTTGTGGGCAATGGCCCAACGCGGAGCGCGCGACACAAAGCCCATCTCGCGTTGGCCAGCGTAGTCGTCAAGTTTGTAGACCACGCCGTCGATATCAAACGGTAAGGCATCGCGCTTGTCACCAATGCGGCGATAGTAGTTGAGCACGCCCTCGCTGCCGGCAACGACGTCACTTTCAGCACTGACCGGAAAGCCCCATTCGCGCAGCTTCTTTAGCGTCTGGGAATGCGTGCCCGGCAGGGCGCCACCGGCGACTGCGCCAACGGCATACGCAAAAAACGCCAGTGGCCGTTGTGCACTGATACGGGGGTCGAGCTGGCGCAGCGAACCGGCGGCGCCGTTGCGCGGATTGGCCAACACCTTTCCGCCTTCCTTCAGCGCCCGCGCGTTGTAGGCCTTGAAGGCCGCGAGTGGCATGTAGACTTCACCGCGCACCTCCAGCGTCGAGGGCCAATCGCTGCCGCGCAGCTGCAGGGGGATGGCCTTGATCGTGCGCAGATTCGTCGTAACGTCCTCGCCGGTCGCGCCATCACCGCGGGTCGCACCTTGGACAAAACGCCCGTCCTCATAGCGCAGGCTGATCGCCAGACCGTCCAGTTTGGGCTCGACCGAAAATACCGGCTCGGCGATTTCCAGACGCTCAACGATGCGGCGAACGAAATCGACGACTTCTTCGTCAGCGAAGGCGTTGCCCAGGGACAGCATCGGGATCTCGTGCCGCACTTGCGCGAAACCACCGGCGGGTGCGATGCCGACCCGCTGCGTCGGCGAGTCGGCGTCGTGCAGCTCGGGGTTCGCGAGTTCAAGCGCTTCGAGCTCGCGCAGACTCGCGTCGTACTCGGCATCGGTCAGCGTCGGATCGTCGAGCACGTAATACCGATAGTTAGCGTCGTCAAGCAGACGCCGCAGCTGGCTGGCTCGGGAACGCGCATCCGCCACGACTCAATGCCCCGGTTTGATGTTCAACTTTTCGCGCGCACGGTCATAGGCGCGCAGTTCGTCGCGGATATTGGCGATACGCTGGCGACCCAAGGCATTGCGCTGTTCATCAAGCAACACGGCATCAAGCAGCTCGGCCATGCGTTGCGCCGTCGGCAACAGGGTGTCCCACGCATCGAGCGCTGCCATCGGCCCCGGCAGGGTCATGAAGAAGCTGATGCCGGGTGTCTTCATGTCCTTGATCGTGCGCAGATCGAACGACCCCGGCCGCACCAAGTTCGCGACGCTGAAAATCGGGCCTTGCTCAGGGTGCTTATCAACCATGCGATGGAAGATGTTCATGTGACCATAGATCAGGCCAGCTTTTTCCGCGGCGACCACGAGCTCTGGGCCAGTCAGCGAATTGCCGGCACGCGCGGCGACATACAGGGTCACGATCTTGTCGAAATCATTGCTTGGTCGGGCGCCAACCTGCATACCCGGATTGGCGTCGCCTGCTGAGGGGCGAGACTCGGCTTCTGACTCGCCCAGCTCTAGGTCAGTTTGCTCGGCGTCACCTTCACCGAAGGTTTCGACGGCAACGTCCGACTCGAGTATTTCCCGCAAGCTTGGCTCTTGGCGGCGATCAATTTCCACGGATTTGTTCGCGCCCGTTCGCTTGCCGTGGCCGGGCTTGCGACGACTGGTGTAGAAGATGACGGCAAACAAGATCACGAAAGCGACGGCGATGCCGATGCGTAGCAGGGCGGTGTCGCTGAATCCGTC
Organism: Lysobacterales bacterium; assembly: GCA_038252715.1. Taxonomy (GTDB): domain Bacteria; phylum Pseudomonadota; class Gammaproteobacteria; order Xanthomonadales; family Xanthomonadaceae; genus Arenimonas. Next base: position 909 of record JBBSAA010000086.1, on the reverse strand, counting down.
GAGCATTTTTGCGCCTCCTTGAACCAAGGCCCAAGCGATCAGTATCGCTGGGCAAGGCCAAGATGATGCCTCGAAATGCCGCCCGCAGGAAGCAGCAAGCGTTTTGTTATGCAGTCGTTACGCTCAGGCGGCGCCGACCAAACGCGACGCTTCGGCAAGGTCGACCGAGACCAAACGACTGCAGCCGGGCTCGCGCATCGTGACGCCCGATAGCTGCTTGGCCGCTTCCATCGTTGCCTTGTTGTGGGTGACGAACAAGAACTGCACTTTTTCGCTCATCTCGGTGACCATCGACGAGAATCGCCCGACGTTAGCTTCATCCAGCGGTGCGTCGACCTCGTCAAGCAGGCAGAACGGCGCCGGATTGAGTCGGAAGATCGCGAACACCAAGGCAACCGCCGTGAGGGCCTTTTCGCCGCCCGACAGCAGCGAGATGTTGGACACGCGTTTGCCTGGCGGACGGGCCATGATCGAGACGCCGGTATCGAGCAGGTCTTCGCCGGTGAGCTCGAGGTAGGCATGACCGCCGCCAAACAGGCGCGGGTAGAGCTCCTGGACGCCGGCATTGACGCGATCGAAGGTTTCCTTGAAACGACCGCGGGTTTCGCGATCGATCTTCTTGATCGCGCCTTCAAGCGTTTCCAGGGCCGACACCAAGTCAGCGTTCTGGGCGTCGAGGTAACTCTTGCGCTCGCTCTGCTCGCCATACTCTTGGATCGCCGCCAGGTTGACCGGCTCCAGTCGCCGCATCTTCGCGTCAATGTCGCCGAGCGTCTTGGTCCAGCCGTCGAAATCGGCTTTTTCCGGCAAGGCAGCAATGACCGCTGCCAACTCCAGCCCAGCGCCCACGATGGCTTCGGACAGCTGTTCGGATTTCAGCGTCAGCGCCTGCGCGTCGAGGCGACGGGC
>JBBSAA010000085.1:0-10990 GCA_038252715.1 Lysobacterales bacterium | reverse complement strand
GCTTCAACGACCATCTGGCCCGGCCGCAGCTCACCGCGTTTTTCTGCGTCCAAGATGATGCCTAGCGCCAAACGGTCCTTGACCGAGGACATCGGATTGAAGGCTTCCAGTTTGACGTACATCGTCACGCCTTCTGGCGCGAGGCGATTGATGCGCACGATCGGGGTACGGCCAACGGTATCGAGAATGCTGTCGTGGATCATGGCGAGTTCCTCGGCGGGGAAGGGGATTGCAGCGCGGACGACGCAAAATATTCGTGATGAAGCGGGGCGGTGCGTTTATTCGGCGGCCGCTGCTAGGTCTACTTCGGAAAAATGCCGCCAGCGGTTCATTACGGCGCAAAAAAGCTGGGCGGTGCGCTCGGTGTCGTATACCGCCGAATGAGCCTGGCCGCCATCCCATTCCAAGCCCGCTGCCTGCACGGCGCGGCTGAGCACGGTTTGGCCGTAGGCCAGGCCCGCCAAGGTCACCGTATCGAAGGTGCTGAACGGGTGGAACGGATTGCGCTTGTGCGCGACGCGCGCCACGGCGGCATTGACAAAGCCGAGGTCGAAATGCGCGTTGTGACCGACCAAGATCGCGCGCTGGCAGCCGGCCTTGCGCACCGCAGCGCGAACGCCGGCAAAGACATGATCCAGCGCCTCACGCTCGGGTTTCGCACCGCGGAACGGGTGACCAATATCAATGCCGGTAATTTCAAGGGATTTCGGATCTATCTCGGAGCCTTCGAAAGGCTCGACATGGGTGGTGATAGTCGCACCGAGCGACAGCCAGCCTTCGTCGTCCATCTCAATGGGAATCGCCGCGATCTCCAGCAGGGCATGACGCGAGCATTCGAAACCGCCGGTTTCGACATCCACGACGACGGGCAGGAAGCCGCGGAAACGTTCGGCCATGCGGCTTGGGGGATGGGAATCTTCCATGAACTGAGGATAGCAGCTGCGTCCGCGCGGCGATGCCGCGGGCCGCACCAGTCGCGGCCCTCAGCAGGCAAAATATTCCCGTGCCAGGCAGCGTGCGCGATGCAGCCGAGCCTTTGCCGCGAGTTGGGTCAGGCCCAACTGATTGGACAGCTCGTCAATTGTTAGGCCCTCGAGGTCGCGCAGCAGGATGATCTCGCGGTAGTGCGCCGGCAAGGACCCGAGCGCCTTGGCCACATCGCGTTCCACGCCCTTCGATTCGGGGTAACACGGCCCGACGATGTCCTCGGTGATCGGTACCTGCAGCAGGGCACGCTTGAGGCGCTTGTAACGATTGCACTCGCGTTTGACGATGCGAAAGATCCAGGAGGCGAACGCCTCGACTTGGCGCAGGTCGCGTAGCTTGCGCGACACCGTCAACAGCGCTTCCTGCACGGCGTCCTCGGCGTCGTTGATGGGGCAGTGGTACTCGGCGTAGCGACGCAGGTCCTGGCGCGAACGGAGCAGCACGCGCTCAAGCGCCGGGCGGTCGCCCTTCTGCGCGGCATGCAAGTCATCGTTCCAAGTAAGGGTGTTCATGGGTAGCCTCGGCTCGAGTGGGCAGCATGGCCCGGTAAACCGGGCCTGTCACATCACAAGAGTCGGCAAGGGCAGGAAAAGATGCGCCTAAGCCGAGATCTGTTCACTTCACCGCGTCCCAAGCCGGCCTGAACGCGTCTGCAGGCGGAAAAAACCCCGGCCGGAGCCGGGGTTTCGAAGGCGCTACCGTCCGTCCAATCAGGTTGCGGCGGGCTCGGCCTCGGCCTCGGCGTAGTCGGCCATCGGCACGCAGGCACACATGATATTGCGGTCGCCGTACACATTGTCGACCCGGCCAACCGGCGGCCAATACTTCTGCAGCTTGAGCGAGGGCACCGGGAACGCCGCCAGTTCACGCGAATAGTCGTGTGCCCAAGTCTCGGCCATCACCATGCTGGCGGTGTGGGGCGCATTGCGCAGCGGATTGTCATCGCGGTCCATGCGACCTTCCTCAATCGCGCGGATCTCTTTGCGGATCGCGATCATCGCCTCGATGAAGCGGTCCAGCTCATGCATCGACTCGCTTTCGGTCGGCTCGATCATCAGCGTGCCGGCCACCGGGAAGCTCAGTGTCGGTGCGTGGAAACCATAGTCGATCAAGCGTTTGGCCACGTCTTCGGCGCTGATGCCGCAGGCGTCCTTGATCGGCCGCAGGTCAAGGATGCATTCGTGTGCAACCAAGCCGCTGCGTCCGGTGTAGAGCGTCGGGTAGTGCGGCGCGAGGCGCTTGGCAACGTAGTTGGCGTTGAGCAGGGCTACTTCGGTGGCGCGACGCAGGCCCTCGGCACCCATCATCGTGATGTACATCCAGCTGATCGGCAGGATGCTGGCGCTGCCATAACTGGCGGCGCTGACCATGCCGACGGTCTTGTGCTCGCCATAAACGGCCGGCAGGAACGGCGCGAGGTGCGATTTGACCGCGACCGGGCCGACGCCGGGGCCACCGCCGCCGTGCGGGATGCAAAAGGTCTTGTGCAAATTGAGGTGCGATACGTCGGAACCGTATTTACCCGGTTTCGCCAAACCGACCAGCGCATTCATGTTGGCGCCGTCGGTGTACACCTGGCCGCCGTGCGCGTGCACGATTTCGCAGATCTCGACCACCGCTTCCTCGAACACGCCGTGCGTGGACGGGTAGGTGATCATCAATGCGGCCAAGTTGGTCGAATGTTTTTCAGCCTTCGCGCGCAGGTCGGCGACGTCGACATTGCCACTGGCGTCGCACTTCACCACGACCACGTCCATGCCGCACATCTGCGCCGAGGCCGGATTGGTGCCGTGCGCTGAGTCGGGAATAAGACAGATATTGCGATGGCCCTCGTTGCGCGAACGGTGGTACGCGCGGATCGATAGCAAGCCTGCGAACTCGCCTTGCGCGCCGGAGTTCGGCTGCAGGCTGACCGCATCGTAGCCGGTGCATTCGACCAACATCGCCTCCAGGCTCTCAACCAGCGCCTTGTAGCCGACAGCCTGCTCAGCAGGCGCCAGCGGATGGATGTTGGCAAATTCCGGCCACGTGACCGGGATCATCTCGCTGGTCGCGTTGAGCTTCATCGTGCACGAGCCCAGGGGGATCATCGTGCGATCCATCGCCAAGTCCTTGTCCGAGAGCTGGCGCAGGTAGCGCAGCATCTCGTGTTCGGAATGGTGGCTGTTGAAGACCGGGTGGGTCATGAAATCCGAGCGGCGCAGCAGGCCGGCGGGCAGGGCGTCCGGCGTGTTGATATCCAAGGCCTCGATGTCAGCGCTGACGCCAAACACGGCCCACAGCGCGGCGACATCGGCACGCGTGCTGGTTTCGTCAAACGCGACGGCCAACTGCTGCGCATCAATCTCGCGCAGGTTGATGTGCAGATTGCGGGCATCGCCGTGCAGCTTGGCGGCATCCACGCCGGTGATGTGCACGGTGTCGAAGAAGCCGGTGTTGACCGCGATGCCCGCGTACTTGAGGCCGGCAGCAAACAGCGAGGCTAGGCGGTGGGTGCGGCGCGCGATGCGGCGCAGCCCGTCAGGGCCGTGGTACACGGCGTACATGGCCGCCATCACGGCCAGCAGCACCTGCGCGGTGCAAATATTCGACGTCGCCTTCTCGCGGCGAATGTGCTGCTCGCGCGTTTGTAGCGTGAGTCGATAAGCGGGTTTGCCGAGGCTGTCGATTGACACACCGATCAGGCGGCCCGGCATCGAGCGCTTGAAAGCGTCCTTGCAGGCCATGAAGGCGGCGTGCGGCCCGCCAAAACCAAACGGCACGCCAAAGCGCTGGCTATTGCCAATCACGATGTCCGCGCCCCATTCGCCGGGCGGCGTGAGCAGGGTCAGGGCCAGCAGGTCGGCGGCCACGGCAACAACACCGCCGCGCGCGTGCACGGCGGTCGCAATCGCCGCGTAATCCTTCACTTCACCGGTGCTGCAGGGGTACTGCAACAGCACCGCGAACGCATCCGTGTTGGCAGCGTCGGCATCGCTGCCGACCGTGACGTCGATGCCCAAGCCCTCGGCGCGCGTACGCACGACAGCGATGGTCTGCGGATGGCAATCGGCGGAAACAAAGAACAGGTTCGACTTGCTCTTGCAAGAACGCTTGGCCAGCGTCATCGCTTCGGCGGCGGCCGTCGCTTCATCGAGCAGGGAGGCGTTGCTGATTTCCATGCCGGTCAAGTCCATGACCATGGTCTGGAAGTTGATCAGCGCTTCCATGCGACCTTGCGATATTTCCGCTTGGTAGGGCGTGTAGGCGGTGTACCAAGCCGGATTCTCGAGCACGTTGCGCAGGATCACGGTCGGCGTGTGGGTGCCGTAATAGCCCTGGCCGATAAAGCTGCGAAACACCTGGTTTTGTTTGGCCAGCTCGCGAATCTTGTCCAGCGCCTCGGTTTCGCTGATCGGCGCCGGCAGGGCCAGAGGCTGCGACAGCTTGATGTTGGCCGGGACGATCGCGTCCACCATCGCCTCAAGCGAGGGTTGGCCGATCACCGCAAGCATCGCGGTCAGTTCGTCGGCGTTCGGGCCGATGTGGCGTTCAAGGAAAGCGTCGTGGTGTTCGAGCTGGCGCAGGGGTTCACGAGTCATGGCGGGTCCGGACTGGAGGAGGGAAGGACGACATGCAACGAACGGGGCGATTCGGCCCGTCGGCCTGTCGGTCGAAGAGCGCTCGCGGGCTCGCGGCTTGCGCCGCTCGAAAGCCCTGTTCGCCCCTCTGTCCTTTTGCCTGAGAGTTTTGGGCGTGGTGCCCATGCCCCTTCGGCGCCGGTTGGTTCCGGTCTCTCCAGAGTCGCTCGCGCGGTACGGTTCCTGGTCCTGAGCGATTACGGGCTGTTGCGCCTTCGGCGGTGGCTTTCGCCACCCTCTCCCGTACCGAGCATTGAGCCCCGCTAGCTTAACCGATTCGCCCCCTGCAAGCAGCGTGAAGGCGGGCGCGTTTGCGACCAGCGGCGGCTGGGCAGGACGGCAAAGCCCGCCAGGCGGCGGGCCTTGTATACGGTGCCGCTGGCCGGGTGCTTATTGCGTGGTCTGGTCGCGTTTTTCGCGCTTGCCGTCGGGCAGGTCGCCGTGCACCAGGAAGTAGGTGTTCTCGGCGATATTGGTCGCGTGGTCGCCGATGCGTTCGATGTTCTTGGCCATAAACAACAGGTGCGCGCAAGAGGTGATATTGCGCGGATCTTCCATCATGTAGGTCAGCAGTTCCCGGAACAGGCCCGTGTATTGCGCGTCCAGTTCAGCATCGCGGCTGCGCACCTGCATCGCCAGCACGTCATCGCGGTTGCGAAATGCCAGTACAGCGTCGCGCACAAGCTGGTTTGCGGTCTTGGCCAAGGCAGGCAGGCCGTGGACAGCAGCGACCGGCGTGCTTTGGTTGAGCACCATGGAGCGTTTGGCAACGTTCGCGGCGTAATCGCCGATGCGTTCGATGTCCGAGGAAATGCGCAGCGCAGCGTAAACCTCACGCAGGTCGCGGGCCATCGGCTGCCGCAGCGCCAGCAGGCGCAGGACGTCATTGCTCACTTCATGCTCGAGCGCATCTATCGCGTCATCGTTGGCGACCACGCGCTCGGCGGCCTTGCTGTCGCGCCGAATCATCACGTCGATCGCGGCGTCAAGCTGCGCAGTGGCAATCTCGCCCATGCGGCTGATCTCGCCGTACAGGCGCTCAAGCTCGTTGTCGTAACTCTTGACGATATGTTCGTTGGTGCTGGGCATGGTCGTTCCCGGTGCGGTCAATGGGGTCAATGCAAAATATTCGGCTTTTTCAGACCCGCCTGCGCGGGAATTACGGTTGTCTGCCTCAACCAAAGCGACCGGTGATGTAATCCTCGGTCTGCTGTTTGGTCGGTTTGGTGAAGATCGTGGCCGTGGCGCCGTGCTCGACCAATTCGCCGATGTACATAAAGGCGGTGTAGTCCGAGCAGCGCGCCGCTTGCTGCATGTTGTGGGTGACGATAAGAATAGTGAAATGCTGCTTGAGCTCGGCGAACAGCTGCTCGATCTTGCCGGTCGCGATCGGATCGAGCGCTGAGGTCGGTTCGTCGAACAGCAAAACCTCTGGCCGTAGCGCAACCGCGCGCGCAATGCACAGGCGCTGCTGCTGGCCGCCGGACAGGCCCAGCGCGTTGTTCTTGAGCTTGTCCTTGACCTCGTCCCACAGCGCGCCCTGACGGAGCGCCTGCTCGACGCGCTCGTCCATCTGCGGGCGTGACAGCGACTCGTGATGGCGGATGCCGTAGGCGACGTTATCGTAGATCGACATCGGGAACGGCACCGGCTTCTGGAACACCATGCCGACCTTGCTGCGCAGGCGGTTGAGCGAGTATTTCGGATCGAGGATGTTTTCGCCGTCGAGCTGGACGTCGCCGGTGGCGGTCTGGCCCGGGTATAGCGAATAAATGCGATTGAACACGCGCAGTAGTGTCGACTTGCCGCAACCGGACGGGCCGATCAGCGCGGTCACGCGCTTCTCCGGCACCTCCAGGTTGATGTCCTTGAGCGCGCGGAACGCATCGTAGTAGAAGTCGACGCCGCGGGCAGCGAGCTTGACGCGCGACTGCGCCAGAGGAGTGGCCTGCGACAGCATGCTAGTGGGGTTGAGCTTGAGGTCAGTCATTGGACACCTTGTTGCGCAGCAGGATAGCGCGCGCGGCAATTCCTAGCAGCAGGACAAACATCGTGATGACCAGGGCGCCGGCCCAGGCCAGTGAATTCCAGCTTTCGTAAGGGCTCATCGCGTACTGGAAAATGACCATCGGGACATTGGCCATCGGTGCATTGATGTCCGTGCTCCAGAACTGATTGCTGTAGGCGGTGAACAGCAGCGGCGCGGTTTCGCCGCTGATGCGTGCCAGCGCTAGCAGCACGCCGGTGACGATGCCCGGCGAGGCCGAGCGGTACAGCACCTGCACTGTCACCTTCCACTGCGGTACGCCGAGCGACAGTGCCGCTTCACGCATGGTGATTGGGACCAAGCGCAGCATCTCGTCGGTAGTGCGCACAATGACCGGCAAGGCGATGAAAGCCAAGGCTATCGCGCCTGCGAGAGCGGAGAAATGCCCCATTTGCAGCACCACGACCGTGTACACGAACAGGCCCAGGACAATCGACGGCGCCGACAGCAGGATGTCGTTGACGAAGCGAATGATGGTGCCGATGACCTTGTGATTGGCATATTCGGCCAGGTAGGTGCCGGCGGCGATGCCGATCGGCGTACCGATCGCAATGGCCATGAAGTTGATGATCACGCTACCGACGATGGCGTTGAGCAGGCCACCACGTTCATCCGGCGGTGGCGTCATCATCGTGAACAGGTCGCTGTTGAGGCTGCCCAGCCCCTTGCTGACCGTGGTCCAGAGGATCCAGATCAGGAAAAAGAGGCCAAAGATCGCGGCTGCGCCCGATAGCAGCATCGCTAGCCGGTTGACCAAGTCACGGCGCAGGTAGATCCGCTCGGTGCCGGACATCAGCGGCCCTCCTTGCGTTGCAGCTGCATTAGCATGAGTTTGGCGATCGCCAGCACGATGAAAGTGAGTACGAACAGCAGGAAACCGAGCGCGAGCAAGGTGGACTTATGCAGCGGATCCACCGCTTCGCCGAATTCGTTGGCGATCGTTGACGCAATCGAAGTGCCCGGATCAAGCAGCGAGGCCGAAATGCTGTAAGCATTGCCGATGACAAAGGTCACCGCCATGGTTTCGCCGAGCGCGCGACCCAAGCCAAGGAATACGCCGCCGATCACCGCCGAACGGGTGTATGGCAGCACGATGTCCCAGACCACTTCCCAGGTAGTCGAACCAAGCGCGTAGGCCGACTCCTTCAGGCGCGTTGGTACGGTCAGAAAGACTTCGCGCATTACCGAGCTGATAAAGGGGATGACCATGATTGCCAGCACCAGGCCGGCAGCCAACATGCCGATGCCAAGTGGCGGGCCGGTAAACAGGGGCCCGACCACCGGAAGATCGCCGAGGTTGTCGTTGATCCACGGATACGCGTACTCGCTCAACACCGGCGCGAGCACGAACAGGCCCCACATGCCGTAAATGATCGAGGGAATGCCGGCCAATAATTCGATGGCCGAACCGACCGGGCCGCGCATCCAGTTGGGTGCGACCTCGGTAAGGAAGATGGCAATGCCGAAACTCACCGGCACGGCGATGACCATGGCGATGCCTGCGGTGACCAGCGTCCCGTAAATCGGTACGAGGGCGCCGAATTTGCTGGCGCCGACGTCCCACTCCTCGGTGGTTAGGAACTGCCAGCCGAAGGTTTCGAAGGCGAGTCGGCCGCCCCAAACCATAGAAATGGCGGCGCCAACTAGGGCCAAAAGGACGAAAATGGCGGCCGTGGCGGTCAGCGCCTTGAACACGCCGTCGACCATGGAATCTCGGTTGGCAGGGGCGGCGGCGAGGGCGGAAGCGTCGGTGCTCATAGCGTCTCGTGGCGAAGGCGGCAGTTTATCGTTGTGGCGGCGGCGTTAAAAAAAAACACGCGCACCGGCGACGGTGCGCGTGTTGGGGCCGATTGTTCAGTACTTGAAGTTCGCGGTCCAGTAGGTCTCGATCTGAGCGACCAGCGGGGCCGGCAGCGGGACGTAATCCAGAGCCTTGGCCTGGGCGTCGCCGTTGGCGTACACCCAGCGGAAGAAGTCCTTGGCGGCCTTGGCCGACCCGGCGTTCTTCGGGGTCTTGTACATGATGATGAAGTTAGTCGCGGTGATCGGCCAGGACGCATCGCCCGGTGCATTGGTCACGATGAGATAGAAGTCCTTGGCATTGGCCCAATCGGCGCTGGCGGCCGCGGCGGCGAAGCTGTCGTCGCTCGGCAGGATCCACTTGCCGGCGGCATTTTGCATCGCAGCGTAGGTCATCTTGTTCTGCAGCGCGTACGACAACTCGACGTAGCCGATGCCGCCCTTGACCTGTTTAACGTAAGCGGCAACGCCTTCGTTACCCTTGCCGCCGATGCCTGCCGGCCACTTCACGGCCGTGCCCTCGCCAACCTTGGTCTTCCATTCGGGATTGACCTTGGACAGGTAGTTGGTGAAATTGAAGGTGGTGCCCGAACCATCCGAGCGATGCACGATGGTGATCTTCATCGCCGGCAGTGCGGTACCCGGGTTGGCTGCGGCGATCGCCGGGTCATTCCACTGGGTAATCTTGCCGAGGAAGATGTCGGCCAGCAGCGTGCCGGTGAAACGAATCTTGCCAGCGGCGATGCCCGGCACGTTGACCACAGGTACGACGCCGCCGATCACCGACGGAAACTGACCGAGGCCGAATTTGGCCAGCTCTTCAGGCTTGAGCGGCGCATCCGAGGAGCCGAAATCGACCGTGCCCGACTTGATCTGGGCGATACCGCCACCGGAACCGATTGACTGGTAGTTGACCTTGACCTTGGTGGCCTTGTTGTAGTCCGCAGACCACTTGGACATCACCGGATAGACGAACGAAGCGCCGGCGCCGGTGACGTTCTGTGCACTGACATTGAACGCAGCAGTGGCGGCCAGGGCAAGCGCGAGCAGGCGAACCTTGGACTTGAATAGGGTAGTCACGTTGAAACTCCTTGGGGAAGGAAGACCGGAAGGGCCCGGACAGGGGCTATGGTCGTGGATGAATATGACAAGCTGGTGACAGCTGTCACAAAGCCGGACGGCGGCGCCGTCCGGCCTCGTGCCAGGCCTCGATTACCAGTAAACCTGTGCGCGGAATTCGAGGATGTTCGGGTTGTCGTCAACCACTGCATTGAAAGTGCGGTTGTTGAAGGCCGGATCCAGCGAATAGGTGGCCGACGTCTTGCCGATGTAACGGCTGCTGTTGACCTTCACGTAGTTGAGCGCGAACTTGAAGTTCGAGCGCCAGTACCAGTTCACGCCCGCGGTCCAGTTGCTTTCTTCGCCGCCCAAGATGCCATTGACGCGCGGGGCCGAGGTCGGCGTAGCGCCGGGCGACAAGAAGCCGTCATTCAAGTCGGCCTTGTCGTAACGCAGGCCAAGCTGCCAGGTGCCGCTGGCCGGGTTGTTCGGCAAGCCCGTGGTAACCACGCCGTTCTTGTAGCCCCAGGTCTCGCCGGTGAGATTCCACACGCCGTAAACGTACCAGCTATCAATCTTGTAGTCGGCGACGTTTTGCTCGCGGCTGACCGTCGTGGACATGTATTCACTCTGCAGCTTGATCGGGCCATGCACGTACGCGGCCTCGAAGCCAAGCGTGCGCAGGCGGTCGGCATTGGTGAGCTGGCCTGAGTCGATCAAGCGCGCGCCCGACAAATCGGCGTCCGGGCGCACGCGCAGGCGGGCGCGGTCGCCGCCGTTAAATGTCGCACTGCCAGCATCGTTGGCATCGAAATCGACCGCCGACAGGCCTAGGTGCAGGAAGTTGCCTTTCTCGTTGATGGGCGCGAACGTGAAGCGTGCTCCGTAGCCGTTGCCTTGGGCCAAATTGCGGGTCAACTCGCGGCTGAAGGCGCTGCCGGTCAGCGTCCAATTGTCACCACCGGTTGCCAGGGACACGCCGGTGCGACGCGCAACGGCCTGCAGGTTGGTGGTCATGGCCTTGGAAATAAAGTCGTTGTTCTTGGTACTGCTGAGCTCTTCGAGGCTGTTCGGCTGTTTGAACTGGCCAACGGCAATGGACGTGTGGCTGCTGAATTTGTAGCCGATATTGGCATCCAGGAATTTGTCGGCCTTGGCGTCGTAACCGAGCACCCAAGTCCACTGACCCGGGCCTTTACCCTTGAAGACGAGCTCGGCGCGACGCAGGCCTTGGTCGCTGGTTGCGCCGTCGGTGACGTCGCCATTGAGGTTCAGGACGTCGGCATTGAACTTGTTGTAATCGGCCTGCAGCAGGCCTTCGAAAGTAATCTCGGAGCCGCCGATGACGTCGAGTTCAACTTCGGCAAAGGCGGGCGCGGACAGCGCGGAAAGCACGGCGACAGCGAGGAGGTTGGGCAGAAGCTTCATGGCGGAGGTTCCCTGCGGGGTGTTGGAAGGCTGCCGCAGCTTAGATCGT
>JBBSAA010000084.1:0-11237 GCA_038252715.1 Lysobacterales bacterium | reverse complement strand
GTTGGCGTCGCCATCCGGGCACAGCGCGAGGCGGCTGACGGTGGCGGGTTCAAAAACATCCAGCCAGGCCTCGGAAAAGGCCGGGCGTGAGTGCTCGCCGATCAGAAGGGACAGTCGCAAGGGCATGCGTGAAGTCTACCCGCCGGACCCGGTCACGGACAGGGTGGTTTGCCCTCAGTGCTGGCATCCCTTGCACCAGTAGAGGCGGCGACCACCGAGCTCCTCGCGGATGATCTTCTTCCGGCAGCGCAAGCAGCGCTCGCCCTCGCGGTCAAACACCATGAACGCAAATCCAATCGGCGTGTCGGTGAGGAAGTCCTCGGCGCCCGCGGCGACGGCGGCAGCCTGGGTGTGATAGCTGCGAGTGGGGACGTCGATCAATGCCTGCGCCAGACGCAAGGTCTCGACATCGTCGAGTTCACGAGGCCGACGCTGTGGCGCGATTCCCGCTTCAAATAGCACCTCGGAGCGCAGGTAATTACCCATGCCAGCAAGAAAAGCCTGATCGAGCAACAGGGCCACCAACGTCTTGCCGGCAAACGCCGGTTTTTGCAGCTGCGCCACCACGGTCTCGACCTTGAGCGCGGGGTCAAGCACGTCGGGTCCGAGTTTCGCCAGGAACGGATGCGCCGCGAGCTCTTTCGTACGCCACATCTGCACATCGGACGCCGAGTACAGCAAGATCGCCTTGCTCGCCGTTTCCAGTGCAACCCGCAGCGAACGCGAGCCTTCCGGTCGTTCGCCCGGCGCTGCAACGCGCCAGACGCCATAGAGTTGGTTGTGCGAATACAGGGTATGGCCGTTGTCGAAACGGGTCAGCAAGGCTTTGCCATGCGGCACGATCGACTCGATGCGGCGACCGACCAGCGACTTTTGGAACGGGGCCAGTTCTGGGAACGCAAAAAAGGCAGCCGCGATGCGCTCGCCAACGACGGCACTGGCAAGACGATCAGCAGCGCGACGGATTTCAGGACCTTCAGGCATGACGCAGTGTCTCGCGGCCGGTGTGCAGGCGACGTCATAGGTATTCCAAGCCGACCTCGTCGTCCTTGAACCAGACCACGCGCGATTCCACGCCCGTGGCCGGTCCTGCACCGTAAAGGAGGTAGAACAACACGGCATCACCGATGTTGAACGGCCAGCCGCGCGGTCGTTTGATGCAGGCGCCGCCCTTGGACAAATCCACGGTGTCCACCAGCACGGCCAGTGTGGCGCGCGCGACGAGTGCCTGCCCCGGTTGGGCCTGGCGCGGAGCTTGGCGACGTTCAAAAAGAGCCATAGCGAAGTTTAGCGCCAAATAACCGTGCCCACGCTAGACGCGGGCAGGTGGGACGGATTGGATGTCGTGGTATTCAAAGCCGAGCGTCCGCGGTTCGACCCGCGCCACTCGCGCGTCTATACCTAAGGCAGGGCCCGGGTGCTCGAAGAAAAACAATCGGACGACGTCGCCAACTTCGAGCTTGCAGTCGCTCGGGCGAAAGATCCCGCAGCCGCCCTCTGACAGGTCCTGCAGTTCAACCAGCCAGGCGCTCGCCCCGCGAACCACCATCATTCGCGCCGCGTATGGCACGCGCGGCGACGAGCGCTGGTTGCCGTAATCGTGATCGAGCGTGCTCATAGCGAGCGCGTCCGGCCGCCATCCACCGGCAGGTTAATGCCGTTGATGTAGCTGGCGACGGGAGAGCACAGGAAAGCCACGGCAGCGGCGATTTCCTCGGCCTGCGCGAAACGGCCCGCCGGCACGGTCGCCAGCATGGCCTTGGCGATATCGTCTTCGGCTTTGCCCGTAGTCGCGGCGCGTTCGGCAAGAATCTGGTCCAGCCGTTGCGTACGCGTGTAGCCCGGCAGAACGTTGTTGACGGTGATTCCGTCCGGCCCCAATTCGCTGGCGAGGGTTTTGGCCCAGCTCGCGACGGCGCCTCGAATCGTGTTGGACACGCCAAGATTGGCGATGGGCTCTTTCACTGAGGTCGATATGATGTTCACGATGCGCCCCCACTGGGCGGCACGCATGCCGGGCAGCACTGATTGCAGGAGGATCTGATTTGCGATCAGGTGCTGCTGGAAGACCGACAGATAGGCCGCCGGATTCGCGAGCGCTGCCGGGCCACCGGTCGGACCGGCGGTGTTGTTGATCAGGATATGCACCGGCGCGGAAGCTGCCAGCGTCTCGATTTTATTGGACAGTGCGCCGGCATCGCAGACGTCGGCCGCGAGCGCGCCGTGCTGCTGCTGAGAGGGGCGGGGCAGGGCGTCGCGAACGGTCTCCAACTTGTCGAGGCGTCGCGACAAAACGGTAACGGTTGCGCCCAGTTCGGCCAAAGCGATCGCAGTGGCGCGGCCGATGCCTTCCGAGGCGCCGCAGACCAGCGCGTGTTTTCCATCCAAAACCAAGGACATCGTGTTTCCCCTGTGTTGCGTGGTCAGCTAAGGTCTGAGTCGGTCGCGCATCAATCGTGCGATGTCCTGGTCAGCGTCCCCACGCTTGGCCAGCTCGGAGGCCACCGAAGCCACATTGGCAGCGGGGTGATTCTGGTTGAGCTTGAACTTCAGTTCAATGCGCGCGGGCCTGAGCCGGAAACCGACGATGCCGCGCAGCTGGGAGCGATGATCGTCGCGATCCGATTCAAAGCGCCAAGTCTTGCCGACCGTTGCTTCAAAGTGGTCGCTGAGCTCGGAGACAAGCTGCCCTAGCGAACTCTCGTCGTCGAACACTTCCAGCGCGCCATGCAGGTGGGCGACCGCGTAGTTCCAAGTCGGTACGCGCGCGGCGACGTCCTTGTCCAAATACCAAGATGGCGACACGTACGCGCTGGGACCGTGGATGATCAGCGTGGCCTGGCCGCCGTGCCGCCACTGCGGGTTGGCACGAGCCCAGTGGCCGCGGATTTCCACCGCGTCGCCGTCACGGCGGCACAGCACCGGCAGGTGCGAAATGAACGGCTGGCCGTCGGCAAGGGTGATCAAGCTCGCGAACGGATACGCACGTGCCAGTTCGTCCAGCGCCGCCAGATCGGTCTCGGCGAACGCGGGCGGCGCGTACATCGTCAGTGGCGTGGACCCAAGCGGGGGCCAAGCGTCCGGATCATTTGCGGGATCAGCTCTTCGTCGTCTTCGCCTTGCGGCGGCACGAGGTCTTCTACCAAGACGCCGATGGTTTCGCCGTCTTCGTCGTCCATGCCGTCGAGCGAACGAAAATCGGCATCCATCAGCGCCGCGCGCGCAATGTCCTCGTTTTCGTAGGTGAGCGTGTCGCCGAGGCTGTCAAACACGTGCGCGACACCGCTGTGCAGGACGCGCAGGCGCGCCCAAATCAACAGGTGCTCGGGCGCGGCCAGCCACCATTGTTCGAAATCAAAATCTTGCACGACGTAGCCGTCGTCGAGGTGGGATTCATCGGCCATGTCAGTCTCCAAGTCCAGCATTGAGGGTGATGCAGATTGCCGTGCCAACGACACCGACCAAGGTCAGCCAGCCCATGATTCCGGCCAAATTGCCGAACTGAGTTAGTGCGGCATCGCCCAGCGACGATTGGTGAAAACGCATCAGCCACCAGCTGTAACCGAAACCGCCATCCTCGGTGCCAGGAGCGAACGGCAGTGCGCGATCCTTCTGCTGGCGATACGCGAGCACACGCATGCCGAAATGGCCGGGACCGGCCGAGCCGGCAAGGCCCATAAACAGGAATAGCAGGGCTTGGATCATCGCTTAGAACGTTGCCAAGCCGGGCGCGCGCGGGTAGGGGATCGCGTCGCGAATGTTTGACAGGCCGCAGACATAAACCACCAGCCGCTCGAAACCCAGACCGAAACCGGCGTGCGGCACCGTGCCGTAACGACGGAAATCGCGGTACCAGGTGTAATGCTCCGGATCGAGGCCGAACTGTGCGATGCGCGCGTCCAGCACGTCCAAGCGCTCTTCGCGCTGCGAGCCGCCGATGATCTCGCCAATGCCGGGCGCGAGCACGTCCATGGCGGCGACAGTCTTGCCGTCGTCATTGAGACGCATATAAAACGATTTGATTTGCTCGGGATAATTCATCACTACCACCGGGCGGCCGACGTGCACTTCCGTCAGCCAGCGCTCGTGTTCGGTTTGGAGGTCTAGGCCCCATTCAACCGGGTAGTCGAATTTCTGGCCCGATTTCTGCAGCAAAGACACCGCGTCGGTATAGTCAATGCGCTCGAACGGGGCGGCGATAAACGCTTCCAGTTTCGTGATCGCGGTTTTGTCGACGCGCTCAGCTAGGAAAGCCAAGTCATCCATGCGTTCATTGAGTACGGCCTGAAAGACGTACTTCAAGAATTTCTCGGCGAGGTTCGCATCGTCGTTCAAGTCGGCAAACGCAATCTCGGGCTCAATCATCCAGAACTCGGCCAAGTGGCGCGTAGTGTTGGAATTCTCGGCACGGAACGTTGGACCAAAGGTGTAGACCTTCGACAGCGCCAGGCAGAAGGCTTCGACATTGAGCTGGCCGGACACGGTCAGGAAGGCTTCCTTGCCGAAGAAATCTTTCGAGAAGTCGACCTGTCCCTTCGCGTCGCGCGGCAGGTTCATCATGTCCAGCGTCGAGATACGGAACATCTGGCCGGCGCCATCGGCGTCCGAGGTGGAGATGATCGGCGTGTTGACCCAGTAAAAACCGTCTTCGTGGAAGAAGCGGTGGATCGCTTGGGCCAGGCAGTGGCGGATGCGGGTGACGGCGCCGAACAGGTTGGTGCGTGGCCGCAGGTGGGCGAACTCGCGCATGTATTCCAGCGTGTGCTGCTTGGGCGCCATCGGGTAGGTCTGCGGATCCTCGACCCAGCCAACGACCTCGATGGACGTGGCCTGGATCTCGAATTTCTGGCCCTTGCCCTGCGAAGCGGTCAGCTTTCCGGTCGCGATGACCGAGCACGCGGTCGTCAGCTTCTTCACTTCGGAATCGAAGTTGGCCAACGATTCGGTCGCCACGACTTGGATCGGGTCGAAGCACGAGCCGTCGCTGACGTTGACGAACGCCAAGCCGGCGGAATCGCGCACGGTACGAACCCAGCCGCGAACGGTGATTTCACTGCCTGCGGCGAGGTTGCCCGCAAGCGCCTGCTGGACGCTGACCACTGCCATACCTTGAATCTCCGGCCCGGAAGGCCTACCTAGTAAAGGGAAGCCACAAGGATACCCGCTGCCGGGGCTTTCCCGCAGCGTTCAGGGCCTGACGCCCTATACTTGTCCCTCAATAGAGAGCCCAACCATGACCGTTACCCTGACTACCGCCGCCGCCGACCGAGTCCGCCAATACATGGCCGAGACGCCGGACACCATTGGCCTGCGCTTCGGTGTGCGAAAAAGCGGCTGCTCGGGCTGGGGTTACCAGATCGACATGGCAAAAGAGTCTCGTCCCGACGACATCGCCTCCGAGCAGCACGGCGTCACCTTGCTGGTCGATGCCGAGAGCTTGGGTCAGGTCGACGGCACCGAGATCGACTTCGTCGCCAAGGGCTTGAACCAGCAATTCGTGTTCCGGAACCCGCGCGTGGCGGCCGAATGCGGCTGCGGCGAGAGCTTCACCACGACCGAACAGGCCCTCTGAGGCCGTTAATCGAGCAATGTAGGAGCGGCGTAAGCCGCGATCTTCGCCTGATCGGCTGCCTTCTAACCCGCCGCGGCTTACGCCGCTCCTACAAGGCAGTAATTCCTTTTCCGGCAAGGACTTGCGTGACTTGGGTCGCGCCTGCCATAATTGGCGGCTCCCGACTGCCTTAGGCGTCCGGGAGACCTTGCTCCACGGCATCCCGCCGGGAGCTGCCAGGCCCTCGGGGCCGCATCCACAAGGAAACACCCATGCGTCATTATGAAGTCGTGTTCATGGTCCATCCGGACCAGAGCGAGCAAGTCCCGGCGATGATCGAGCGTTACAAGACGCTGATCGAAGGCGACGGCGGCAAGATCCACCGTCTTGAAGATTGGGGCCGCCGCCAGCTGGCGTATCCGATTGAAAACCTGGTCAAAGCGCATTACGTGCTGATGAACATCGAATGTGGCCAGAAGGTGCTCACCGAGCTCGCCGACAGCTTCCGTTTCAACGATGCCGTCTTGCGTCACATCATTCTTTCCGAAGAAGAGGCCGCCACCGAAGCGAGCTTCATCCTGAAGTCGAAAGACGAGAAGGGTGACCGCCGCCGCCGTGACGACGATTCCATCGAAGGTGGCGTTGACGCCACTGACGCCGCCTAATTCTTCGGAGACCGACCATGTCCAAGTTCTTCCGCCGCCGCAAGTTCTGCAAATTCACCGCCGAAGGCGTGACCAAGATCGACTACAAAGATCTGAACACGCTTCGCCAGTACCTCACCGAGAACGGCAAGATCGTCCCAAGCCGCATCACGGGCACGAAGGCCAAGTTCCAGCGCCAGCTGCAGACCGCGATCAAGCGCGCTCGTTTCTTGGCCCTGATCCCCTACACCGACAACCACAACGTCTAAGAACTTCGCCCGCTCGGCAGGGCGTTGTTGGAAGGCGGGCAGAAAATGCTCATTGGCTGCTGCCAACTCCGCTTTTCTGCCCACCTTCCGCCTAGCCCTGCCGTCGCGGGCTGTGTTCTTCACGCCAAGTAGTCTCACCGTCCTTACGGACAGCCACAGTTGCGGCGCCACGGCGCCGCTAACGTAAACGGAGCAACACCATGCAACTGATTCTTCTGCAAAAAGTCACCAACCTCGGTGGCCTGGGTGACAAGGTCAATGTGAAGCCGGGCTACGGCCGCAATTTCCTCGTGCCCTACGGCAAGGCCGTGCCCGCCACGGCAGCCAATATCGCCACGTTCGAAGCCAAGCGCGCCGAGTACGAAGCGAAGGCTGCCTCGATCCTGTCGTCGGCCGAAGCCCGCAAGGCGGCGTTGGAAGGCGCTGAAGTCACGATCGCCGCAAACGCGTCGACCGAAGGCAAGCTGTTCGGTTCCGTTACCACCCGCGACATCGCCGAGGCGTTCACCGCCGCCGGCCACAAGCTGGAGAAGTCGGAAGTGGTGATGGGCGAAGGCCCGATCCGCCGCACCGGCGAGTTCGAAGTCACCGTGCACCTGCACGCGGACGTCGAGACCAAGCTCAAGGTCGTGGTTGTCGCCGAGGCCTAAGTCTCGCGGCATGCTGCACTGAACGGCCGCCTCAGGGCGGCCGTTTTGTTTTACAAGCGGGCTTCGCTGCCGAAACCACAGAAGAAAAGTCGTCATTCCAGCGGACGTTGGGGCCCACCGGCCATTCGGGACCGCTGCCGCAGGGAAACCGTTTTGCGTTGGCGAGGTTGCATCGTTGCCAAATGCAGAAAAAGGAAAGTCGTCATCCCAGCGAAAGCTGGGATCCGCGGGACCTGCGCGGCCTGACTAGTGGATCCCAGCTTTCGCTGGGGCGACGAGTTGTTTGGCTGGGACGACGAGTCGTTTAGCTTGGATGACGAGTTTTTGAGGCAGGCTGGGGAAGTTGTTAATGCCGACCTGCGCCAGTCTCGCCCCGTGAGATGCCCACCGCTTATCCACAGGGTTGCGCAATGACGCGCCGGGGTGGAGGCAGTACGATGAACCCCAGGTTGCGGCCAACCGCCCGCGATCGCTAAGAGACCCAGCACAGCATGTCCGCACGCCCCGATTCGTTCCGACCCGACGCCAAGATTGACGCCCTGCGCGTGCCGCCGCAGTCGGTCGAAGCCGAGCAGGCGGTCATCGGTGGCTTGATGCTCGCGCCTGACTCCCTCGATCGCGTCGGCGACTTCCTGACCGAACACGATTTCTATCGCCGCGACCATCGCCTGATCTACCGCGCTATTCGTGAGCTGTCTGAGAAGAACAAACCGTTCGATGCCGTCACCCTCGGCGAATGGTTCGAGGCGCACGGCTTGGTCGAACAAATCGGCGGCACCAGCTACCTAATCGAACTGGCCAGCACCACGCCCTCGGCCGCTAATATTCGCGCCTACGCCGAGATCGTGCGCGAGAAAGCCGTGCTGCGACA
Organism: Lysobacterales bacterium; assembly: GCA_038252715.1. Taxonomy (GTDB): domain Bacteria; phylum Pseudomonadota; class Gammaproteobacteria; order Xanthomonadales; family Xanthomonadaceae; genus Arenimonas. The sequence goes on along the minus strand of JBBSAA010000084.1, from coordinate 3,252 downwards.
GTTGATCGAGGCTGGCACCGAAATCGTCAATGATGGCTTCCAACCTGAGGGCCGGGATAGTCAGGAAGTGCTGTCGGCGGCTGAAATGAAAGTGTTCCGGATCGCCGAGCAGGGCCGCCGCGGCCGCGCGGATTTCACGCCGATCCGTGAGGCGATGAAGGACGCGTTCCAGATACTGCAGGAGCGCTACGAAAACCAGGGGACCGTGACCGGCCTGCCGACCGGCTTCCACGATCTCGATGAATTGACCGCCGGCCTGCAGCCGTCCGACCTGATCATCCTTGCCGCGCGTCCGGCGATGGGTAAAACCACGCTGGCGCTCAATATTGCTGAGCACGCGGCGTACAAGACCAAGAAGGCGGTCATCGTTTACTCGATGGAAATGTCAGCTTCCCAGTTGGCCTTCCGCCTGATTTCGTCGATCGGCCGCATCAACGCCACGCGCCTGCGCACCGGCCAGCTTGAGGATGAAGATTGGTCGCGCGTGAACATGGCGATCAAGATGCTCTCGGACATGAAGATATTCATCGACGATACGCCGGCGCTGTCGCCGGACGTCTTGCGTTCGAAAGCGCGCCGCATCAAGCGCGAACACGACCTGGGCCTGATCGTCATCGACTACCTGCAGCTGATGCAGGTGCCGGGCTCGGGCGAGAATCGGACCAATGAAATTTCCGAGATTTCGCGCTCGCTCAAGGCCTTGGCCATGGAGTTAAAAGTGCCGGTAATTGCGCTGTCCCAGCTCAACCGTGGCTTGGAATCGCGCACCGACAAGCGCCCGGTCATGAGCGATTTGCGCGAATCCGGCGCCATCGAGCAAGACGCCGACATCATTACTTTCATTTACCGCGACGAGTACTACAACAAAGAGTCGAACGACAAAGGCCTGGCCGAAGTCATTATCGCCAAGCAGCGTAACGGCCCGACTGGCACGGTGAAATTGAAATTCTTCGGTGAGTACACCCGCTTCGACAACCTCGCCCGCGATTCGGTCGGAAGTTTCGAATAGTCGGTGAAGGTCGCTCGCGATCTTGGTTTAGTTGCAGCGCAGCAGCCGTTCTCGAGCCTGCGCGTGCTAGTCGACAAAAACCCCCAATGCCTGCACCGCCAAGGCAATAGCCTGAGGCGCGACTGAACCCAAGTCGCTAGCTACAGCCAAATTCAGTCCTTATCCGTTCGCCAGGCGAGACGCGAGGGCATTGGCTCCGGCAAACTAGTGTCGTTTTCCGCAGCCCCCCGCGCGGAGGGAAGTTGCCGCATGAATGATTTCACCGCCGGGTTCAAGGGCCTCGCGCAAGCGCGCGAAGCCATTGCCGTCGAAGCGAACCAATTGCCGCCGTGGCGAGCGCCGGCCTTGTTTCCTGCGCCTTGGTATTTGGCGATCGATACCGACCGCAAGCGCTATTCGCGCCGAGAATTCCTGAGCTCTCGTAATGGCGACTTCATTGAGCAGGTGTACCGGAGCCTGCTCAAGCGTGGTCCGAGCACGCTCGAATTTAACTCCACCTTTGAACGGCTTGATGCCGGCGACAGCGAAGTAGAAATCATCGGTGACTTGCTCAACAGCCCTGAGGGCAAGGCCGCTGGCGTGAAAGTGCGAGGCGTGCGTTCGCGCTATCGGTTGGCGCGGCTATTCCGGCTGCCGGTGCTCGGCAGTTGGCTTGAACGCCTATACATGATCTTGCAAGTGCGCACGGTGGCACGCGACCAGGCCTTGATCGAAGAGCGCCTGTCGCAACGCGGCGACGAATCCGAGCAATACACCGCGCAGGTTGTAATCCAACTGCAGGCGGAAATTGATCGCTTGCAAAAGCAGGTGGCGTCGCTGTCGCAGCGCCTCGCTAAGAATGATGCCGGTCGGCCTGGGGGTGAGCGGTGAAGGTCGCGCTGCTGGCGCCGGTCATCATTGGTCGCGACGCGATTGGCGCTGACATCCAGGAAATGGCAAAGATCCTGCGCGACAGCGGCTACGAGGTGCGCCTGTATGCTGGTTTGCCTTCGGCGGCCTATGAGGAAGTCCGCCCGTACGAGGAAATTCCCGCGTGGTTGACCGACCAGGACGATGTCCTGCTCTATCACCATTCCATTGGCTGGTCGCCGGCCGAAGTCCTGCTCAAGACCCTGCGCTGCCGACGCATCGTGCGGTATCACAACATCACGCCGCCGGAATTTTTCTACGACATCAGCCGTGATTACGTGCGTGCCTGCGCATCAGGACGCGCCGAAGTGGCGCGCTTGGTGTCGGTGCCGGGACTGGAGTGGATTTCCGACTCAACTTACAACCAGCAAGAGCTAGTCGAGTTCGGACTGCGCAGTGCCGCGTCCTGTGTGATTGCGCCGTTCCACCGCATGGACCACCTGCAGGCGATAGAAGCAGATCACAGCGTGCTGTCCGGCCTCGGCAGCGAGGGCGCCAAGCTGCTGATGGTCGGGCGCATCGCGCCTAACAAGGGCCATCTGGCCTTGATCGATGCCTTCGCCTGCTATGTCGCTACTTACGACCCCAAGGCCGAGCTGATCATCGTCGGCAAACAGGATCCGCGCCTGGCTAAATACAGCGTCCGCCTGCATGCACTGATTGCGCACTACCGGCTTGGTGCGCAGGTGCATGTGCTGGAAAACCTCAGTGACCGCGGCCTGAAGGCCTGTTACGAGCGCGCCGACGCGATGCTGTACCTGTCTGAGCACGAGGGCTTCGGCGTGCCCTTGGTTGAGGCAATGGTGATGTCGCTGCCCATCGTCGCGCGCGCCGCGGCGGCGACGTCGTTTACCGTCGGTAATGCTGGCCTACTCTGGGACGACGCCGATCCCCGTCTCTACGCCGCCAGCCTAGCCCGATTGCGCGCCGAACCGCTGCTGCGGCAGGCGCTGGTCGACGCTGGGCAGGCGCGTTTTCGCGAGGTGTTCGAGCGCGACGTGCTCGCTGCGCAGTTTCGGACTGCACTCGGTGTGGCGGTGACGGTCGCCTGAGGCGACAATCACGGCCTGCCGCCCGAACGACTCGTGCCCCATGTCTCGACCGACCACCGCCACCATCACGCTAGACGCCCTGCGCCACAATCTCGCGCGGGTGCGTCAACTCGCACCGGGCAGCCGCGTCATGGCCGTGGTCAAGGCCGACGGCTACGGCCACGGGCTCGAGCGCGTGGCGCGTGCGCTGGAGGGGGCCGATGCCTTTGGCGTCGCCGCCTTGTCGGACGCTGAGCGCCTGCGCGCTGCCGGACTCTCGCAACGTATCGTGCTGCTCTCGGG
>JBBSAA010000083.1:0-11289 GCA_038252715.1 Lysobacterales bacterium | reverse complement strand
TACGGCGTGCGCGCTGGTTACGACTGGCAGTCGGGCAGCGTGGTCTATGGCGTCGTGGGCGAATACACGCGCGGTGACGCCGAAGACAGCGTTTCGGCGTTCAGCACCACGCCGGCGTTCTACACGATGACCCGCAGCTTGGAGCGTTCCGCCTCGCTGCGCGGCCGCATCGGTCTGTCGTTTGGCGACGATGCCAACTTGCTTTACGCAACTGGCGGCTTGGCCTGGGCTCGCGTTGGCAATACCTTCAGCACCAGCAACGGCGTCAATACCTTCGGCAACAACGGCGACAGCGACTCGAAAGGTCCGCAATACGGGCTTGGCTACGAGCGCAAGCTCGGGACCAATGTTGCAGTCGGGCTGGAGTACTTGGTGACCAAACTCACCGACGATGAGAACCGTATTCGCGCGCAGGGTCCGGCCCCGGCGACCAATCCCTTTCTCTTGGGCAATCCGTCCGGCACCGATTTCCGCCGCGGCGACGAGGACTTTGAAACCAGCAGCCTGCGCCTGACGGTCAGCTATCGCTTCTGATTCAGCGCCGCAGGTACTTTGTTCGACCGTGCATCGTCCCGTTCCCGTTCGGCCGCATGGGGCCGGGCTGGGGCGGGGCGATGGCGGTCCGGACGCCCGGCGTTAATCGTCGCCACGCCGTTCGCGGCGCAGAGTTTCGACCGCAGCATTCAGTTCGCGCGCACGTCGTTCAGCGTGCTCACGTATCCCGCGCTCCGCATTTACCACCCGATCGGGGTGGAATTCGGAAATCAGTCGACGGTAGGCCTGCTCGATCTCCGCGTCGCTGGCGCCAGGGGACAGCCCGAGCGCCGAGTAGGCCTCGTCAGTGGCAGTGCCTCGATGGCCTGCGTTCGCCGACCGCCGATTAAATATCCCAAGGTCATACAGATGGCCAAGCAGCAGTCCAAGCACGATGAACTGCGGCCGCCGCGTCAGCAGGCCCAGCAAGAGCCCTATGGCCTTGCCACGCCAATCGTTCATCGCGCCTTGGGCGTTCCAAGTACAGCCGGGCGCTGGGAATACCAGCGCGCCATGGCAGCGATGTCGGCCGGCTGCAGTGTATTGGCAAGGCTGTTCATCGGCTGCGCCTTTCGGCTGCCGTTGCGGTAGGCAGTCAGGGCGATGACCAAGTAGGCCTCGTCCTGGCCACCCAGGTGAGGCGTACCCGGGGTGCGGCTGCGGCCGTCCTCGCCATGGCAGGCAACGCATTGGCCAAGCTTGGCCGGTCGCGGGGCCGACGCGGCCGAGGCCGATCCGAGCGCAATCGTCAGCGGCATGAATACGAGGGCAACCAAGGCAGTTAGGCGTGTCATGTCGTCAGTTTAACAGTGGCCGCCCCAGCACAGACGGACGGGCGCGGCGGTTACAATAAACGCACTGTTGATCGCTCAGACGCCGCCATGTCCACCACTTTGCACACTTCCAACCTGCCCGGCCTGCCCCTGCTCCACCGCGGCAAGGTCCGCGATGTCTACGGTCTATCCGACAACCGGTTATTGATGGTGGCCAGTGATCGCCTATCGGCGTTCGACGTGGTGCTGCCCGATCCGATCCCAGGCAAGGGCGAGATGCTTTGCCAAATTTCCAACTTCTGGTTTGAGAAAACCGCGCACCTGATACCCAACCACCTCACCACGGACGCTGTAGCCGACGTCTTGCCTGCCGGTGTTGACTTGGCTTTGTACGCCAAGCGCAGCGTGGTTACGAAAAAACTGAAACCGGTCCCGGTGGAAGCGATTGCGCGCGGCTACTTGATAGGCAGCGGCTGGAAGGACTACCAAGCCACCGGCTCCCTGTGTGGGATCGCCCTGCCAGCGGGCTTGCGCCAAGCTGAAAAATTGCCAGTGCCGATCTTCACGCCATCGACCAAGGCCGCGGTTGGCGATCACGACGAGAACGTCAGCTTTGATGCCGTCGTTGCCTTGGTCGGCGCCGACCTCGCCAACCAGGTGCGCGAGGCTACGCTTAAACTCTACGAGTTCGCCGCAGGCTATGCCGCGGAGCGCGGCATCATTATCGCCGACACCAAATTTGAATTCGGCCAGGATGAAAACGGCGTCCTCCACGTAATGGACGAGATGCTCACGCCCGACTCCTCGCGTTTTTGGCCAGCCGATTCCTACGCTGTCGGCATCAGCCCGCCGAGCTACGACAAGCAGTTTGTGCGTGACTATTTGGAAACCCTGGACTGGAACAAAACGGCACCCGGGCCGACCGTGCCAGCCGACATCATTGCCGCGACGCGCGCAAAATATGCCGAGGCTTTACAGCGCCTGGCCGGAATTGCCATTGACTGATCACGCGATCCCACCCGGAGTAAGCGCCATGCGCCCCGTTGAATCCCTACTCAACCAGTATTCGAACGATCACCAAAACCCGACCAACCAGTGGATCCATTTGCTGTGCGTGCCGGCCATCGTGTGGTCGGTGACGGCGATGCTGTGGGCGATCCCGGTGCCGTCCGCGTTCTTCCAGCCCGGCGTCTGGGCTGCGTTGGCAATGTTCGGTGCCTGGGCCTACTACTGGCAGCTGTCGAAGAAACTGTCGATTGGCCTGCTGTTGATCTTCGTTGGCGTGGTGTTTCTCAATCGCTGGCTCGCGACTACGTACGGAGTTAAAAACTTGCTGCTGCTGGGCGTCGGCGTATTTGTCGTGGCGTGGATCGGCCAGTTCATTGGCCACAAGATCGAAGGCAAGCGGCCGAGCTTCTTTACCGATTTGGTCTATTTGCTCGTGGGCCCGATGTGGACCTTGAACAAGCTGTACGCGCGGCTTGGCGTTGGCTACTGAGTCGACGCACTTCGGCGCGCGCGACCTTGGCTTGGTAGCGCTGATCTGCTTGGCCTGGGCCGGCAATTTCATCACCTCAAAGCTTGCGCTAGGCGAACTACCGCCGCTGCTATTTACCGCGTTACGGCTCGGCGTGCTGGCGGTGTTGCTGCTGGCTTTTATCAAACGCCCACCGGCCGGACAATGGCCGCGGCTGGCCGCTGTTGCCTTATGCAACGGCGTCCTGCATTTCGGGCTGAGCTTCTGGTCACTGAAGCTGTCGAAGACCATCGCATCACCGGCTATCTTGATGCAAAGCTACGTACCGATGGCCACGCTCTTGGCATGGTGGTGGCTGGGCGAACGCTTCCAATGGCGCACTGGCGCGGCCATCGCGCTGAGCTTTTTCGGAGTGATGGTGCTCGGGTTCGACCATACCGTTCTCGACACACCGATGGCATTGGTATTGATGCTGATCTCGGCGCTGTTTCTCGCGATCGGCACCGTCCTCTTGCGTGATTTGCGCGGCATGGATCCGATTAGCCAGCAAGGCTGGGCGGCATTGATCGGCGTCGGCCCCCTGCTGGCGTGGAGCGCAATTGCCGAACCCAACATGGTCGCCAGCATTCGGGGCGCGAGTTGGGTGGCCTGGGGCGGCATCGTCTATGCCGCGGTGATCGCGTCTTTGGTCGGTCACGGTATTTACTACGTGTTGATGCAGCGTCATCCGGTGGCGCAGGTGACGCCGTACTTGTTGGCGACGCCATTGCTGGCCACGTTGATGGGCATTGCCCTGCTAGGCGATGTGGTGGGCACACGCGTGTGGATAGGCGGCGCGATGGTGCTGGCCGGCGTGCTGGCGATCGGCCTGCGCAATTTGGCAAAGGCGCGCGTGGCACCGATTGCGACTGAACTTTAAGCTCGCTCGCCGCTAAATCCACGCAAGTGGCGACCGCTCGCGCGCCCCATCGCTTCGATCCCTTTCGCACGGAAAGTGCGCACTGATCGGCTTGAGTTTGCTTGCACAACTGACTCGACCGCGTGCGTGGCAGGCCTAACAAGCCACGCGGTGGGCTTGTCAGCGGGCGCGATCGCGAGCGGCGAACGCAACACGTTGGATTGCATCAGCAGCGGCCACGAAAACTGGCGAATGCGAGCGTAAGCGTTCATATCTGGGTGATTGATCGCTTGCTGAATCGGCAACATGGCCGATATGCGCGCGGATCGTCGTACTTCTGTACATGCCGGCACCGTGCGCCGGCGATCCCGGAGAACGTCATGCCCATTTCGTCCTTTTCGCGCCCCGGTGTCCAAGTCGTCCGCAGCGCACTGCTGGTGCTGGCCGTGGTCACGCTTGGCGCTTGCCACCTTGAACGTAGCGGACTTGGGCCCGCGTTCGGCCGGGTCACGCCGGTCGAGTACTGTCCCGGCGACACCCTGACCGCGTCGTATGATTTCCTGGTCAGCGAAACCTGTCGCGCCGGCGCCGACTGCACCGGCCCCAACGTCGACGTCAGCAGCGCGCCGGCGATATTCACCACCCGACGCCTGACCGGCTTCACCAACAGCTTCACGTTTCCGGCGCCGGCCGCTTCAAGGGTGAGCTTCACGTTTCAGTCCGACCGCATGCCAGTACGGATTCCGACCTCGCGCACGATGCCCGATGGCGTAGTCATCGATCTCGATCGTTCCTTCACTAATCCGGCCATCGTCGGTGCGGCGCTGTTCCCGGGCAACACTCGCATGATCTCGCACGACGGCCTCTGCACCGGCCCAACTGCCTCGTATGCGATCACCGAGCTACCGGGACCGCCGACAACGTCGGCGCGCATCCGCCCGACCCAGGTGTGCAACACCAGCAGCGTGGCCACTGTGGTGACCTTCAGCGGCGACGACGCCTCGCTGACGTGGGCGATGCCGCTGGCGATAGGCCAGTGCGCGCCCTTGCCCGCGGCGATCACTGCCGGTGCGCGCCGAGTCACCGCCTTCCCGCAGACACCGGATCCGTTCGCACGCTGCAGTGCGCTCGATGGCGGCACCCCGCCGCAGTCCCTGCGCTCGAGCGTGACGTTCGCCTGCTCGCCCTGACCCCATGACTCGCCAACAAGAGGCTTACGCCATGACATCGTTTCCTCGCCTGAGTTTGATCACCCTCGCTTTGCCGGCGCTGCTGCTCGTCGCGGGCACAGCACCTGCGCTTGCTGCCGATCCCGACCAAGCACAGAACCTAGTCGCGTTCGCGCAAACCTTGGACACCGGACGCGCTAGCCTGCGTGTCACCTACTACACTGCGCCGACCGGCAAGACCAAGCCAGGCGATGTGTGGCAGACGTTTCTGGGCACCCTAGTCTTCCAACGGCCCGACCGACTGCGCGTGATCCTGACCGACGTGAAGGGCAATCCGCTCAGCGACAGCGCGACCAGCAACGGCAAGATTGCCTGGCGTGACGCCGCAACCGGCAAGTCCGGCTTTGGCGCCATGTCCGACTATGTCGAAGTGGCTGCGCGTGTACTGCTGGCCGACAAGGACGCACTGAAACGCGATTTCGTGCTCAAGGAATTGCCGCGCCGGCAGGGCTCGCCTTACGCGGTGAAACTGACGCCGCGCCTGTTCGGCTCGAACCTAGAGAGCGCCACCGTGTGGACGGATGGCAAGACGATTTCGGCGATGGAATTCCTAGAACGCGACCGCTCGCGAATCTACTTCGCCGTGCTGTCGTTCCAGCCGAACGCGGCCGTGAAGCCCAGCGATTTCATCATCAAGTAAACGCCGCGGCGACGCCGGCAACAAAAAAACGGGCCGAGGCCCGTTTTTTTGTGCTGCGCAGACGTTGCTTAGGCCTGCTTCTTGCCTTCAAGCGAAACGTGCGGAGTCCAATCGTCCTTTTCGTTCGGACGCAGGATCCAGCGGCACAGTGCGGGCAGGAACACGATAGCGGCAATCATGTTTACCAAGAACATAAAGGTCAGCATGATGCCCATGTCGGCCTGGAACTTCAGGTCAGAGAACACCCACATCGCGACACCGACTGCTAGGGTCAGCGCGGTGTAGAAAATCGCGATACCGGTGGTCTTGAGCGCGATGAAGTAAGACTCACTGAGCGTCTTGCCCGAGTTCATCGCTTCGCGCATGCGGGCGAAGATGTAGATACCGTAGTCGACACCGATACCCACGCCCAATGCAACCACGCACAGGGTGTTGATCTTCATACCGATGTTCAACTGCACCATCAGCGAATGGCCGAGTTCGGTCACCAGTATCAGCGGCAGCAAGATGCACAGCGCTGCGCGCGGGCTGCGGAAGCTGATCAGGCACATCACGAACACAGCGCCATACAGCAGGTACAGGATGAAGTGCTCCGAATCGCGCACCGTATCGTTGATTGCCGCCATCACGCCGACATTGCCGGTGGCCAGGCGCAGGTTGACCTGGTCGCTGTGGAAATCGGGATCGGCTGCCGCTTTCTCGGCCAGCTGCTTTTGCAGATTCACGCCGGGAACATACGCTTTGTTTTCAGCGCGGAATTTCTTCACTTCGTCGACGACGCGATCGATGGTCGTCGCTTGGTGATCCGAGGTGAAGATAGTGACCGGAATCGCGCTGCAGTCGGCATTGAGCAGGCCCGAGTCGGTCTCGAAGCTCTGCGTTGCCTGACGGAGCGTGTCGGGTTGCCGCGGCAGCACTCTCCAGCGCAACGAGCCATCGTTCCAACCGGCGTTGACGATTTTCGCCGCTGCCGGAAGCGTAATTACTTGCTCCACACCCTTCACGTTCTGCATATTCCAGGCAAAGCGGTCAATGGTTTCCATCGCCTTGTAGCTGGAGGTGCAAGCGCCGGGCGCAGCCTCGGCGATCACGCTAAGGATATCCACGCCCAGCGAGAACTTGCTGCTGATCACGCCGGCGTCGACGTTGTAGCGCGCGTCGGCCTTGAGCTCGGCAACGCCCTTCTGGGCATCGCCGACCATCACTTGATTGCCGTATTGCCAAGCGAAGAACCAGATAACGGCACCGATGACGATCACGCCGGCGGCGGCCGACGGGCGACTGAGCTTAGACAGCGCGAGCCAGATCTTGTCGAACTGGGTTAGCTGGCGCAGGCGGAATTCGCGCTTCTTGTCGAGGTTGCGAAGCTTGGTGTAGCTCAACAGCACTGGCAACAAGATCAGGTCGGTGAGGATCGTGATCGCGACGCCAACGGTCGCGGTGATCGCCAGCTCTTTGATCATCTGGATCTCGATGAACCAGATCGCGCCAAAACCGATGCATCCCGCCAGCAGCGCGACCGCGCCGGGCACCAGCAGCATACGGAACGACAGGCGCGCGGCCTCAAGTGGCGGCACAGCGAATTTGGCACGTTCGCGCAACTCGGCGACGCTGCCTTCCTCAAGGCCGCCGAAGAAGATCTCGCCTCGGAACCGATTAATCATCTGCTCGCCGTGGCTGACGGCGATGGCAAAGATCAGGAACGGCGTGAGCATGTTCATCGGATCGATGCCGAAACCCATCAACTTGAGCGCGCCAAGCATCCAAGTCACCGAGATCAATGCCGACAGCACGGTCAAGCTGGCGAGCTTCACCGACGAGGAGTACAGGAACAGCAGCAGCCAGGTAAAAGCGATCGTCAACGCGAAAAATTTGATCACCGAGATTGCGCCGTCGGTGATGTCACCGACCATCTTGGCGAAACCGATGATGTGGACGCAGACGCCCTTGGCACCGACGACCGGCTTGCCCTGCTCCAGCGCACGGCAGGAAGCTGGATCGGTTTCGTACTTGCTGCGAATTGCATCAAGCTGGTGGCTGATGTCCTGGTAGTTCAGCGGCTTCGGACCGGCGTTTTCCGGGATCAGGTCCGCCCAGATCATCGCGCCGGAGAAATCCTTGGCGACGAATCGACCGACGATATTAGCCTTGACGATATTGCTGCGAATCGTCGTGAATTGTTCGGGCTTGGCGACGAAGCCAGCGGTATTGGGTGAAAAATCCTGCGGGATGACATTGCCGCCGGCCAGTCCGTCCTCGACAACTTCGATAAATCGGACATTTGGCGTGAACAAGGAGCGCACGCGCGCGTCGTCGGTCGAATCGAGGTTGATCACGTCATTGGTGACGTTTTCCAGCGTGGCCATGTAGGACTGGCTGAAGATGTTGCCGTCCTTGGGCATGACCGCAACCAGCACGCGATTGGCGCCGCCGAAATCGGTCTCGTAGTCCAGGAACGTCTTCATGTACTCGTGCTGCAGCGGGATCTGCTTCTTGAACCCGGCATCGACCTTGAGCTGGGTGGCCATGATGGCCATCAGCACGGTGACTATGGCGAAGACGATCAGGACCGCGGGGCGCGAACCGAAGACGACTTTTTCTGCGAGGCGACTGAATGCGCTCATTGTGACTCCATCACTTCGGAAGGTAGAGATCGGCACCTTTGTCGCCGATCAACACAAAACTGCCATTGCCCTCGGACTGCACGCCCGCCAACACCGGGATATCGCCGGAGGCATTGGTGAACGTCGTGGCCACGAACGGCGACTTGCCATCCTTACGGCTGAGCACTAGGCCATTGGCGCCAACCAGCATCGCACCGCCGTTGGGCAGCGCTTGGCCGCCGAGCAGCGAGATGTTGCCGCCGGTGGCGACCTTGCGCCATGTGCTGCCGAGGTCGCTCGATTCAAAAACGTTGCCGCGCAAACCGTAGGCAAGGATGTGATCGCCCTCGCCCTCCCAGGCCAGAACACCGAACATCGAGCCTTTGTACGGCAGGTTGCCCTTGGACCAAGTCGCACCCTCATCGGTGGAACGGAAGAACGCGCCGCGCTCGCCGACGATGACCATCGCGCCAGTCGCGGTGCGCGCGATTGCATTGAAATGCGGATCGGACTCATCACCCAGCGCAAGCTGGTCATCGCTAAAGGTCCAGTCGTCACCCTTCGCCACTTCTTCTTTGGCTGCCGGCGCAGGCGCAGCCGCGCCAGCGGCAATCTTGCGCGGGGTCCAGGTAACGCCTGCGTCGTCGGTGACCAGCATCAGGCTGTAGGCGCCTACTGCGAAGCCATGGCTGGCATCGGTAAACAGAATATCGAGAACTGGTACGCCGTGGCTTGGGTCTTGGTCGTCTGGCGACCAAGGCGCGACGCGCTGCCGTTTCCATGTCTGGCCGCCATCGGCGGAGTGAATGATGACGCCGTCGTGCCCACCGGCCCAGAGCTGGCCGTCGGCCGCAGTGATCGTGGTGAGCGCCGAGCGCGTGGGGATGGCGAGCTGGGTCCATGACTTGCCGTCGCTGGAGCTCAGCGCTTGCCCGCGCTCGCCGACGGCAAACATTCCAGAGGCCGTCTGCACGATATCCATTAATAGCGCGCGGCTAGCGCGCGGCTGCATTTCAGCAGCCAGGATCGCGGGGTCGTCCTTGGCAATGGCGGGCGCAGGCGCGGCGTCGGTGACGGGCGCGGCATCGGGCATTGTTTGGGCGATCAGCGGAAGGGACAAAGCGAGCAGCACGGCGCCGCAAAGGCGCGCGCTGCGGGAATAAAGAGGATGCATCCAGAGTCTCCCGGGGGGCCACGGCAGCTCGGGGCCCGGAAAGCAGCCGCGCCCTGATGGGCGCGGCTGGTGTAACTGTATCAACGAACGCCGCTGTCTCGTAGATTCTGCGGCGAGTAGTCGGCCGGCGTGCTTTGGAAGCTGAAATCGCGCGGCTTATCCTGATTGTCGAGCAGGCCCGAGATATAACGACCCGACTTCAGGTCGTAATGGGTCTCGAGCGTGGTCCACAAGGTCGGCACTTCGTAGTAGTTGATCGGCAACGCTTCCGAATAACGCCACAGCTTGCCTTGGCCGTCGTAATGGTCAATACCGACGATCTGCCAGCTGTCTTCGTCCAGATAGAACGTGCGACGGCTGTTGATGTGGCGCTGGCCCGGCTTGAGCTTGGCATCGACGACCCACACGCGATGCAGCTCGTAGCGGATGTAGTCGGGGTTGATGTGGCCCGGACGGATCAGGTCGGACACCTTGGTGCTGCTCGAGTCCGCCTTGTAGTCGTTGTACGGAATCAGCATTTCCTTCTTGGTGCCCAAGGTCCAGGTGAAGCGGTCCATCGCGCCGTTGAACATGTCGGTCATGTCATTGGTGCGCAGGCCGTCGGACGCCGTGCCCGGATTGTCGTAAGCGACGTTCGGAGCGCGACGGACGCGGCGCTGGCCCGGGTTGTACACCCAGGCCTGACGCGGCTGCGCCTTGGAGTTCAGCGTCTCATGGACCAACAGCACGCCACCGGCCAAACGGGCCGGGGCCAGCACGTCCTGCTTGAAATACAGCAGGGCGTTGTTGATCGACTCGGAGGTCATGCCCGGCTTGTAATACAGGCCGAGGATTTCTTCCTGCAGTCGCACCAAGGTGTAAGCGCCGGACGCGGTGGGAGCAGCTTGGTTCGAGTAGCTGCGAACCGACAGGCCCTTGTACTTGAGCTTGTGGTTCCAGATCGCCTCGTAGGCATTGTTCGGGATCGGGAACGGGAAGCCTTCAGCGCAGCCCTGGATGCCTTCGCCGTCAGCGATCAGCTTGCAGGAGGTCGCGTTCTTCTTCGTGTACTCGTAAGTACGCGCCGGGAACGAGGCGCTGCGACGGGTCGGATAAATGTCCATGCGGAACGTCTTGTAGCGCCCGAACATGGCCTTTTGGCCTTCCGACAGCTGCGCGGCGTACTTTTGGAAGTTTTCCGGCGTGACTTGGAACAGAACCTTGTCAGACGCGTACGGATCGATGTGCGACGCGCCAATCTTGTAGCCCGCCGGTGGACGCGTGATGCCGCCGTCCCAGGCCGGGATTGTGCCGGCAGCATTGCCGGCCTTCTCCGAACCCATCGGGGTGAGCGTGCCGCCCAACTGGGCGGCCTTGTCAGCGCTGACGTTGGCTTGTGCAACACCGGTCGCGAAAATTGCCGCGCCGATCAATGTGGTCAACGCGGTCTTCTGGAAAAATTTCATCGTCTGCCCTCCCTTTATGGCTCAGAACGAATATTTGACGCTGAAGGAAGCGAAATCGCGGTCGGCGATCTGATTGTACGGCGCGCCGCCGAAGAAGCTCGTGTAGCTGAAATCGAACACGAGCTTATTGAGGTAGTTCGCCTCCAGCCCGAGGGTGCCGGACTTACGGCCCTCGAGGAAGTTACCGCCCGGTCCGGGCGTAATGCCGTGGACGTCATGGTTGAACGCAATGCGTGGCGACAGCGTGACCGGTGTGCCGAACGCGCTGGAGTAGTCAGCCCTGGCGGCAACGCGATAGCCCCACGAGAACTGCGTCGGGAAACCACCGTTCAGCTTCTGGGGATTGCGCAAGCCACCCTTGGGTCCCTGCTGCGCGGTGAGCGCGGCGAGCGGCACTAGGCCGACGCCCGGGATGTTGGTGTAGGTGTAGTCAGCGACGCTGGCGCCACCGCCGGTATCAGTACCTTCACCTTCATAGCGCAGGACGGACTGGCTCGGCAGGTCCCAAACTTCGGT
>JBBSAA010000082.1:0-11302 GCA_038252715.1 Lysobacterales bacterium | reverse complement strand
CCTAGGGCAAGGTCGTGACGGTATCACGGGCTAGTTCCAGGTAAGACAACACAAGCATGCACACCGCGCGGCTTCCAGCCAAAGTGCCGCTTTAACGGGACGTTTGAGCGTTCGGCGGCCGAAGGTCGCAGCTTACGCAGCTCCTACATAGCGGTGCGGGTGGTGGGGATGGCATCGGGGGATCCGGCGGGCTGAGTTTGTTGGGCGGTGGTTTGCCGGGCGCGCGAGAGTGTTGTTTTGGATTGCGGAGCGCCGCCGACCACGAGGACGTAGTCGAAGTCCTGGTGCATGTCGCCAAACGGGCAGTTGCAGTCCGGATTGGCATAGGCCGCCTGCACCGAAATGGTGTGGGTGCCGGGCGGCAGCGGCGCGATCATCAGCCAGAAGCCGTCACTGGCGGCCGGGTAATGGTCGCGCATGGAAGGCATGCCGGCGAACAGATCGAAGCAGCCCGGTGAGCGCTGGCGATAGCTGCCAATATTTTTGACGGGCACGCCGTCGACCTTGACGTCGGCCAGAGTCAGGTAGTCGTTATTGGCCGAGGCAGACAACGTCACCCCCGCGCAGGTGGACTTCCAGCCCGGCCGATTGGAGTAAACCATGTTGATCACCGGCATGAACACGTACTTGCCGGCCGGAACCTCGCAGCGCCGATGCACCACGCCATCACCTTCCGTCCCGGCAAGAAAGAACACTGAGCCGGATTGATCGACGCCACACTGGGCACCGGTTTGATCTTGGTATGGCTTAAAGCCATTGGGCTGGCGACTCGCCCATTGCCACCAGCGCACCGAATATTGCGCTTGCGTTACCCCTGCGACTTTTGCGCCGTGTGCCAAGACGACCGAGGACGTGGCGGCCAGGGCGGGGAGAATGATCAGGGCGGCCATCAGCAAGACGGCTGCTTTGATAAGGACTCGCGATGCGATCGTGGGCCGAGCCATTGAACTCTCCTGCGGTAATTGCCGTTGGGTGTGTCGGGCTGGCTGGAAGATTAGCCAATCTTAGGGGTTGGCGTCTCGGGCGATGGGATGCTCTGTTTGTGGAAGGTTCGGAACAACGGGGTCGAACAACGGGGTCAGAGTGCCTTTTCAGCCTGACAACTCACAGCCGCAACAACCTCTCGCATCACTCGCTCCCCCACCCCCACCGCCCCATCCACGGACTGCTCGGCCCATCGCTTCGATTCGGCGAGCAACGCCTCGCGTGCGGAAATATTTCCGTCGAACGCGGCCAGCAAGGCCTGCACTCGCGGCCAGAGATACGGCGCCAGCCAGTGCGGGCCGTCGTCCTTGGTGAGTGTTCGCAGGGCATCGGGGCGTGCATCAGCGAGGGATTGCGAGAACGCGGTTTCGATTTGCGCCATCCAGTGCAGGTCGGCAAGCTGCACGGCCAGTTCGGGTGAGGCGCTGGCGAAAAGTGTTTCGAACGTTTGACCGTGGGCGACGGCGGCGGGCCACTCGCTGCGCATTTGTGCGGCCTTTAGACGGATCCATGCCGCCAGGATGCGCGACGGCAGCAAGCCGGTTTCCAGATCGCGCACGTCGTTCTCATCAACGCGGTCGGCGGTGATGCCGGCGAGTGAGGCGCGCATCAGACGCAAGCTGGCGAGTTCGGGGTGGTCGTCAGGAATGCGGTGGCGCAGCCAAGCGAAGAACTGCATGCCGTCGCTGGGAATGGACACCCGCACCGGGAAACAATTGGCCACGGCATAGCCGACGCTGAAGATGGCGAAGGCCAGAGCTGCGGTCGAGGCAGCACCGCTGAGATAAACAGCAGCTAGAAACGCGAGACCGGCAGTGGCGAGATTGCCGAGAACGCCCCCGGCCATCATGCCCAGCATTTGCGCCCGCAGCGGTTTGGCGATGTCGGGCACGGCGATGACAAAGCCGCCGGCTTTGAGCACGGTCTTGCGCCAGCGAAATCGCCAGCGGCGTCGACTGGGCAGCAGTTCCAAATGACCGATCTGGACGCGGATGACCGTCATCCCGGCTAAGCGCGCACAAATAAAGTGACCGAGCTCATGCGCTGCGATCGCTATGAACACGAACGCGGCCACACTGAAGCAGGCCAACATCAGGTTGACCAGCACGGCGTCGATGCCGCGCGAGAAAGAATCCACCATCAGCCACATAGCCACGGCGGCGGCGATGGCCACGGTATTATTCACGCAGAAACGCCAAAATTTTTCCCGGCCGGGCGGCTGCAGCCAGAGCGGTGAAACTTCTGAGGGTGTCGCCGCTTGCTCGTCGGCGCTGGGGATGGGGGGCTGTGACGTGGTCATTAGGTGGGGTGAATAATCAGGGTTCGATTGTCGTGCCGTCGTAAGTAGGCGGCAGATTCTCGGTCCGAGAATCCCTGCCCTCGCCAATCACATATCACTAATCTTCAGCTTTCCATTTTCCAGGCCGACCGCTATCCCGCCTTGGCATTCGCCTTGGGGGTTCATCGGGCACAGGCTTGAGACACGTTGGCCATCACGTACCAGGACGCGATTGGGCGTGATCAGGGCGCCTTGGGAGAGCTGGGCGAGGAAAGCCGGCTGCGCCTGGCAGACTTCGGCGAAACGGGCGGCGATTTTTTCACGGCTGAGGCGGGAGTAGTCGTCGCGTACGCGCTCGGTAAACAGCGAATAGAACAGCGTGGGGTCATTCGTGGTGCAGGCGCTTTCTAGGTCGGTCAGCAGGGTCTTCAGCGCGCCTGATCGGATATCGGCAGAAGATGCCGGCGAATACGAGGCGGCGCGGTCATTCGACAAGCTGGCGGGCTCGACGGCGACGCCGGGGGCGCGTTTGACGACCGTCACGGCTTGCTCAGCGGGCTGATCATTGCTGCAGGCGCCTAAGGCGATGAGGCTAAACAGGATCAGGAACGCGGGGGCTGCTTTCACTGGGGGTCCTATTTTGTGGATAGCGGGTTAGGTTTACGTGCTGGGTGATCGGGCTGAGATGCGTTGACACCATAACTAGCTGCTTGATAGAGAGAAGCGCGTGCCGCATCTTACATTTACCACTGCGGCGGCTCGCCTCTTAGATCCACAGGCTGGAATAGATCTTAAATGAGGGCGGAGCGAAAGATCGCAGCTTACGCAGCTCCTACAGGGCGGAATTGATTGCTCGCACGATTGCGTCAGCGGGTTTTCGGTTCGGTCGCGTGGAGGTTGGGTGCGTCGCGGTGTTGAGAGGTCGCAGCTTACGCAGCTCCTACATTGGGGTCGGGCAGCTTGTGTTTGCTGAGATTGGAAGCTTAGCAGCCGCACTCGCCGGCGGCAGGCACGGCGACCGACGCGCCGTTGGCGTTGACGGTGATGTTGCATTGATATCTGGTGACTTCGCAGCCGTCGTGTTCGCTGTCGGCGCAGGTGAACGTGGCGCGGCAGTTGGCGACGACGTCGGTTTGGTCGCCGGCCAGGGTGAACACGGCGGGGTCACCTGTTTTTAGCTCCGGATGGTCTTCAGTCGCGGCTGGATTGGTTTCGCTGACAACTTTCAAACCACGCGTTTGGCCGTTGACCTGCAGTGGGACGTTTTCTTCGGCACCGAATTCCCAGGCCAGCACTGGGCGCCCTGCCCCGCGGCTGGCTTGGTCGGTAGTGAAGCTGCAGCTGCAGCCTTGGATTTCTTTTTCGACCAGCGCCTCGGGCAGCACACTGAGGGTGAGTGCACCATTCTTGGAGCGCGCAATTTCGTCGCCGGTGAGGGCGGTGGACGTGACTGCTAGTAGAAGGATGCTGGCTAGAGTTGCGTTCATGGGGGCGCCGTCGCGGAGTCGGGTGTGGAGATGGTGATGGTGTGCGGCAAGCCGATGTCTGGAAGGTAGTGGCTGCTGAGGAAGGCTAGATCGCAGCTTACGCAGCTCCTACATGGCATCGTTATCCTATAGGCGAGATGAAGGCTCTTCCTGGCGCTGTGGAATGGTCAGGGCGAGGGAGTTGGAGTTCGGCAAGCAGGTGAGCTAAGGGTAGCGGCCGCTGAGGCAGGCATGGTCGCAGCTTACGCAGCTCCTACATGGCATCTCGGTTGGGCATCGGTCCGCCGATGGGTTGGCGGGCCTTGGATTACATATTGCGTCGGTATTCGCCGCCGACGTCATAGAGGGCGTGGCTGATCTGGCCGAGGGAATGGGTTTTTACGGCTTCCATTAGGGCGGTGAAGATGTTTTGCCGTTCCCGGGCGGTTTTTTGTAGGTAGACGAGGCCGGGGCCGGCGGGAGCATTCGCGGTCGTGCCCGCTCCCACGAGCGCACCGAGGCCGACAAGGTCATTACGCAAGGCTTGGTAGCTGCGAACGTTCTCAATCTGCTGGGCTTTCTCGGGCTCGGTGCTGCGGATCAGTTCGATCGTGGTGGCAATTTCGCCGCCGTGTTCTTTCGGCAAGAACGTATTGACGCCGATCAGTGGCAGGCTGCCGTCGTGCTTCTTGTGCTCGTAGTACAGGCTTTCTTCCTGGATCTTGCCGCGCTGGTACATGGTGTCCATCGCGCCGAGCACGCCGCCGCGCTCCGACAGCGCTTCGAACTCCTTGTAGACGGCTTCTTCGACGATGTCGGTGAGTTCGTCAACGATGAAACTGCCCTGCCAGGGGTTTTCGCAGAAATTCAGGCCCAGTTCCTTGGTGATGATCATCTGGATTGCCACCGCACGGCGCACCGATTCTTCGGTCGGCGTGGTGATCGCTTCATCGTAGGCATTCGTATGTAGGCTGTTGCAGTTGTCGAACAGCGCGTACAGCGCCTGCAGCGTGGTACGGATGTCGTTGAACTGTATTTCCTGCGCGTGCAGGCTGCGGCCGCTGGTTTGGATGTGGTACTTCATCATCTGGCTGCGCGGATCGGCGCCGTAACGCTCGCGCATCGCGCGGGCCCAAATGCGGCGAGCGACGCGGCCGATCACGGTGTACTCGGGGTCCATGCCGTTCGAGAAGAAGAAGCTCAGGTTCGGCGCAAAATCGTCGACCTTCATGCCGCGCGCCAAGTAGTACTCGACGATGGTGAAACCGTTGCTCAGCGTGAAAGCGAGCTGGCTGATCGGGTTCGCGCCCGCTTCAGCGATGTGATAACCGCTAATCGACACCGAATAGAAATTGCGCACCTTGTTGTCAACGAAGAACTGTTGGATATCGCCCATCATTCGCAGCGCAAACTCGGTGCTGAAGATGCAGGTATTCTGCGCCTGGTCTTCCTTGAGGATGTCGGCTTGCACGGTGCCGCGCACGGTGCTGAGCGTGTCCTTGCGGATCTGCGCGTAGGTTTCCGCGTCCAACAGTTGATCGCCGGTCATGCCGAGCAGGGCCAAGCCGAGGCTGTCGTTGGTCGGCGGCAGCTCACCGAAATACTGCGGGCGCGGCTTGCCGTCGAAGAATGCGTCGATTTTTTTGACCGCAGCGGCCCAGCGTGCGGGCTCCGCTTTCAAGTACTTCTCAACCTGTTGATCAATGGCCGTGTTCATGAACATCGCCAGGATCATCGGCGCCGGGCCATTGATCGTCATCGACACCGAGGTCGTTGGCGCGCAGAGGTCGAAGCCGGAATACAGCTTTTTCATGTCATCGAGCGTGGCGATGTTGACGCCGGAATTGCCGACCTTGCCGTAGATGTCGGGACGCATCGCCGGGTCTTCGCCGTATAGCGTGACCGAGTCGAACGCGGTGGACAGGCGCGCGGCCGGCTGGCCGACGCTGAGGTAATGGAAACGGCGATTGGTGCGTTCGGGTGTGCCCTCGCCCGCGAACATGCGGATCGGGTCTTCGCCGACGCGGCGGTACGGATACACGCCGCCGGTGTACGGGTAGGCACCGGGCAGGTTTTCTTTCATCAAAAAGGTCAGCAGCTCGCCCCAGCTTTTATAGGTGGGCGCGGCGATCTTCGGGATTTTCTGGTGCGACAGTGACTCGCGGTAGTTTTCGACCTTGATTGCTTTGCCGCGCACTTCATATTCGGTGACGTCGTCGGTAATGGACTGCAAGCGGGCTGGCCATTCGCGCAGCAGGGTGATGGCGTCGCTGCTGAGGGTCTTGACGGCGTCTTGGTAGCGCTGGCGCAGGGTCAGCAGCGAGCGGTCCGGCGCGTTGCTCGTGGGCGCGGACCTCGTGGGAGCGGACCTGGCCGCGATGCCCTTGCTTTCGCTGTCCAAAGGCATCGCGGTCATGCCCGCTCCCACGGCGGAGGACGTCGCGGTTGCGCCGGCTCCCGCGATGCGTACGTCATCGAGATCATAGAGGTCGAGCTGTTTCGGCAGCTTGTCGTCGCCGATGGCTTCCAGCGCCTGCCAGAACGCCTGTGCGCGGTCGGCGGCTTCGGCTTGGCGATCAATGCTGGTATTGATGCCGCGGCCTTGCTCGGCGATTTCGGCGAGGTAACGCGTGCGAGCGCCTGGGATCAACACGGTGGCGCGGGGTTCTTTGAGCGAGGTGTCGAGGTGGGTGTTCCAGTCGCAGCGAGCGCTCGTGGGAGCGGACCTGGCCGCGATGGAGGGTGCGTCGGTGCCGGACGCAATCGCGGTCGTGCCCGCTCCCACGTCGGCAGCAATCGCGGTCGTGCCCGCTCCCACGGGCTCACCCAATCCGAGCTTCGCCTTCACGAGGCGGCACAGATTCGCAAACATCCAGGTTACGCCGGGGTCGTTGAACTGGCTGGCAATGGTCGGATACGCGGGGACGTCTTCGTCCTTGACGTTAAACGCCACGCGGTTGCGCTTCCACTGCTTGCGCACGTCGCGCAGGGCGTCTTCGGCGCCGCGCTTGTCAAACTTGTTGAGGACAACCAGTTCGGCGTAGTCGAGCATGTCGATTTTTTCCAGCTGGCTCGGCGCGCCGAAATCGCTGGTCATCACGTACACCGGGAAATCGACCAGGTCGACGATTTCCGAATCGGACTGGCCGATGCCGGCGGTTTCGACCAAGACCAGGTCGTAGCCCTGCCCCTTCAAGAATGCGATGCAATCTTTCAACACAATATTGGTCGCGACGTTCTGCCGACGCGTGGCCATCGAGCGCATGAAGATGCGCGGGCTACGCAGCGAGTTCATGCGGATGCGGTCACCGAGCAAGGCGCCACCGCTGCGACGACGAGTGGGGTCCACCGAGATCACGGCAATGCGCATTTCTGGAAACTGCTGCAGGAAACGATTCATCAGCTCGTCGGTAACCGAGCTCTTGCCGGCGCCGCCGGTACCGGTGAGTCCAATCACGGGCGTGCGCGTCTGCGCACTGGCGAACGGCGACTCGCTCGGGCCCGCCGCCCATTGTTTGCGCAGCTTGGTCAGTTCGGCCTCGCTGTAGTCGCCGCTTTCCAGCGCGGTCAACACGCGGCCGATGGAAATCTCATCCTCGATCGCAGGCTTGGCCAGCTTTGCCGCTTCCCGATTCGCGGTGCCCCACTCGCGGCCGACGCGCGTGCGCGCGACGAGATCTTCGATCATCGCCACTAGGCCCATCTGCATGCCGTCGTTGGGGTGGTAAATGCGCTCGACGCCGTAGTCCTGCAGTTCCTTGATTTCTTCGGGCGTGATGGTGCCGCCGCCGCCGCCGAACACGCGGATATGGCCGGCGCCGCGCTCGCGCAGCATGTCGACCATGTACTTGAAGTATTCAACGTGGCCGCCCTGATAGCTCGACAGCGCGATGCCGTCGGCGTCTTCCTGCAGCGCGGCGCGCACCACGTCCTCGACCGAGCGGTTGTGGCCAAGGTGGATCACCTCCGCGCCCTGGGCCTGGATCAGCCGCCGCATGATGTTGATTGCGGCGTCGTGGCCGTCAAACAGGCTGGCGGCGGTGACAAACCGCAACGGGCTGCGTTCGGCGCGCTCGGCGCTGGGGAGGTTGCTGGCGGTGGTGCTCATGGGCGGGATGTCGTGCAGGAACGGAGTGCCCGATTGTAACGCTTGGGCCAAACCCGGTGTCCCAGCCCCGATCCTGTCCACCAGGGCGGCGTAGGAGCGGCGTAAGCCGCGATCTTTCCCATGCAGGAGCGGCGTAAGCCCCGATCTTTCCCATGTAGGAGCGGCGTAAGCCCGCGACAGCTGCGTCGTAGGAGCGACGTAAGCCCGCGACAGCTGCGTCGTAGGAGCGGCGTAAGCCCGCGACAGCTGCGTCGTAGGAGCGGCGTAAGCCCGCGACAGCTGCGTCGTAGGAGCGGCGTAAGCCCGCGACAGCTGCGTATGCAGGGCCAGGAGAATGGAACCGCGGCAAGCAAGCTGGCTTTGAGGTGGTTTCAGGCACCTTATTTGGACCGCGGCAAGCTAACGAGCTTTGGGGTAGTGACGAGTTGGGCAAGCAGGGTCGCGGGCTTACGCCGCTCCTACGCCAACTAGAGCGGCAACTGACGGGCACCTGGCGCTACAAGGCTTACTCCGCTCCTAAGCCAACTGGCGCGGCAACTCACGCTATAGTCGGCCCGGGGGATACTTTTGCGTATGGAACGACGGGGTCGAATCGTGCGGGCGGTCTTGGCGCTGGCGCTGCTTTACGCAGCTGCGGCGGCGACTGCCGTTGTCGACTCCCGC
The DNA here is from genome assembly GCA_038252715.1 of Lysobacterales bacterium. GTDB lineage: Bacteria > Pseudomonadota > Gammaproteobacteria > Xanthomonadales > Xanthomonadaceae > Arenimonas. Next base: position 2,802 of record JBBSAA010000082.1, on the reverse strand, counting down.
CGCATCGACATCGAGCAGATCAGCCAGGTACCCGCGCAGCTGTTCGACGAAGGCAGTGGCCTGCCCGACCTCACCGTAACGGCCATCAGCACCGCGCCCGATGGCTATGTCTGGGTTGGCAGCATGCGCGGCCTCGCCCGCTTCGACGGCCACCGCATGGTGCCCGTGACTGGGCCCATGGGCCAATTCGAAAGCCCAATCAAAAGCATCGCGGCCCTAGGCGACGGCAGCGTCTGGGTCGCACTTGAGCGCGGTGGTCTGTTTCGTTGGGATGGCCGCACTTGGCAGCCCCTGGGCCGCAGCGCCGGACTTGCCAGCGATGACGCGCTGCGTTTGCGCAACTTCAGCGATGGTGGCCAGTCGCGCCTGTTTGCGTTCGGCATCGGCCACGTCGCCGAATGGACCGGGCAGCGTTGGCAGTCACGCGCCCTGCCCGCTGCGCTTGCGAAGGCCGAGATCTTCGACGTCGAGCTCATACAAAAACACGGCATCGAAACCCTTTGGCTCGCCACTTTCGGACAAGGGCTGCTCCGCTGCATTGCCAAAGCACCCTGCGAACAGGTCGCCATTCCCGGCCCAGGCCCGCGCTTTTTTGAAGTGAGCTCACTGGCGTGGATGCCCGGCGTCGACGGTGACAGCCTATGGGTAGGCAGCTATGGCGGCGGCTTGGCGGAACTAAAAAACGGCCAATGGACCCGCTTCCATCAGGGCAATAGCGCGCTCTCGGGTGACTACGTGTTGAGCCTGGAACTGCTGACCGTCGGCGGCCAGCGCCCACAGCTGTGGGCGGGCTTGCGCAGCGGACTGGCGCGGCGAAGCTCGGGCGAATGGGAAATGATTGCGCCGGCGGGGCGATGGGCAGGCGGGCGCATCAATGCCCTTGCGCAGAGTCGCGACGCCCAAGGCAACGCACAATTATGGGTCGGCAGCGACTTCGGCGCAGCGCGGTTACGGCTGCAAGGCAGCTGGCGCACGATCAGCCAGGCCGGCAACCGTGGCAATGGCGTGTGGGCGCTGTTGTTTGAACAAGACGGCGCTGATGCCGAGCGCCTGTGGCTGGGTACCGACGGCGAAGGCCTGCAACGCTACGAAAACGGTCAATGGCGTCTCTATGGCATCGCCGATGGCCTGCCCGGCATGACCGTGCGCAGCGTGGCGCGTATTCCCGATGGCGTCTCGACGGGCACGCTGTGGGCTGGACTGTGGAACGGGCAAATCGCGCAACTGGTTGGTGACCGTTTCGTGGAAATGCCGACGCCGTGGGCAAAGTCGGATCGCGAAGCTGTCTCGATCATAGTGCCGGTCGCGCGCGACGAGGCCTATGTCGGGCTTCGCGACGGTGGCGTCGCACATTACGACGCCGGGAAATGGACCTATTTCGACCCTGCCGAAAACAACAATCCATCGCGCGTCCGCGACCTGCAGTTCACCGGCAGCGGCGAAGACCGCACCCTGTGGGCGACTACCAACGAGCGTGGCTTGGCCAGCTGGCGCCACGGTCGGTGGACCTACTTCGGCAAAGACAACGGCCTGCTCGATAACGAATTCTTGAGCATCACTTTGCTCGATGACGCCCGCGGGCACCCGGTGCTGTGGCTAGGCTCGAAGCAAAACAGCGTCGTGCGCGTCGATGTGAGCGATCCGGACCATCCGCAATTGATCAGCAAGCCCGCGCTGCCTGAGCCACCGGATCGCTATGTCTATGGCGTGGTGCGCGACGGCGCCGGCGACCTAATCGTTTGCACAAACTACGGCGCGGCGCGCTGGCACCCGCGCGGCGATGGCGGTTTTGATTCCTTGAATTTCCATCGCAGCGACGGCCTGCCGCATGATGAATGCAACGGCGGCGCAATGACCGTCGACCCGCTGGGCCGTGCTTGGATCGGAACCATTGGCGGCGCCGCCGTGTTCCTGCCCCGCTCACTCGACAGCGAGGCATCGAATGCCCCGCTGCGCCTGGCGCGTGTTGTTGCGGATGGCAAGGAACGCACGGCCGACTTCCAAGCCGGCCGCGTCGACCTCGGCAGCAACTCCCGTAGCATCGAGGTGCAGTACAGCTTGCTCAATGGCGAGCGCGAGGCGCTCACCCGCTATCGCACCCGGCTGTTGCCGATTGAATCGAAGCCAAGCGAGTGGACGGACGCCAATAATCGTTCATTTACCGGTTTGCCCGCGGGCGAATACCGCCTGCAGATTGAAGCGCGAGACTTCTCTGGCACAGTCGCGAAACCGCTGGAGATAGCCTTCGATATCCCCTTGCCCTGGTGGCGCACGACGATGACCTTGGCGCTGGCCGCGGTGGTCGTGTTGGCGCTGGGCGCCTTGTTATTGCGCCTGCGCGAACGCCAGTCGCGCAAGCGCGAACAGCAACTCGTCGAATTGGTGCGCCAACGTACGTATGAGCTTGAAAATCGCGGCGTTGAACTGCGTCGGATGAATGAAGAACTGACGCGGCTGTCGTACCACGATGCACTGACCGAATTGGCCAATCGCCGCATGTTGCTTGAGCGCCTGCACGGCGAATGGGAGTTGGGCCTCGTGCGCAGCACGCCGCTGGCTTTCGTGCTGTTCGACCTGGACCAATTCAAGGCCTACAACGACCACCGCGGGCATCTTGCTGGCGATGATGCTCTGCGCGAAGTCGGCCGCCGCATTGATGCTGAATTACGCAAACCCGAGGACACCGCCGGACGTTACGGTGGTGAGGAATTTGGCGTGGTCTTGCCGGGTTTGACCCTTGATCAGGCAGTGCTGGTAGCCGAGCGCATCCGCAAGACGGTTCAAGACGCCGGTCTAAGCCAT
>JBBSAA010000081.1:0-11372 GCA_038252715.1 Lysobacterales bacterium | reverse complement strand
CGAACTGTTCGTGTTCGCCGATGCCGACAGCCACTTCAGCGAGTCCGAAGGCGTGCACGTGATCCGCACGCCGCGCCATGTCGGCGTGCTCAGCCCGGTCGTGCATGCGATCCCGGTGCAGCTGCTGGCGTACCACACCGCGCTCAAGCGCGGCACCGACGTCGACAAGCCGCGTAACCTGGCTAAATCAGTGACGGTGGAATAAGCATGCGCATCTGCGTTTACGCCGCATCGAGCGCGCAGGTTGCGCCGGATTTCAAGGCCGCGGCCTTTGCGCTCGGCCAAGCGATCGCCGGCGACGGCCATAGCCTGGTGTATGGCGGCGGTTCGCAGGGGCTGATGGGCGCGGTGGCGGATGGCGCGCTGTCCGAGCAGGGCGAAGTCATTGGCATCTTGCCGAGGTTCATGGCGGATCTCGAATGGGGTCACCCCGGGCTCACCCATCTCGACCTGGTCGAGGACATGCGCGAACGCAAGCACAAATTGCTGACCGGGTCGGATGCGGTCATCGCGCTGCCTGGAGGCTGCGGTACGTTGGAAGAGTTATTTGAGGCGATGACGCTCAAGCGCTTGGGAATCTACTTCAATCCGATCGTGCTGGTGAATACGCGCAATTTCTATGCGCCCTTGGACGCGTTCATGCACCAGGTCATCGATGAGAAGTTCATGAACTTGGAGCATGCCGCGATGTGGTCCTTGGTCGATGCCGTCGAGGACGTGCTGCCAAAGATTAAAGCGACGCCGGCTTGGCGCGAGGACGCGCGCGACTATGCCGTCGTGCGATGAACCCCGTGGTTGTCCGCGGCCTCTTGGCCGAGTCTAGACAACTTTGGAGAAGGTCGCGTTGGCATGGGCTTCTCATTGGACGGACCAAAAATATCCGTGACTGCGGTTGAAGACCGGCACCGGGCGTAGAGTGTGTCGGTAACCATGCGTGCTAGGGCTTCCTTCCTTGCAACCAGCGCAATCGTCTGGCATTCACCTTGAGCTAGTTGCCACAGGTCACTGCTCGGCTGATGTTTCTGGATGACCTTCAATATCTTTGATAAGCCCTTCCATCTCGCCGATCTCCCGCCGCTGAGCTTCAATGATTCCGTCCGCTAATTTCCGCACGCGGGGATCAGTGATATTGGCACGCTCGCTAGTGAGGATTGCGATTGAATGATGAGGAATCATCGCTTTCATCCAAGCAACTTCTCCTACGGTGGCTTGGCTCCGAACTAGCCACAATCCCAGCCCCATAAGAGCAACGCTGCCGACCACAATTGCCAAGTTGGCATTCTTGTTTTTGTACATGTGTCGCATGAAAAAGAGCATGACCAAGGCCATGGAACCAGCCATGATGAAGGTCATGAATAGTCGGGTTTGGCTAAACCAAACGTGGCTCACCTGATAAGTGTTGAGGTACATGAGACAGAACATCAGTGTGGCGGAGGTAACAATCATCAAGGCAAAAGTTCTATAGGGGTGCATAGATTTCTCCTTTGAAGCCTTGCGCTCCGTTGAAAGGCACAATTCAGTATTCAATGGCTAGCGGTGAACGACAAGACTGCGCACGCGAGCGCCCGGCGCCTGGCCTGGATAGGTGCGTAGGGTCCTATTCGGCGCCGGTCGATGCCGACGGATCATCAAGTCCGAAGTCAGACTCCGGCATCGAGTCGCTTTCCTCTGGGGCCATGTGCGTGGTCGTCACCGCGCCTGCCGCCGGCTGCGCTTTGCCGCGGCCCTTCGGTAATTTTGCCACTTCCGTTTCTGCAGCGAGGATAAGCTCGGCGCGGCGTTCGGCGGGAATTTCCTGCCAATGGCAGTCGAGTATCGCGCCTTCGAGCGCGTACAGCAGGTTAAGGCTGGGCCGGAAGCCGGCGCGCTTGATGCGCACGAACGCAGGCAGGGCGCCCATGGCCTTGAGTTCATCGAGCGTGCGGATGCCGGTCTGGCGCAGCCAGGCCATGCTCTTGGGTCCGATGTTGCGCAGTTTCTCGGTCACGTCAGCGACTCCATGAAAATCGCAGCGATGGTTTCCAGCCCGTGCTGGTCGTCTTCATCAAAACGTTCGATGATTGGACTGTCGAGGTCGAGTACACCAATCAGTTCGTCGCCACGATACAGCGGTACGACCAGTTCCGAACGCGAGGCGGAGTCGCAGGCGATATGGCCGGGAAAGGCGTCGACATCGGCAATGCGCTGCGTGCGCCGTGTGGCCGCTGCGGTGCCGCAGGCACCCTTGCCCAGAGCAATGCGCACGCAGGCCGGCAAGCCTTGGAACGGGCCGACCACGAGTTCGCGACCGTCCCAGAAATAAAAACCCGCCCAGTTCAAGTCCGGCAGCGAGTGGTAGACCAGCGCGGAAAGGTTCGCGGCGTTGGCGATGCGGTCGTGTTCGCCGTGGACAAGGGCGCGCGCCTGCTCGGCGAGCTGTGCGTATTGCTCAATCCGGGTGCCGGTTAGGGTGGCGCTGGCAAACATCGGGCGGGCCTTGAAACGGGGGGCATCCAGTGTAGCAGCGATGTCCCGGTAGGCCTGATAGAGTCCGGGCCATGAGCAGTACACCCGGCCTTTCACCCGTCCTGATGAGCGATGGCTTTCGCGAGCGCGGTGCGCAGGTCACGCGCCTGGAAGCGTTCGTTGATGCGGCATTCGCGTTTTCCCTGACGTTCTTGGTCATCTCTGGCAACGATGTCCCCAAGAGCATCGCCGCGATGGTTCTCGCGCTCAAGGGTGTACCGGCATTCGCTGCGTGTTTCCTCCAAATTGCGCTGTTCTGGCACGCGCACGTCAAGTGGAGTCGGCGTTACGGAATCGATGATCGGCGTAGCACCTTGCTTAGCCTGTTGCTGGTCTTCCTCGTGCTGATCTACATGGTGCCATTGCGGCTAATGTTCGGCACTTTTTTCGCCTGGGTCACCCGTGGCTGGCTGCCTTGGCCGATCGCGCCGCTGTCCAGCTTTTCTGACCTGTCGAACATGTTCATGGTCTATGCGCTTGCCTTTGGCTCGATGTCGCTGGTGATGTCCGGGCTGTTCTCCTATGCGCTCAAGCAGCGCGCCGCGCTGGAATTTTCGGCGACGGAGGCGGCAGAGACGGCAGGTGATATTGCTTCGTGGCGACTGTCCGCGGCGGTCGCGGCACTGTCGTTTGCGCTGGCGGCGTTCTATCCCAATGACACCCCCGGCTGGACGCTCGGACTGCCAGGCATGGTGTATTTCTTGATGAGTTTCGTGCGGGTGCTGCAGCGCCGCGTCGTGGTGCGAGCTCGCGCCCGCTACCGCGCCGAGGGTTTGTCATGACTGCTCGTGGCCTGTTTGTCACAGGCACCGATACCGATGCCGGCAAGACCGTGGTGACTGCCGCCTTGCTGCATATGCTGCGTCGTCAGGGACGCCGCGCAATTGGCATGAAGCCGGTTGCCAGCGGCTGCTGGCTCGACTCGGAAGGCTGGCGCAATGCCGACGCGCTAGCGCTGCAAGCGGCCAGCGAGCCGATGCCCGAGTACGCGTTGGTCAACCCGATTGCGTTGCCGGACGCGACCGCCCCGCAAATCGCCGCGGCGAAGGCTGGGATAGCGATCAGCCTGCCGGTGATGCTGGCAGCCTATCGGCAGCTCTCCGCGCAGGCCGATGTGGTGCTGGTCGAGGGGGTCGGCGGCTGGTTAGCGCCATTGACGGCCAAGCTTGACCAAGCGGCCCTGGTCGAAGCGATGGGCCTGGATGTCATCTTGGTGGTCGGTCTGCGCGTCGGCTGCATCAACCATGCGCGCCTGACCGAGCGGGCGATCCGCGCTGACGGCCATACCTTGATTGGCTGGATCGCCAATGCGGTCAAGCCGGACCTCGACTTCGGCACCCAGTACTTCGAGGCCGTCGCCGGCGCGCTGGCTGCGCCCTGCCTGGGTCGCCTGCCGTTCGCGCCGCACGCCGCGCCAGCGCTGCTGGCCGATCACCTCGATACGACGCTCTAACGACGCGACTTCCGGCATGGTACCGGCGCCACCGCGAGTTGTTAAACTATGCGGTACAGAAATACGCCCCCCATAGAATTGTCGAGGTAGCTTCAATGCGCCGTCTTTTTTTGGTTAGCCCGGTTCTCGTCCTCGCCCTGGCGGCCTGCGGACCCTCCGGCCAATCCGGCCCCGGTGGCCCGCCCGGAGGCGGGATGCCGCCGACGACCGTGGAGACAGTCAAGATCACCGCACGCGCGCTGCCCAGCCAGATAGAAACGGTGGGCACGCTGCGCGCCGACGAATCGGCCGTGATCCGTCCGGAAGTGGCAGGCAAGATTGAGAAGATCCACTTCACCGAAGGCCAGCGCATCAGCGCCGGGGCGCTGTTGTTCTCGTTGGACGCCTCGCTGACCCAGGCCGACCTCAACGAAGCCAATGCCAATCTCGAAAACAGCCGGCGCGCCAACGCGCGTGCTAAGGAACTGGCCGACAAGCAGCTGGTAGCGCGCGCCGATCTCGACAAGACCAAGGCGACGTTCTCGGTCGATCAGGCGCGGGCGGCTTCGGCGCGTACGCTCTTGCAGAAAGCGCAAATTCGCGCGCCCTTTGACGGGGTGCTTGGACTGCGGGAAGTGAGTGCGGGCGACTATGTCAACGTTGGCCAAGCGCTTATCAATCTGGTGCGCTTGGACCCGATGGAAGTCGATTTCAGCGTGCCGGAAGTGCAACTGGGGAAAATGGCGGTGGGCCAAGTGGTGAGCTTGTCGGTCGATGCCTACCCGTCCGAGGCGTTCAGCGGCGAGATCGTGGCGATCGCGCCGACCGTCGATGCCGCCGGCCACAGCGTTTCATTGCGCGCGCGCATTCCGAACCGCGACCTCAAGCTGCGTCCGGGACTGTTCGCGCAAGTAAAGATCGTGTTCGGCACCAATCCCAATGCCTTGATGGTGCCCGAGCAGGCGATCTGGCCAAGCGGCGAACAAAAGATGGTGTATCGGGTCAACGACGGCGTGGCCAAGCTCGTGCCGGTATCGCTCGGCACGCGAATTCCTGGCTTCGTGGAAGTGCTTGAGGGGCTGAAAGCAGGTGACGAGATTGTCACTTCAGGTCAGCAGAAACTCAAAGACGGAACCAAGGTAGCGACCGCCGCGCCGTCGGCCGCCCCCGGCGCACCTGCCGCGCCCGCTGTGCGCTGAGGACGATTACCTATGGTCCTCTCAGATATCTCCATCCGCCGCCCGGTGCTGGCGATCGTGATGAACCTGGTGGTGGTGCTGGTCGGCATCATTTGCTATCAGCGCCTGGCCGTCCGGCTCATTCCGAACGTCGACGTGCCGGTCGTGACGGTTGCTACGAACTACCCCGGCGCCAACGCGCAGGTGATCGAGTCACAAATCACGAAACCGATTGAAGACGCGCTCTCGGGCATCGAAGGCATCGACTTCATCCAGTCGGTCAGCCGCGCCGAGTCGAGTCAAGTCACGGTCAGTTTCCGGCTTGACCGAGATCCCGACGCCGCGGCCTCTGATGTGCGCGACCGCGTCGCGCAGGCGCGCGGGTTGCTGCCCGAACAGGCGCGGGAGCCGATCGTCCAGAAGCAGGAGGCCGACGCACAGCCAATCATTTACTTGGCGTTTTCGTCGGATCGGGCCTCACTGATTGAGATCGCCGATATCGCCAACCGCATCGTCAAGGATCGGGTGCAAACGATCCCGGGCGTCGCCCAGGCGCAGGTGTACGGCAACAAATATGCGATGCGCGTGTGGCTCAACCCCGACAAGCTGGCCGGCGTCGGCCTGACCCCGGCCGATGTCGAAGCGGCTCTGCGGTCGCAGAACATCGAAATTCCTGCCGGTCGCGTTGAAAGCCAGCAGCGCGAGTTCACCGTGCTGTCGGAAACCGACTTGAAGACGCCCGAGCAGTTCTCGGCGATCGTGCTCAAGGATGCTGGGGGTTACCTAGTTCGCTTAGGCGATGTCGCCGACGTCGAGCTGGGCGCCGATTCCTCGCGTTTTCGCGCGCGTTTCAACGGCAAGAACGCAATTCCGCTGGGTATCGTCAAGCAAGCAGTGGCCAATCCGCTGGAGATCTCGGCGGCCCTGAAGAAGATGCTGCCAGAGATCACCCGAACCCTGCCCGAGGGAATGAAAGTCGAGATTGCATACGACTCGACGGTTTTCATCCAGAAGTCGATCGACGAGGTCTACAAGACCGTCGGTGAGGCGGTGCTGCTGGTGGTGCTGGTGATCTTCCTGTTCCTGCGCAGCTGGCGCGCGGTGCTGATTCCACTGGTTACGATCCCGGTGTCGCTGATTGGCGCGTTTGCGCTGATGTATTTGTTTGGGTTCACGATCAACACCCTGACCCTGCTCGCAATGGTCTTGGCGATCGGCTTGGTCGTTGACGACGCCATCGTGATGCTCGAGAACATCTACCGCCACGTCGAGGAAGGCATGACGCCGATGGAAGCGGCGTTTACCGGCAGCAAGGAAATCGGTTTCGCCATTATCGCGATGACCCTGACCTTGACGGCGGTCTATATGCCGTTTGCGTTTTCAACCGGCCGCACTGGCAAGCTGTTCATCGAGTTTGCGCTGACCTTGGCCGGCGCCGTGTTGGTGTCGGGTTTTACCGCGCTGTCGCTGTCGCCGATGATGAGCTCGCGCTTGCTTCGCCATGAGACCAGCCACGGCCGAATCTACGAATTCGGTGAGCGCGTGTTGCGCGGTTTGGACAGGGGCTATCAGCGCGCGCTGTCGCGCGTCCTCGGCCTGCGCTGGCTGGTGCTGGGTTTTGCTGGCGTCATCATCGCCGGCATGTTGGTGTTGTTCGGCTTGCTGCCGAAAGAAATTGCGCCGCAGGAAGACCAAGGCTTGGTGATCGGTTTCGCGACCGCGCCCGAGGGCGCCACGATCGACTACACCGACACCTATGCCAAGAAAATGGAAGCGATCCTTAACGGTGTCGAGGAAAAGGATCGCGTGTTCGAGATCGTTGGCTTCAGCGGCGTCACCTCGGCGATTGGTTTTGTCGGCCTCAAGGATTGGGCCGATCGCGATCGCAGCGCACAGGCGATCCAAGGCGCACTCTTTCCGCAGTTCATGGGCATCACCGGCCTGACTGCATTCCCGGTGACACCGCCACCGCTGGGGCAGGGTGGGTTCGGTCAGCCGGTCAATTTTATTGTGCAGACCACGGGCACCTGGGAGGACTTGGACGCGCTGGTGCAAAAGATGCTGGCGAAAATGGCTGAAAACCCTCAGCTCACCACCCCTGATTCCGACCTTAAACTCTCCAAGCCCGAGCTGCGTGTGCAGGTCAACCGCGAGAAGATTGCCGCCATTGGCAGCAGCGTCACCACCGTCGGCCAGACTTTGGAGACGATGCTCGGTGGCCGCAATGTCACCCGCTTCAAGAAGGGTTCCGAGCAGTACGACGTGATTATCCAAGTGGCCGACGACGCCCGACGCACCCCGACCGACATGACCAATATGTTCGTGCGTGCGCGCGACGGCTCGATGGTGCAGCTCGACAACTTGGTCACGGTCAAGGAAACGGTGGCGGCCAAGGAGCTCAACCACTTCAATAAGCTGCGTGCAGCCACGATTACCGCCGGGTTGGCGCCGGGTTATTCGCAAGCTCAGGCCTTGGCGTGGATGGAAACAGCGCTGCAGGACGTCGCGCCGGGCAGCCAATACGATCTCAGCGGTCAGTCGCGCGAATTCCGAGCATCGTCCAGCGATTTCGTGGTGATGATCGTGCTCGCCGTACTGTTTATCTTCTTGGTTCTGGCCGCACAGTTCGAAAGCTTCGTCGATCCGTTCGTGATCTTGATCTCGGTGCCGCTGGCGGTGTTTGGCGCGTTCTTGTTGCTGGTGCTGGTGAACTTCGGGTCGAAAATGGGCCTGTGGCACGTCACCGCGTCGTGGAATATCTATTCGCAGATTGGCGTAGTGACCTTGATCGGCCTGATTTCCAAGCACGGCATCATGATCGTGGAGTTTGCGAACCAGCTGCAGGAGCAAGGCAAGAATAAGCTCGCCGCCGTGTTGTCCTCGGCGTCATTGCGTCTGCGCCCGATCTTAATGACAACCGGCGCGATGGTGTTGGGCTCGGTGCCGCTGGCGATTGCGTCTGGCGCCGGCTCCGAAGCGCGACATCAGATTGGCCTGGTGATCGTCGGTGGCATGACGTTTGGTACCGTGCTCACGCTGTTCGTCGTGCCGGTCGTTTACCTGCTGATCGCTCGCAACCATCAAGGTGATGCGGCGCTGCACGCAGCGGCTGCGCACTGACGGCGATACAAGGCGCGACGGCCGTTCGCCGTCGCGCTTAGCTGCCGCGGTAGCGGCAGCCCGAGGTGCAGGTTTCGTGCACCACGATTTCGCTCAGGGCCGGCAACAGCGGCTTGAGCTGATTCCAGATCCAGATCGCCAACATCTCGCTCGTCGGGTTTTCCAGTCCAGGAATATCGTTGAGATAGTGGTGATCGAGTTGATCGTAGATTGGCTGGAAGATTTTTTTCACGTCGCCGAAATCCATGATCCAGCCGCTGTCGGCGTCCGGCGTACCGCCCACGCGCAGCTCGACGGCGAACGAATGCCCGTGCAGGCGCGCGCACTTGTGGCCAGCGGGAACATTCGGCAGGCGATGCGCCGCTTCGATGCGGAAAATCTTGAAGATATCCATGGCGGCCTCGTTAGCTGGCGCGCCGGCAGCGTGATCGGACCGCCCATCGGCGCCGGGCGGCAGGCAATAAAAAACCCGCGCGGATTCTCTCCAAGGCGCGGGTTCAACATGGTGGCTATAGGTGGACTCGAACCACCGACCTCGGCATTATGAGTGCCACGCTCTAACCGGCTGAGCTACATAGCCACGCGAACCCGCCAAACACCTGCGGGGCCGTGAATTTTCCCTGCAAGCGTCCGTCCTGTCAACGAAGTTCGCCGCGCTTGTGGCGGCTAGCCCACGTGTGGCAGGCTTGATCGCAGTGAATTTGGAGTCCGTTTCGTGATCGATCCGGACGGTTATCGCCCCAATGTGGGCATCGTGCTCATGCGCACGGATGGTCGGTTGTTCTGGGCCCGTCGGGTCAATCGGGACGGCTGGCAGTTTCCGCAAGGCGGCATGAACACTGATGAAACCCCGCTGGAGGCCATGTACCGAGAGTTGCGTGAAGAAACCGGCCTGCTCCCTGAGCACGTCGATGTCCTTGGCGCGACTCCGGGCTGGCTTCGCTACCGCTTGCCGCGCCGCTGCATCCGCCGCGGCAGCCGGCCGACCTGCATCGGGCAAAAACAGGTTTGGTTTTTGCTCAAGATGACCTGCGAAGAGACCGACCTGCGCCTGGACCTGACTGACAAGCCCGAGTTCGATGCCTGGCAATGGGTGGACTTCTGGTACCCGGTGGACAATGTGGTGCAGTTCAAGCGCGAGGTCTATATTCGCGCCCTACATCATTTGTCGACCGTTGCCCGCACGATCGCCGGAGATGAGGCCGTGCCAAAGCAGGATCTACATATTGGTCCCGACATGGGTGACCGCCCCCGGCCGGACCGTCCGATCCGGTCTGCCGGTTAACCAACCCTCGAGCGGCCCGGCTGGGCGCGGCCTCCAGCAGCCTTCCAGATGCTATTGACACTGATTCTCATTTGATGTTGAATGGGAACAGTTCTCATCTCTGGGAAGGTCACTGGCCATGTACGTCTGCGTTTGCCACGGCGTCACCGATCGCGAAATCCGCCGCGCGGCCGACGAAGGTTGCCGGGACTTCCACGAATTGACGATGCGCACCGGCTGCGGCAGCTCCTGTGGCTCGTGCAAGGACAGCGCGATCGAACTTTTGGCGCAAGCGCCGGCGCAGCCGCTGCAGTTGCACCTCCTGCCAGTCGCTGCCTAAGCGTTCGGCGTCGCGGTCAGCCACGTCCGCGCGACGTCTGGGCGGCAAACAAGACACATTGTCGTTTCGCCCTGCCTTCATTGGCTGCGCTAAAGTGCGTCAGTCAATATCGGAGCACGGCCATGAAAGGCGACACCAAAGTCATCGAGCACCTCAACAAGTGCCTGTACAACGAGTTGATTGCGATCAACCAGTATTTCCTGCATGCCAAGCTTTACAAGCACTGGGGCCTCAAGGAACTGGCGGAGCATGAGTGGAACGAATCCATCGACGAGATGAAGCACGCCGATCGCCTGATCGAGCGCATCTTATTCCTCGATGGCCTGCCGAACCTGCAAAACCTCGGCAAGTTGCTGGTTGGCGAGTCGCCCAAGGAAGCGCTGGAGTGCGACCTCAAGCTCGAGCTGCTCGCCGTGCCAGACCTCAAGGCGGGCGTCGCACACGCCGAATCGGTGTCTGATTTTGTGTCACGCGATTTGTTCGCGGCCATCCTCGACTCGGAGGAAGAACACATTGACTGGATCGAGACCCAATTGAGCCTGATCGAGCTAGTTGGCGAACCGGCCTACTTGCAGACGAAGATCGGCAGCTAAGGCCGAGTAGACGACGACGGCCAGGATGAACAAAAAAAACCGGCCTTGCGCCGGTTTTTTTGTCTGAACCCAACGGGTTACCACGGTGAGGTCAGGCCGACGGTTTGATCAAAGCCTGCAGCGCGGCTTGAGCCTTTCGGAACTCGTTTTCGAGCATCAACACGGCCACCGTTGGCCGTTGCAGGGACCCGGTGCGTGCCGCCAGCTCTATGCGCTTGGCCACCGCCGACAGCGCCAGTGCGCCGAGATTGGCGCTGGAGGACTTCAGCGTGTGCGCGGGCGAAATCAAGGCCGGCAGGTCGTTGGTCGCAGCGGCGACTTCCAACTGGTGGATGTGCGTAGGCGCATCTTCAAGGAACAGCTTGATCAGACCGAGGTACTCGTCGCCCATCATCGTCCGCAACTCTTCCAACACATCCAGGGCCAGCACCGGTAACACGGGGAAGGCAGGTGTGGCGGGGGCGGCGGGAGGCGCCGCTGGCGACGCAAAAGGCGCCGCTCGCGCTGAGCCCGGAATAGCCGCGTTGGGCAGCGGTTGCGGTGGCGACGCAGTCGCCGCGGCCGGGCTCGGCGTCGACGGAATGGACTGGACTGGCGCTATCGGTGCGACAGGCGCAACGGGCGCAATCGGAGCAATCGGCACCACGGTGCGAGTCGCTGGCGAGGCAGGCGCCGTTGGCGCCAACGCAGGCGCGCGCGCGGGTACAGCGAGCGCCGGCGCGGACATGGGCGGCGAGTGTGGTTCGTCTACCGGTTGCGCCAAAATGAACGGCGAACGCGCCAGCCAGCGTGCCATCGACGCTTCCAGCAGGCGTCGATCGACGGGCTTGGACAAATAGTCATCCATGCCTGCATCCAGGCACTTCTGGCGGTCGCCCGCCATCGCGTTAGCGGTCATCGCGATGATCGGCAGCCGCGGCAAGCCTTGGGCCTGCTCATG
>JBBSAA010000080.1:0-11385 GCA_038252715.1 Lysobacterales bacterium | reverse complement strand
TGATCGCGCTCTGCACCATCGTCATGCCCGAAGTGTCTTCCTGCCACACCACATCGACGATCTCGATCGGCAGCAGCTTGCCGCTCACGCGGGCACGTCCCAGACCACGCACCTCAGGCAGCCCAGACAGGCCCTGCAGGCTTGCAGCGGTTGTGACGATTTGCTCACGCTTAGCCAGCGAGGCCATGCGGGCCGCGGTATTAACCGCATCACCATAGACGTCGCCATTTTCTTCGAGCGCATCGCCGTGGTGGAAGCCAATGCGAACGGCGAGGTTGTCGCGCACGAAATCGATGTCGCGGGCCATCTTGCGCTGCATGTCACAGGCCGACAGCACCCCGTTCAGCGCGCCGGGCAAGGTGCACATGATCTCGTCGCCGATCGTCTTGATGACGCGGCCGCCATGCTGTTGGCAAATGATCGTGAGCGCATCAAGCACGGACGCGATCAGGCGGCGTGCTTCCACGTCGCCCTTGGTTTCGAACAAGCGCGTGCTGCCGCTGACATCAGCGAACAGGATGGTTTGCGGCCGTGACGTGCTCATGGGTCGAGTATAGGCAGCCTCGGGGGCGGTGGCGACCCCTGCTATGCCAAGGGTTAACGGGCTAGAGCTAGCTCCGCGGCCATCGCGACGATATCGGCGTCGGAGGGGATGACCAAGAAGGCGGCACCGGCCAGTGGCGTATACGTATCTACACCCACCACGCGCCGCATTGGCTTCGCGCCCTGACCGGCTTCAACGATGGCAGTGATGATGCCCTCGCCCACGCCGGCACTGCGCCGTCCCTCGTCGACCACCAAGATTCGTGCGCACGCGCCGGAATGGCGGGCAATAGCGGCCTCGTTGAGCGGCTGCAGCCAACGCAGGTCGACCACACGCACCTGCCAGCCATGCGCTGCCTCGATGTCCCGTGCTGCCCGCAGGCTCATTGGTACGCCATTGCCGTAGGTGAAGATCACCAAGTCGCTAGCCTCGGGCCTATATACCCGCTCCTCGCCCAGCACCATTGCCTGGTCTGGCGGCGGGTACGCCGTCAACCATCGGCCATCGCCGGCCTCGTACAGATCCTTGGTCATGTACAGCGCAATTGGCTCGAGGTAGGCACAGACGCGGCCGTCAACTTTCGCCAAGGCCATCATGGTGCGCAGCATCATCGCCGCGTCGTCGCCGCGGCTGGGGCAGCCCAAGACAAGGCCGGGGATATCGCGCAGCGCGGTGATTGAATTGTCATTGTGGAAATGCCCACCGAAACCGCGCTGATACCCCAAAGAGGCAATGCGCATCACCATCGGGTTTCGGTATTGGCCGTTGGAGAAGAACTGCAGCGAGCAGGCCTCGCCACGAATCTGGTCACAGGCATTGTGGAAATACGCCAAGTACTGGATCTCGGGCAAGGGCAACATTCCCATGTTGGCAAAGCCCTGGGCCAGTCCGAGAATCATGGTCTCGTCAAGCAGCGTGTTGAATACGCGCGCGCCCTTGAAGCTTTTCTGTAGCCCCTTGGTGACGGTGTACACACCGCCCTTCTGCGCAACGTCCTCGCCGAACAGCAGCGATTCCGGGTATTTTGCCAACAGGTCGTGCAGCGCGTTATTTATCTGGATCGCCATGTGGCGCGGCGGCAGTTTCTCGGGCAGCTTGTCTTCGCTACCGAACACGCCCGCGCGCTTTTCCTGGTAGTCAAAACGCGCGGCTTCTGCGGCGACCTTCGCCGGTGAGTACGGCGCCAGTGGGGCGATGACCTCGGCCAGCGAATCGAGCTTGGGTCGGCGATCAGCCTCATCAGCGGCAGCGAAACACTGCTTGCGGATCGCTTCGTACATTGCAAGCAATTCGTCCTTCGACAGCAAGCCCGACTGCAGCGCAAGCTGCGCCGAACGCAGCAAGGGATCGCCGGCCTCGACCGCCATCAATTCCTCAAAACTGCGCCACTCGATCTCAAAATCGGTGCCAGCATGGCCCATGATCCGCGTCGTTCGAAGATGCAGAAAGGTTGGGCGACGCGTGCTGCGGCAATGATCCACTGCCCGTGCAACTTGCTCGTAACCATCGGCGATATCGAGGCCATCGGCATAGAAGTAGTCAAGCCCGTCGCGCGTGCGGAAAGAGTTTGCGATCCAGCCGGCCGGTGTTTTTACCGAGATCCCGATCCCGTTGTCCTCGCAGACAAAGAGGACCGGTGCGGGCAGCTTCTGGTAAGCCGTCCACGCCGCGGTATTAAAGGCGGTTTGCGCGGTGGCGTGGTTGGCCGAGGCGTCACCAAAGGAGCAAATGGCGATGGAATCATCCGGAATCGGCAGCGAATGACCGATGCGTTTTGCCTGTTCGATTGCGACCGCCGTTCCCAGCGCCTTGGGCAGGTGGGAGGCGATCGTGGAGGTCTGCGGCAGCACCCACAAGGGCTTGGAGCCCCACACCTTGTGTCGGCCGCCCGAAATAGGATCGTCCTTGCTGGCAGCAAAACTCAAGGCAGAATCCATGATCGGGTCCATGCCTGGCAGCTTGCGAAAGCGCTCGGCCATGAAGGCACCCGAGCGATAGTGCAGGAAGGCCGGATCGGTATGCCGCGTCAAGCGCGCAACCATCGCATTGCCCTCGTGCCCTGAGGAACCAATCGTGTAGAACACCTTCTGCTGCACGCGCAACACGCGCGCCATCAGGTCAATGTGGCGGCTGATCAACTGCGATTCGAATAGGGCCGTGAAATCGCCCACCGTGCACAGGCTGCCGGCCCGGATCGGCGCGTCAAGCGCCGGTCGTGGCGACGCCGTCCCGGACCAATCGCGGACAAATTCAATAAAATTGTCGTCGCAGACCTTGGCGCGATTGACGTCTTTGTGACGGGCGGGAATTAGCGGCGTGACGGCGGCCATGGGCTGGGTTTCTCGTGTTGGTTCGCGGCTGGATTCGCAGCGTGGATCAGCGGGTTTGGGCAATAAAGCGTGGCTGAGCTTCCACCCGGCGCAGCCAAGCCAAGATGGCCGGGAACGCTGAGAGGTCAAAGCCGCCGGCAACAGCATCGTGGGTGTACGCATACAGCGCGATATCGGCGACGCCGTAGCCAGCATCGACGAAGAAATCGTTTCGGCAAAGGTGTTTTTCCATCACGGCCAGCGCCTGATAGCCACGCTCACGTAGCCGCGGCAAGTCGGCGCGACGATCGTGGTCCGCGGGCAGTCGCAGGCAAATGAAACGTGCAACCGCGATGTAGGGCTCGTGGCTGTACTGCTCGAAGAACAACCATTGCAGCGCCTGCGCACGCTGCCAACGATCGGTAGGCAGGTAGGCACTGCCGTCGGCGAGAAAGCACAGGATGGCGTTGGATTCGGACAGCGTGCGGCCGTCTTCCAGTTCCAGCAGTGGCACTTTGCCATTGGGATTGCGCGCGAGGAATTCGGGAGTGCGGGTTCCGCCGTGAGCACTATCAATCTCGACCCAGCGGTATGGCCGCGCCAGTTGTTCGAGCAGCAGCTGCACTTTGTAACAGTTGCCCGAGGTCTTCATACCGTAAACCGTGGCCGTCGCAGCCTCCTTCATGCCATCGCTCCCGTGCGTTGGAGCCACTGCTCACGCGTCTGGCCCCAGACATCGACCGGAGAGTTCTCGAACGGCGCCGGCAGGCGGCCCGGACCGCGATTAACCGCGCCGAGCTTCACCGCCACCTGCTGCGATGCCCTGTTATCTGGATGGATGGTGTGGATGACTTCGGTCCAACCCAGGGTGTCAAATGCCCATTGCATCGCCGCCTGCGCCGCTTCCGGGGCGTAGCCACGGCCCCAAGCCGGACGCGCGATGGTGTAACCGACCTCCGGCCCCGGCCAACCGTCTGGTTGCCAAGGCCCGACCCGGCCGACCCACTGGCCGCTGGCTTTTTCAATGACCGAAAACATCGCAAACCCCTGCACCGCCCAAGCCCCGGCCATCATGAGCAGGCCACGCCAAGCCACGGCCCGGGCCTGTACCCCGCCAATGTAGCGACAGCCCTCGGCGTCCTCGGCCGCCGTCGCCCACGCCTCGAAATCCTGCGCCGAGGTCGGACGCAGGATAAGGCGTTCGGTTTCGATCGTTGGCCCGGGAGTCACGCCGGGATCAGAACGCGTTGATACCGGTGACTTCGCGACCGATCACGAGCTGGTGCACGGTTTCGGTGCCTTCGTATGTGATCACCGACTCAAGGTTGAGCGCATGGCGAATCGGCGAATACTCGGTGGTGATGCCGGCGCCGCCGAGGATGTCGCGCGCCTCGCGCGAGATGTCCAGCGCCATCCGGCAGTTATTCCACTTCGCTAGCGATACCTGCGAATGCTGCATGTTGCCCGCATCCTTCAGGCGGCCGAGCTGCAGGACCAACAACTGCGCCAGCGTGATACGACGAGCCATGTCGGCCAGCTTGAGCTGCACGGCCTGCGTCGCAGCAATCGGCTTTTCAAACAGGATGCGCGACTTGGAGTACTCCAAGGCCGTCGAATAGCTTGAAATAGCCGCGCCAATCGGTCCCCAAGTGATGCCGTAGCGGGCCTGGGTCAGACAGCCGAGCGGACCCTTGAGTCCTTTGACGTTGGGCAAGCGCTGCGCATCGGACACGCGCACGTTGTCAAAGAACAAGGCTGAGGTCACCGACGCCCGCAGGCTCATCTTCTTGTGAATTTCCTGCGCGGTGAACCCAGGCGTGTCGGTCGGCACGATGAAACCCTGGATACCGTCGTCCGTCTGCGCCCAGACGATAGCGATGTTCGCGACGTTGCCATTGGTGATCCACATCTTGGATCCGTTGATGACCCAGTCATCGCCGTCTTTCTTGGCATTGGTCTTCATGTTGGCCGGGTCAGACCCGCCCTGCGGCTCGGTCAGGCCGAAGCAGCCCAGGATCTCGCCCTTGGCCATGCCGGGCAGGTATTTCATCCGCTGCTCTTCGGTACCGTAAGCAAAGATCGGATACATGCACAGCGAGCTTTGCACGGAGACAAAGCTGCGAATGCCGGAATCGCCGCGCTCTAGCTCCTGGCAAATCAGACCGTAGCTGACCGAATTGAGGCCGGCGCAACCATATTTTTCCGGCAGCGACGATCCCAGCAAGCCCATGGCGGCAATTTCAGGAATCAACTCTTTCGGGAATCGGCCTTGGTCGAACGCATCACCAATGATCGGGATGACTTTTTCGTCGACGAAACGCGCTACGGAGTCCTGGATCATCCGCTCCTCTTCGGTCAGCAGGGATCGGACATCAAATAGGTCAGTCGGGTTCAGGGCCATGAGGGGTGCCGGTGTGGTCAGAAAGTTCGCCATTTTAGCCCGACTGGCGCTCGATAGTCGTGAGTGGCAAGCGCTGAGAATTGGCTGGAGCGCAAGTTTGCCCCACCGATTTCACCTGCCTTTGACGATAAACGGCGGCCTAGGGCAGCCCTTGGCTTCGGGCACGGCTGGGATCGCCAGTACGCCGGTGTCTGCTGCCTCGGGAGGACGTGACCTCGTTGCTGACTCAGAAAGGTTAGGGGCCTGCTGGCCGATCATGCCGCTCCGATACGCGGCGACTGCGGGGCGGATGGCGAGCACGCTAGCTCCGCCTGCCATAAAATTAGCGAGGCCTACGCGCTTGCGCTGCCGGTGAACGCTTGGGTCGCCTCCATAGCCGCGATCTCACCGTCGCGCATTCCCGCCTCCGGATGAATACGCGCGCGAATAGAGCTAGAGTTGTGATGCGCGCCCTGCAAGGTGCTGCCCACGATCAGCAAGGAACCCTGCATGAGCAATCCCCTACTCGGTCCAATCCTGCGCTACGCGCAGCGCCTGCGCTTTCCCACCTTGTTCCTGGTTGTCGCCGTGCTTTTCGTCGTTGATCTACTGATACCCGATTTCATTCCTTTTATTGATGAAATCATGCTCGGCTTGGGCACGGTGCTGCTGGCGAGCTGGAAAGGACGCAAAGGTCCGGACAAGGTCATCGACGGCGAAACGAATAAGCCACAGTGACGCCACTGGACCTGTTTGACAGCCACAGCCATTTCGACGCACCCGAATTCGACGGCGATCGCGTCGAGGCCTTGGCGCGCGCCGAACAGGCCGGAGTAAGGCAACAGCTGGTTCCCGCGGTGGATTTTGGCAGTTGGCCAGGATTGAAAACGACTTGCGCGCTATCCCCGGGTTTACACGCGGCGTATGGCCTGCACCCGATGTTCCTTGACCGGCACGAGCCAGCGCATCTTGAGGCCCTGCCCGACTGGATCAGGCAGGAAAAGCCGCGGGCAGTGGGCGAATGCGGGCTAGATTTCTTCGTCGCCGGCTTGGACCCTGACCAGCAGCGCTTCTACTTCCAAGGCCAATTGGACATCGCCAAGGCGTTCAACTTGCCGGTGGTAGTCCATGCTCGGCGCGCCGTGGACGAAGTGATCGCCACCCTGCGCCGCATCGGCGGACTGCGCGGCGTCATCCACAGCTATTCGGGCAGCGAGGAACAAGCCTTGCAGCTGTTCAAGCTAGGTTTCCATCTAGGCATTGGCGGGCCGGTCACCTACGAGCGCGCGCAACGGCTGCGGCGGTTGGTCAGCACCATGCCCTTGGAATGGTTGCTGCTGGAAACCGACTCGCCGGACCAGCCCGATGCCGCGCATCGTGGCCAGCGCAACGAACCAGAACGGCTGCCCGTGGTGCTGGATACGATCGCTCATCTGCGGAAGATGGACCGTGATGTCTTGGCAGGGGCGACGCGTCGCAACGCAGAGCGTCTTTTCCTGGCTTGAGTTTTGACTAGGGGCGCAAAGAAAAAGGCCGGCGAAAGCCGGCCTTTTCATGTTGCTTGCAGGACCAGAATCAGCCGTTGTTAACCGGCGCACTCTGCGTGACGACCTTGCCGTCCACCACGGTCAACTGATTGCCGGGCTTGTTGTCCATGCGCACGGTGTCGGTCTTGCCATCGTAGCTGTACGTCACGTCATAACCCACGGTCTTCGCAGCCGAGCCTAGGGCAATGCGACTGCCATTGGCAGGACGATCATCCATACGCTTGGTTGCGTAGCCGCCATCGGGCTTCTTGTAGGTCACGGTGTAACCGACAACGCTGCTGACCGACTCGTTCTCGGTATGGCATTGCTGCTCGGTACGGCTGACCAACTTGCCGTTGTCCTTGCTCTTGTCGATCTTGTTGCCGATGAAGCCGCCGGCCACCGCACCGGCCACGGTAGCGGCCTTGCGACCGTTGCCCTTGCCAACCTGGTTGCCGAGCACGCCACCGATCACGGCGCCCGCGACCGTACCGCCAGCGTTGCCATCGCGCTCTGGCAGACGCTCTTGCACCGTCACGTCTTGGCACACTTCCCGCGGACGGCTGGAATTTTGGCTGATTTCCTGACTCTTGGTCACCGTGCCGTACTGCATTTGCTTCGACGTGACCGCTTTGACGTTAGTCACGTCGGCGTAGCCGACAACCGGTCCAGCCGGCGCGGCCTCTACGGGCGCTGCCACAGCCTCAGGCGCGGGCAACGTACCCGATTGCTCTGCCATTGCTGGAGCGGTCACGAGACCACCCTCGGCGCCCGCGGGGGCGGAGCGGTTGCAGGCCGACAAGGTCATTGCGGCGAGAACCGGGACAATGGCGAGTACGAGCAATTTTTGACGATTCATGAGAAAACTCCTTGCGGCCCAATTGGCCTGGCGACGGCATTCCATCACAGCGAACCTGAACGGAGCGACATGAAGCGGCTAGGAGCCGCCCGCATCGCCTGATTCGGCAACCGCTGCCGCCACCGTGGGCCGAAGCAGCAATTCCAATACACGCCCCACCGCGGCAAAGGCAAACGTTCCAGTCACGTGGGTTGCCGCACCCAGCCCCGCGCCGCAATCGAGTTTGAGCGCCGCGTCGGCCCCCATCGCCGGTCGAATGCCGCACACCGAGCCATCAGCCTGCGGGTAACGAACGTTTTCAAGCGAGTAGACGGCCGATATTCCGAAATACCTGTCCTTATTCTTTGGGAAATTAAATTCACTGCGCAATTTCCTGCGCACCAAGGCCAGCAAGGCATCGTGTTCGGTGCGTGACAGATCGCGCACGCGTATTTGCGTGGCATCGGTGCGGCCGCCGGCAGAACCCACGGTCACCAAGGGCAACTTGCGACGCCGACACCACGCAATCAGCTCGACCTTGCTGCGGAAACTGTCGCAGGCGTCCAGCACCAGGTCGTAGCCTCGGTCGAGCAAATCAGACAGGTTGGCAGGAGTTAGGAAGCTCGCAATGGCTTCCACCTTGATACCGGGATTGATGGCTAGGCAGCGGGTCGCCAGGGCCTGCGCCTTCGACTTGCCGTACTCGCCATCCAAGGCATGCAGCTGCCGATTGGTGTTGGATAGGCAAATATCGTCCGCATCGATCAGCGTGAGCTCGCCGATGCCGCTGCGCGCCAACGCCTCGACAGCCCATGAGCCGACTCCGCCTAGCCCCACTACGCAAACATGCTTGCCAGCAAAGCGGGCGACGCTGCCTTGCCCGTAGAGCCGGTCGACACCCGAGAAGCGTTCGTTGAATGAGCTGTCCATGCCGCTATTGTAGACGCCGCGTGATGATCGCATGGGCAAGTGGGTTCCGATTCAGGCGGGTCTGATAGCTTCGACTGCACTTATCCCTGAACTGGAGAACCCCATGAAGATCCGCTTGCTTGCTTTCGGCATCGTTTGTTCGACCTTGGCCGCCTGCGCCAGCTCGCCTTCCCCCGGCTACGGCCGTGCGGCCGGGCCGGCGACGCAGTCCAACACCGTTCGCTGCTACGACTGTGGCCGAATTGAGAACATCGAGACGGTCTATGGCGCGAAGGAAAATTCCCGCACCGGCGCCGTGCTCGGCGGCATTGTCGGTGGCGTAATCGGCAACCAGGTCGGCAAGGGCGATGGTAAGAAGGTGGCCACGGTGGCGGGCGTCGTTGGCGGTGCCGTCGCCGGCAACGCGATCGAAAACAAGCGTAATGAGCAAACCTTTGACATCGTCGTGCGTATGGACGATGGCCGTCGCGTTGTCGTCAATCAGAACACCGTTTCGCCTGACCTGCGCGCCGGCACCGCCGTTCGCGTGACCGGTAACCGCGTCGTTCCGCTGCGTTGATTTGAAACTCCCGGCGCGGCAATCGCGCCGGGAGTCGTTTTGTGCTCCTAGGGCTGCGTGGTATCGTTTCCGCGCACCCCACTGGAGCTTGGCGCATGCGTTCCTTGATTCTTGCCCTGATTGGCCTGTTCGTCGGCATCATCGGCACCGCCATCACGATGAACGCGCTCAATCGCGGCACGGCCTACCCCAATGCGGTAATGAAGGTCATGGGCGCGCAAATGGCTTCCTTGGGCCGCAGTGTGAAAGCTAACCGCTGCGCGCCGACCGACACCTTGCCTCGCCTGCAGACCCTGCGCTTTGTCGCTAACGACATCGAGCCGGCCTTCGCGGACTTGCAAGAAGATGCGCAATTTTCGCGTTACGCCGGTGACTTGCGCGCCGCAGCGGACGCCGCCCTGATGACCCCTCCCGCCAGCTGCGCGGCGACCGATGCGGCGCTGTCAAAAATCGACAAAGCCTGCGACAGCTGCCATCGCGACTACAAGAACTGATCGCGGCTCCACGCCGACACCACCGTTGCGACGGCGTCCGGAGATTTCATCCACCGGAAGTGGTCAGGCGTATCTCCTAGCCTTGTCCGGTTGAAACTTTCGCGCTGCCGCGACCCCGGCCCTAGCTTAGCGATTAGACCATCGAGAGAGGCCGTGGGCGCTAACCAGTCGTCGGTAAACTGCAGGCCGAGCACCGGGCCGCGCCAATCAGCCATCGCAGCTTCCGCGTCTCGGCTCAAGGCCACGCCACGATAGTTGCCACGCCGTGCGGTCTGCGCCCACTCCCGCATCAGGGTAGCGGCTTCGCGACCCGCCCACTGCAAGTGGTCACCAGGAAAGGTCCCGAAGACGCGCGTGATCGCCGGCACTATCGATACGAACGCTTGCACGGCCAGACGCTGCTTCAGCGGGAACAGCCGATAATCCGGCACGCCGGTGGCAACGAGCACGAGCCCCGCGTAGGCGCTCGGCGTCAATCCGGCGGCAAGCGCGGCCAATTGCCCGCCCAAACTATGGCCACCGATCGCCCACGTCAGGCCGGGAGCCACGGCTTTCGCGGCCGCGACACTCGCCGGCATGTCCACTTCGATCAATTCTTGATAGCCCCAGTCGCAGCGGCGCGTCGGCCGCAGTGAGCTGCTGCCGTTGCCGCGCCACTCGTGCACGGCAACCGTGATGCCCTTGGCCGCCAATGCCTGCGCCCAACGCGCGTATTTGCTTGCCGGTACGCCCAGCGCTGGGATCCAGAACAAGGCTGAACTGGCGGCCTCTGCCGGCCAGACTTGCGTCACCCATCGGTGGCCGTCAGCGGCCTCGGTGGCGATGTCCATCGTGCGTCGATCCTTGGTCGCAGCCACTACCTTTGGCAGGGGCCGTTGTCATTGCAACTTCTTAGAATACCGGCTTGGCCGATGCAGATGGCACCGTACGGCCCCTCCCTAATTTCGCGACGTCGTGCCTAGCTTGCGCCCGGGCAAGGGCGCGCAGTCGTTTTCACTAGGCTTTAAGATGAATTTGCTCCGCTTCTCTCCTCTGTCCCGCGCGCTCTTGGCGGCGTTGCTGTCTACGAGCGCCTGGGCCGCGCAGGCTGCAATCACGGTGGACGGAAAGCTTGACGAGGCGGACTGGGCGCAGGCGCGCGTTTTTTCTGACTTTAAGTCCGTGCAGCCGTACGCGCTGAAGCCAATCGACCCCTCTCTGGCGACGCAAGCCCGCTTGCTGTCAACGCCTGAGGGCATTGCGATTGGTTTTGATATTTTGCAACCGGCGTCGGTGCCGCGCCTCAAGCCGCGATTGGAACGCGATCAAGGTCGGCCCAGCGACCGGGTTAACGTCATGATCGATTTCGACGGTGACGGCCGCACCGCCTACAACTTCACCGTGGGTCTTTCCGGCTCCATCCAAGACGTTGTAGTGACGAACGAAAACCAGTTCAATTCCGATTGGGATACCGATTGGACCTGGGCCGTCAGCGAAGATGCCGCAGGCTGGCACGTCGAAATGCTGATCCCTTGGTCAGTCGCGCCCATGCGTGGCGCCGACTCAGCCACGCGCACGGTCGGTGTCTATTTCGACCGCGTCCTTGGTAGCAATAATGAGCGCTATGCGACGCCCGCCGCCTCGTACGAACGGGCGCGCTTTGTTTCAGATTTCGAGAAAATAGAAATCGCGCAGTATCGCAAGGCTCTTTTTCATATCTGGCCCTATGTCACTGTCCTTCATGACGTGATTGATGGCAGCACGGAGGTCAAGACCGGCGCCGACTTGTTTTGGAAACCCTCCCCGACGTTCCAGCTTAGCGCTAC
>JBBSAA010000079.1:0-11627 GCA_038252715.1 Lysobacterales bacterium | reverse complement strand
TCGCCGTGTTTTCCAAAGCCAGGCCAGCTCATCGTGCCGCGCAGCAGCAACTCCTCGCATTCGATCCCAGCCTCCTCGCGAATCTCACGGCGCATGCCCGCCATGACGTCTTCGTCGCTTTCGAGTTTGCCGCCCAAGCCGTTGTACTTGTCGAAATGGTGGTCTTCGGCGCGGGCATTGCGATGCACCAGCAAGACGCGGCGACGGTCTGGCGAGAGCACGTAACCTAAGGTGGCGACGATCGGCGTATAGGGCACGGCGGCAACTGGAATGCGGAATGGGTCGACAGCATATCCGGCAATGCTTATCGTGGCGCCAACCGCTCCTACCCCTTCAAGAGAGTCCGATGACCGATTCCCCGCCCGACCGCCTCGCCGTTAACCCGAAAAGCCCGCATTACGACGCCGCGGCGCTCGATCGTGGCATCGGTATCCGCTTCAAGGGCGACGAACGCCATGACGTCGAGGAATATTGCATGAGCGAGGGCTGGATCCGTGTCCCGGCCGGAAAGACGCTGGACCGCCGCGGCAATGCCATTACCTTCAAGCTGACCGGCGAAGTAGTCGCTTACTTCAAAGACCTGAGCTAACCCCGCAAGGCTCCGCGATAGCGCCGGCTGCAGGGCACTTTCGCGCCGTCCCGCATCACCACGCGGGCATCGCCGGTGTCGAGTGGTTCGATCTCGGCGATGCAGTCGAGGTTGACCATGTAGCTGCGGTGCACGCGTACAAACCGCGCCGGATCCAAGCGCGGCTCAATCGCCGCCATGGTGGTGCGCAGCGGGTAGTCACGCCCGCGCACGCGCAAGTTGACGTAGTTGCCCGAGGCCTGCAGCACCTCGATATCGTTCGCCGCCACCAAAAATTCCTTGCCCAGCTTGCGCACCAGGAATCGGTCCGGACGGTCGACCGGCTCGATGGCTGGCGCGTCGTCGTCGGGCGCATCCAATAGCCGCGCCTCGCCCTGCAAGCGCAGCAGCAGCAGCCGGTATGCGATGAGGATCAGCAAGATACCGGCGTAACTTTGCCAGTCCTTGAGGTATTCATAGCCGAACTCGCGGGGCCAGTCGCCGAAATCATAGACGCTGCCCTGCCAGACATAGGCGAGCTTGCGCAGTCCGACCATACCGGCAACGTGCAGCGCCGAAAAAACGACGGTTCCTAAGACGTGCCACGGCAAGTTGCGGCGGAGTTGGCCAAAATAGAGCGGGAAACGATTTTCAAACGCAATCACCGCCGGCACCAAGGCCAGCATCATGATCGCGCTGCTCCATTCCCAGACCATCGGTCGCCAAGACTCGATATCCAGCCCTACCCGCTCGATGTCCAGAATGGTGACGGTCGAGTTGATGATGGCGTGGAGCAAAATATTGAAGACCCAAAACCCGACCTCGAAATAGCGTCGATGTGGCAGGTAGCGGTCGAGCAGGGTGCGGGCGTCGTGTGGCATGGCCCATTCTAGGCGGAGGGACGAGCAATTCGTCCCGCGCTTCGTCCCTGCGTACCACCGTTCGTCACTGGCGACCGCGGATAAGCCCCCGGCGCTCGCGGGTCGGCCTGCGCGCAGCGATTCTGGCCCCGATCCCGGCCGCGACCCTGGCCCTGCCCAAGATCGGAGAATCCAATGCCCCGCCTCAACCTTCCTCCATTACCCCTGCCAACCGCCGGTCGTCGCCACGACATCGACGCGTTGCGAGCGATCGCCTTCGCCCTGCTGATTCTTTACCACTGGTCGATGCTCTACGTTTCCGATTGGGGCTGGCACGTCAAGAGCAGTTACCAATCCGAGGCTTGGCAGTGGCCGATGCTGTTTGTGAATCGCTGGCGCATGGACCTGATCTTCCTGATCTCGGGAATGGCGGCGGCGTTCTTGCTCAAACCCAACGCGTTGTGGCGCTTCGCCGGGCAGCGCACCTGGCGGCTGTTCCTGCCGCTGGTGTTCGGCATGCTGTTGATCGTACCCATCCAGCCCTATGCCCAGGGCGTGTCCAACGGCTTAGTCGAGCCCGGGTTCTGGCGTTTTTATGTCGCCTATATCAGCAAGGCCCACCCGTGGCCGGCAGGCGCCTTCGACGGCTGGGAAGACAGCATGACCTGGAACCACCTGTGGTACCTGGCCTACCTCTGGATTTACACGCTGACCTTAGCCGTGCTGGCCAAGCCCTTGGCCTCGCCGCTGGGCCGCCGAATCACCGCTGGACTCACCGATCTACGTGGCTGGAAACTGATGCTTGTTCCCGCCCTTCCGATCTTGGCCTACACCTTCGGCTTGCAAGACAGCTTCCCGGACCGCGGCGACTTCTTTCACGACTGGTACCGCAATGCGGTCTATTTCACGATGTTCCTTTACGGCTATCTGCTGGCGCGCAATGACGGCTTTTGGGCCGAGGCACTGCGCCTGCGAAAGGCCAGTCTCATCACGGCCCTGATCTTGTTTGCTGTTTACATCAGCCTCGTCGCAAACGCGGTCGACGACGGCCCTTATTGGATGAAGGCCACTATTTGGGTGTTCCGAGTGGCCTACATCTGGACCGCGCTGCTGGCGATCCTAGGCTGGTCACATGCGCTGCTGAACCGGCCGTTCCGCTGGCTGCCCTGGGCGAACGAGTCGGTCTATCCGTGGTACATCCTGCACCAAAGCCTGATCGTGGGCCTGGCCTTCTGGCTGGTGCCAATGAAGCTTGGCGCGGTCACCGAGGGCGCCGTGATTCTTATCGCCACCATCACTGGCTGTTATGTGATCAGCGAAACGGTGAAACGCGTTGCGTGGCTGCGTCCGCTGTTCGGGCTCAAGCGAAAAGCCTTGGTTGCATCGCCGGTTTCGTCCGCCAAGGCGATCCTCGGCGACAATCAGAGTGCAGCCTGAGCCACCTAAGTAACGTTTAATGGAGCGATTCAATGACTGATTCAATGCACGACTCACTCGGCGACTGGTTCAGCATCGCCCTGTCGCTGACTTGGTGGGTCTTTGCAGGCTATTGGCTTTGGAGCGCGCGCAACGTTAAACACGTGGCGCGTGCCGAACCTTGGTTGTCGCGCTTTAGCAAATATTGGCTGCCGCTACTGGTCGCCGGCGCTTTGATTTTCGGGCCCGGCGAAATGGTTGGTCACACTTGGTTGCGGGAAAAGTTCGTGGCGCACTCGCTGCCGGCCTGGTCGATTGGCTTGGCCTTGGCAATTGTTGGCGTGTCCTTGGCAATCTGGGCGCGCGTGATCCTCGGGCGCAATTGGAGCAGCGTGGTCCAAGTCAAGGAAGGCCACGAATTGATCGACTCCGGTCCGTATTCGGTAGTTCGCCATCCCATCTACACCGGCCTGCTGCTGGCCTTTCTCGGCTCGGCGATCAAGGTAGGGGACGTGCGCGGGCTGGTCGGCGTCGCGATTGTCTTCGTCTCGTTCTGGGTCAAGCTGCGGCTGGAAGAGCGCTGGATGCAGGACCAGTTTGGGCACAAATACAGCGACTACCGCCAGCGCACCAAGGCGCTGATTCCGTGGGTGCTGTGAAACCTAGATTTTAGCGGACGACCTGTCGCCAGCAAGCTGGCTCCTACGGTAGGTCGAAGGAGCCAGCTCGCTGGCGACCAAGCCCACCCTCACCGCCCCGCCCCCGCCCTCATTGGCGAACGTGCTGCCTTTAATAATCGGGTGAGATTGGCCCGGGCGCGATCATCGAGCGCAGCGTGAAAACTTTCGCTGAGGAAAATTCGCGGCGTGGCCAACAAGCCCTTCAAGAACCGCCGACGATTGAACTCGAACAGCCACTTCGGTAGCTTTCCGCGAAATTCGGCGGCTATGCCGCGGTCGTAGGCGTCGAATTCCGGCGGTGTCGCAGCCAAGATCGCCATGTCGCAGTCGAGGAAACGCGCAGCGTCTTCGTCGACATCGGCCGGCGCAAGTTTTCCGTGGCGCGCGGTCAACTCGATCAGCGCGGCCACCCGCGCGCAGTCCAGGGCTTTGGTCGGCAAGTGCTGCCGGATTTGCGCCACCGCCCACTCTGCGCTGCGCGCTTCGTTATCGCGGCGGCCAGGGTGGTAGATCGCGTCGTGATACAGAATTGCGAGGAACACTTCGTCCGGCCTATTCCACGCAGACAGCGCCGCCGCTTGTCCGGCGTGGGCCAGAACCTCACGCACGTGGCCAAAATGGTGGTAGCTCCGCGGCGGCGAAGCGTAGGCAGCCTCAAGCTCGGTTCGCATGGCGTCCGGCACTGTAAAAGGGGACCAAGGCAGTGCCGCGTCGTTCAAAGTGGTTCCTTTGTTGGGTTCCCCGTCATTCGGCACGGGACGAAGCGACGCGATCAAGATATCCTCGCGTCGTGGTACCGGACAACCCCAACAGGAGATCACCATGGCCAAGGGCATGGAGCAGAAAAAGCAAGACAAGAAGAAGCCGCAGAAAACCCTGAAGGAAAAGCGCGCCGACAAGGCCGCGAAGAAGAGCTGAGCAGGCCTTCTGCCCCAGGAAACTCTGGCGAAACGGACGATCCGGCGCCCACTCGCATCTGGGTGGATGCCGATGCCTGTCCCAAGGTCATCAAGGACATTCTGTTTCGAGTGGCCGTGCGCACCGGGGTCTTCGTGACCCTGGTCGCCAACCAGTGGCTCGCCACGCCGCCCTCGCGCTTCATCCAAGCACTGCAGGTTCCCGGCGGCTTTGATGCCGCCGACAGCGAGATCGTCCGACGGGTCTCGCCCGGCGACTTGGTAGTCACCCAAGAGGTCCCCCTGGCCGCATTAGTGCTGGACAAAAGCGGTATTGCGCTGGATCCGCGCGGCGAGTTGTACACGCCTGACACCATGGCGCAGCGCCTTTCGATGCGAAACTTCATGGAAGAACTGCGCGGCGCCGGGGTGCAAACCGGCGGCCCCGCGGTTTTCCATGCCCGGGACCGACAAGCGTTTGCCAGCCAGCTGGACCAGTGGATCGCGCGTCGGCGCTGACAGCGTCGTCTCCGCTGCAAGATTGGCCACGCGCCGGATCAGGCATCATGGCGCTCTTTCCCGACGCGAGAACGCCATGTCTACCGATTCCGAAGCAACCCTCGACATGGGACCAGCGGCGCTGACCGTGACGCAGGCGCGCATTCTCGGCTGCTTGGTGGAAAAGGAAGCGACCACCCCGGAAAGCTATCCGCTAACCGCCAATGCCGTCGTCTTGGCCTGTAACCAGAAAAGCAACCGCGAGCCCCTGATGGAGCTCGAGCCAGGCGATGTCGGCCACGCGTTGCGGGAAATGGAAAACTTGGGGCTGATCAAGTCCGTGCATGGCGCGCGCGCGCAGCGATACGAACATCGCTTTGCTGCCGTGTATTCGGTGACCAGCAAACAGCAGGCCCTGCTGTCGGTGCTGCTGCTGCGCGGGCCACAAACGGCGGCGGAGTTGCTGACCCGCTGCGAACGTCTGGCGGCGTTCTCCGATCTCGACGAGGTGCGCCAAACCCTGGATCGCCTCGCGCAGCGCCAGCCAACGCTGGCGCTGAACATCGGCCGCGCCAGTGGCCAGCGCGAGGATCGCTATATGCACCTGCTGTCGGGACCGGTCGACGCTGGGTTGCTGCTCGCGGCGGTGAAATCGTCGCCGGCGCCCGAGCGCACCGACACCAGCGCGCGAATCGAGGCGCTGGAAGCAGCCGTCGCGGCGCTGCGCGGCGAACTCGACGCGCTCGCAGCGCGTCTGCCCTGAGCCCCTGGCCTGCGGTAATGAGCCACGCCGACTCCATGCGCGAAAACACCGTGCCAACTCGCCCATGTCTCGCAATCATCGGCGGTGGCCCAGCCGGCCTGATAGCGGCCGAAGCGGCGCACGCCGCCGGCGTCGACGTCGACGTGTACGAAAGCAAGGGGTCGGTCGGACGGAAATTCCTGATCGCCGGCAGAGGCGGCCTGAACCTCACCCACGCCGATCCGCCGTCTGAATTCGCCGCGCGTTATCGCGAACGCAGCGAGGCCGTCAGCGCGTGGTTGAACGCGTTTGGTGCCGATGCGCTGCGCGACTGGGCGCGCGATCTCGGCATCGAGACGTTTATCGGCAGTTCCGGCCGCG
Source organism: Lysobacterales bacterium (assembly GCA_038252715.1). Classification (GTDB taxonomy): domain Bacteria; phylum Pseudomonadota; class Gammaproteobacteria; order Xanthomonadales; family Xanthomonadaceae; genus Arenimonas. The sequence goes on along the minus strand of JBBSAA010000079.1, from coordinate 5,586 downwards.
TGTTCCCGATCGACATGAAGGCCGCGCCGCTGTTGCGCGCGTGGGTGCGTCGTTTGCGCGACAGCGGCGTTCGCTTCCACGTCCAGCATCGCTGCTGCGGCTGGACACCGGACGGCGGGCTGGTGTTAGCGACGCCGGCCGGCGAAAAAGTCATCGCCGCCGAGGCCGTCGTGTTCGCCTGTGGCGGTGCCAGTTGGCCGCAGCTGGGCTCGGACGGCGCGTGGGTGCCGTGGCTGCGCGCGCTAGGGGCGGACATCGCGCCGCTGCAGCCGGCCAACTGCGGCTTTGACATCGGCTGGAGCGAGGTGTTCTCGCAGCGCTATGCCGGCGCGCCGATCAAGCCGGTGGTGATTGCCTGGCGTGAGGGGGAACGCACGCAGCGCCTGCAGGGTGAATGTGTGGTCACACCCTCGGGCATCGAAGGCAGCTTGGTGTATGCGCTATCGGCGTCGCTGCGCGACAGCATCAGCCGCGACGGCAGCGCCACCATTGACTTGGATCTCGCACCGGGTCGCGATCTGGCCCGACTGACGCGCGATCTCGCCAAGCCCCGCGGCGGCCGCTCATTAACCGAACATCTGCGCCGCAACGCCGGCCTCGAAGGCGTCAAGACCGGTTTGCTTTACGAGGTAATGACGAAAACCAATCTCGCCGACCCGGTCAAACTTGCGATGACGATCAAAGCGCTGCCGCTGACCCTGCAGGCTCCGCGCCCGATCGCCGAAACGATCAGCAGCGCTGGCGGCGTCCGTTTTGAAGCGTTTGATCCGCAGCTGATGCTGACCGCCCGACCCGGCCTGTTCTGCGCCGGAGAAATGATCGACTGGGAGGCGCCCACCGGCGGTTATCTGCTGACCGCGTGTTTCGCGAGCGGGAAGATTGCCGGCGCCGGCGCGGCCGCCTGGTTGCTGGCGCGCAAGTTTTGAGCCAGCGCGCTCGATAAGCCCTGTTCGCCAGCAAGCTGGCCCCTACGAAAACTTGTAGGAGCCAGCTTGCTGGCGAAACACGCCTAATCCGTGCCTTCCAACACCGCCAGACGCGCCGAATCCACCGCCCGCGCCTCATCCACGCGCAAGGTCAAACATTTGGCGGAACCGCCGGCCTTCAGGAATTCACCGAGCGGCGTTTCGACCACACGGTAGCCAGCATTTTCCAGTGCGGCGCGCAGCACGGCGCTGGCGCGCGCGAGCACGATGACGTCGCCGATGTTGACCGCGTTGCAGGCGAAGGTGAGCGCATCGGCTTCGTCAACGGCGATCCGCTGCTGGGCCGGAATGCGCGCTTCGATCGCCGCACGCGCCGCAGCATCGAACGCGGCCGGGAAGTACAGCACATGGCCGCGCGACAGCGGGCAAAAACAGGTGTCGAGATGGTAGAAGCGCGGGTCAACCAGACCGAGCGGGATAGTTTCGACCGACAGCAGCATTGCCAGCGCGCTCGCCGCCGCCAGGTCGGTGCGGTGGCCGTACCCCATCCACAGGCGCGGCACCGCGCGATCAAACAGCGCATCACCGGCGCCTTCAAAAGTGATTGTTTCCGGCAGCGCCCGAATCTCGAAGCCCTGCGCTTCGAACCACGCGATGTTGTGGGCTTCTTCCCCGCGCCGCTCGACGTTCTTGAACCGGCTGGACACAAACACGTTTTCCAGCACTAAACCGGCATTGGCCGTGAACGGCAGATCGGGCAGGCCCGGCTGCGCCGCCATCACTTCGATATCGGCCAGAACCGACAGCGCGAAGCGCAGCCCCTCCCACTCGCGCATCGCGTCTAGAGCACTGGTATTGCCCAGCTCTTCGCGCATCCACGGGTTGATGACGTAGCTGATTTCGTAATGGGTGGGGGGACACATCAACACGCGCGCGCGATCGGCCATCACTCACCCTGTCTGGAAATGCCCGGCGGCGGGGCCGCGGGAACCCTCCGAACATATCGCGCTGTTCTAGATTATTTGTTCCAGCGCGCCGGGGGCGTCCGGACTGCGGTCACCAGTCGCTGCGCTGCGGCAGCAGGCCGCGCAGTTCGGCGGGGGTGAGGTTGCGCCATTGGCCGATTTTCAGATGGCCCAGCTGCACGTTGACGATGCGCACGCGCCGCAGTTGCGTGACCTTGTAGCCAAGGGCTTCGGACATCAGCCGGATCTGGCGGTTTAGGCCCTGGGTTAGCACGATCGAAAAGCCGTATTTGGCGATGCGGCGGGTCCGGCAAGGTTTGGTCATCTGGCCGTGCACGTGCACGCCGCGCGCCATGCCCTGCAGGAATTCGTCGGTCACGGCTTTGTTCACGCCGACCAAGTATTCCTTCTCGTGATTGTTTTCCGAGCGCAGGATTTCATTGACGATGTCGCCATTGCTCGTCAACAGGATGAGGCCCTCGGAATCCTTGTCCAAGCGTCCGATCGGGAAGATGCGCTGGGCATGGCCGACGAAGTCGACAATGTTGCCCTTGACCTCAGCCTCAGTCGTACAGGTGATGCCCACTGGTTTGTTCAGCGCGATGTAGACATGCCGGGCTTTGCCACCGGTTGCCGCCCGGGTGCGCAGCTCCTGGCCGTCAATGACGACCTTGTCGCCCTCGGCGACCTGGGCACCAAAGCCTGGCTTTTGGCCGTTCAGGGTCACCCGCCCCTCGGAAATAAGGCGATCGGCCTCACGGCGGGAGCAAAACCCGGTCTCGCTAATGTGTTTGTTCAGTCGCATAGGGCGCGAATCCTGTCACAAGGCGACCAACGGCGTCACGCATGCGCATCCATCAGGCCGCTTTTGCCGTAAAACCGCGTAATACAAGGTGGGATGCGACCGGGGCGGGATTTGGCACGACTTGTGCTTTATCTCCCCTGCGCTCCCACCCCCGCAAGGATTTATGCCATGAGCAACGTCATCGCCTTCCCGACCAAGCCCGCCCCCGCTGTCGACGAGGGTCTGGAATTGGCCATGCGCCAGATGGAATTGATCATGGCCGGCCAGCGCCACAGCGCCGAGTTCGACCAGATCAACGAAGAAATCTGCCGCCGCCAGGCGCGCCCGGAGCTCCGTTTCGCCCGCGGCTGAAGATTTCCTAAGCCAATTCCGAGCGACGTAGGAGCGGCGTCAGCCGCGATCATGATTGCGGAAGAAGCGCCTACCTTTTGCTTAGCGGCTTGCCGGAATATCGGTAACTGATCGAAGCGATCGCCGCTAACACCGCTCCTACGCGACAAGCTCGCCGACTCTCGCTAGGTCTTACCCCAGCGTCCGCACGCGCAGGGTGCGACCCTTGATCTTCCCCATCCGCAGCCGCTCCAACGCCAGTTTGGCGAGGTCACGCCGGATCGCGACGTAGGTGCGAGTGTCGAAGGTGTCGATCTTGCCGACGGCATCACCGGGCAAACCCGCAGAGCCTGTCAGGGCTCCCAAGATATCGCCCGGACGCACTTTATCCTTGCGCCCGCCGTCGACCACCAAGGTAGCCATCGCGGCTTTCACCGGCTCCTTGGCCGCGCGATCAGACAGGTCAATTCGGACCCACTTGATCGCCGCACCGAGCTTTTCCTCGATCTTGGCGACCCGCCCAATTTCCTTTGGCGCAACCAAGGCCAAGGCCAAGCCCTTCTGCCCGGCGCGACCCGTGCGACCAATTCGATGCGTGTGGGTGTCGGCATCACTAGCCAGCTCGTAGCTGATCACCGCCGACAAATCCTTGATGTCCAAGCCGCGTGCGGCAACGTCGGTAGCCACCAAGACCGCGCAACTGCGGTTGGCAAAACGCACCAGCACCTCATCGCGGTCGCGCTGTTCCAGGTCGCCATGCAGGGCCAGCACCGAGGTGCCGCGCTGCGCCAACTGGTCGGCGACGTCTTGCGCCTCGCGTTTGGTATTGCAGAAAATCACCGCTGATTCCGGCCGATGCTGTGCCAACAGCTGCGACAGCGCATCAAGCTTGCGCGGGGTATCGACTTCATAAAACAGCTGTTGGATATCGTCTTCGGCATGTTCGGTATCCACACTAACCGACACCGGATCGCGCTGAAAACGACCGCTAATACCGCGGATTTCCTCTGGGTAGGTCGCTGAAAAAAGCAGGGTCTGCCGCGCCTTTGGCGACTGCGAGGCGATGCCGGTGATGGCCGCTTCAAAGCCCATGTCGAGCATTCGGTCTGCTTCGTCGAGCACCAACACCTGCAGCGCATCGAGCTTGAGGGCGCCATTGTCCATCAGCTCCTGCACCCGGCCCGGCGTGCCCACCACGATGTGTGGCTCGTGCACGAGGGAGGCCAGGTGTGGCCGCAAGGGAATGCCGCCGCAAAAAGTCGACACCTTGATATTTGGCAGGGGCCGCGCCAAGCGACGCAGTTCCTTGGTGACTTGGTCGGCCAGCTCACGGGTCGGGCACAGCACCAAGGCTTGCACCCGGGCCAGCATGGGATCGAGTCGCTGCAGCAAGCCCAAGCCGAACGAGGCTGTCTTGCCGCTGCCGGTACGTGCCTGCGCGATCACGTCCTGACCGGCAAGGATGGGCGGCAAGCTTGCGGCTTGGATCGGGGTCATGCTGGCGTAACCCAGCGTCTCAAGGCCCTGAAGCAGGGCCGGGCTCAAGGCCAGATTGGAAAATTCGCTCATGGCCAATTATCGCACGGCAACCGCGATCCCCCTGCCCTCGCCGCCCCGCACTGGCTTAGAAATGCGGGTTTGCCAATTCGCGGAAGAAGTGGCCGATCAAGTCCGGGTCCACGACCAAGGTAAAGGCCACGCCAAAGGCCGCGCCCCAGAGATGGGCGCTGTGGTTGACGTTGTCGCCGCCGCGCTTGTCCATGTAAATCGAATAAACGGTGTACAGCACCGCAAATACGATCGCGGGGATTGGGATGAAATACAGCAGGATCGTCGCCCACGGGTCAAACAAGATGAAAGCGAACAAAACCGCCGACACCGCACCGGACGCGCCAAGGCTTCGGTACTGGGCGTTATTGCGGTTCTGTAGGTAGGTCGGCAGGATCGAGAGGATCAGGCCGAGCACATAGAACAGCAGGAACCCGAGGTTGCCGAGCCGCTGGATGTAGAACTGCTCCAGCGCTTGGCCAAAAAAATACAGGGTGAGCATGTTGAAAAACAGATGCATGAAATCGGCGTGCACCAAGCCATAGCTCGCAAGACGGTACCAGTCATGGTCACGCGCGATGGCAGGCGGCCAAAGGATGAGCTTGGCCATCAGTTTTTCGTTATTGAACGCCAAGAACGACACCACGCAGGTGATCGCTATGATGATCAGGGTATGCGTGAGCATCGGTGTGTTTGCCTCAAAGAAAGAATGATGGTGCGCCTGCGCCGCAGGACCTCAGGCGTGATTGCGCTCAACCCAAGCGGCAAATGCCGTAAGGAACTTGCCGAGGAAGTCGCTGGTGCCGGCGCTCAACACACCTGCCTCGTCAAATAGTTTTCCGATGCCGCCAATGTAGGCTTCGGGCTGCAACAAGGTCGGCATATCGAGGAAAACCAGTGACTGCCGCAGGTGGTGGTTCGCACCAAAACCGCCCATCGCGCCCGGCGACACCGTGACCACGGCGGCGGGTTTGTGACTCCAAACCGACTTGCCATAAGGGCGCGAGCCCAC
>JBBSAA010000078.1:0-11730 GCA_038252715.1 Lysobacterales bacterium | reverse complement strand
CCTGCCCTTGGGTGTGCGCACCTGTCGGATTACTGCCTTGGCAATCTCGGACGCTGCTCAGCGCCGAGGCTTGGGCCGCGCCTTGTTACGCGAGGTCGAGGCTCGCGCCCGCAGCGCCGGCGCGGCACGCATCGAACTCACGACGGCAACCCACCGCCGCGAAGCACACGATTTCTACCGCAGCTGCGGCTATGCCGAAGCGTCGCTGCGTTTCATGAAAAGGCTGGGGGACGCCTGACACGATGAGCCTGCGCTGGCGCACCTTGTTGATTGGCCTGTTGCTGATGCTGGTAACCACGGCCGCCGTGCACGTGGTTCAGTACTACGTGGTCTATCCGCAGTTCGTGCAGCTTGAGCAGGAGCAGGCGCGGCGCAATGCCGACCTCGTGCTGGAGGTGATCAACCGCGAGCTGACCTTGGTTGCCCCGAAATCGCCGGACTGGAGCTATTGGGACGCAACGTACAACTACATGGGCGGCACCGACCCGGAATTCGAGACGGTCGAGCTGATTCCGGCCGCGCAGCAAAGCTTGGATTGCCAGTTTCTGGGCTTCTATGACAACGCGGGGCGCCGCGTTTGGTCGCGCGGCATGGACCTCAAAACCCAAGCCTTGCTGGACTTCGACGCGTTCCGGGGCACCGGCCTACCCATCAATTCACCGATCCTAGCGCAAGCAGACGCCCCGCAAACTCGCGCGGGCTTGATCGACACCAACCTAGGCCTGCTGCTCGTCACCTCCTCGCCCATCCTCACTGGCGCCCGCGATGGGCCGCGCCGAGGCACGGTGGTCATGGGCCGACTGCTTGAAGCCAGCGCGATCCGGCAGATTGCCGAGCAGAACCATCTCCGCATCGACCTGTCACCGCCGCTGGAACCTCTAGAGCGCGGCCCGCGTCTAAAACCGGACTTGGCACAGGTCAATCACGGCAGCCTGCGTTTAGAGAGGGTCGGTCGCGAGACCCGAGTTACGTCGGTCATCTTTGATCTCAACGGCAAACCGGTGCGCGACCTGAGCGTAGTCACCCCACGTGAAATCACGGCGCGGGGATGGTCCTCGCTGACATTCTCCATGGCTTTGATGGCCATCACCGCCTTGATCACCATGGGCATCTTACTGTGGTTGATGAACGCGACCATCGTGGTGCCGCTGGCACGCCTGACGCGCTTGGCACGCAAGATTGGCGCTGACGAAAACTTCGGCACGCGATTGAAACTGCAGCGCCGCGACGAAATCGGCCAACTTGGCGACGAATTCGACCGCATGCTTGATCGCTTGTCCGATACGCGTCGTCGCCTACTCAACGAGAGCTACCGCACCGGCGCCAGCGAAATGGCCGGCGGCGTGATTCGTGACCTGCGCCTGTCGCTTGAGCCGTTGCGCGAACACATCGACAGGCCCCTGAAGTTGCTCGACCTCGCGCACACGTCCGGCCAGCAAATGTTGCTGCAAGAGCTGGGTACAGTCGGCCTAAGCGGCCATCGGCATGTAGAGATCGTGCAAATCCTGCAGTCGCAAGTAAACGAACAGGCCGAGCTTCTGGCCGAGTCACGAGGCGAACTGCGCAGCCTGCGCAAGAGCTTGGAGCACCTGCAGGGAATCGTCACCGAATATTCGCGATTTATCGGCAGTGCCAACACCATGCACCCGGTTCCCGTGCACGATTTGCTTGAACATGCGCTGCGAACATTGCCTGAGGCCGTTCGGCAAAGGCTCGCCGTTGAGATTGACGAAAGCGTTCGCCAAGCGCCACCGGCAGCGGCCGCACGAGAACTCTTGCAGCAAGTGATGAACCTGATTGTCACGCAAGCGGCGCAGGCACCGCGGCCAGACAGTGGCCCGCTGCGTTTGCGCGCCGCCGGCGGTGTCGAGATGCTCGAAGGCCGGGGCATGCTGCATTTTCGCTTCGAGGATAATCGCCCGGGCGTGCGCGCACAGGCAATCAGTGACCTGTTTGAACGGGCATGGACGGTCGGCGACGACCTTGCCGGGTTGACCTTGCCTTGGGCCGACAACGTCGTGGCGTCGATGGGCGGCCGGCTATTTGCCGAGGCCCTCGCACCGGAAGGGCTGGTGATGCATTTGTGGCTGCCGAGGGCTAAGCCTGGGCTGGATTGAGGCGAGCTACCCGTTCGGCGATATTCGCTAAAGAACTTCCCGCAAAAAAAGGGGAATCGTCATCCCAGCGAAAGCTGGGAGCCAATACTGGCGCTGAAAGATGGATCCCAGCATTCGCTGGGATGACGGTCGAGCTCGTTTTTGGTCGACCTTTGGCACACTGACTGCGCGTGAGTGCGCCACCATCACCCAAACACTTTCGCCAATTCCGCGCCTGGATCCTCAGCGCGCATAAACGCCTCGCCAACCAAGAATGCGTTGACATCGGCAGCCCGCATGCTTGCGACGTCGGCCGCGGTGAAAATTCCGCTCTCCGTCACCAGCAAGCGATCCTTCGGCACCGCGCCACGCATCGTTAGCGTGGTGTCGAGCGACACCTCGAATGTACGCAGGTTGCGGTTATTGATGCCGATCAGCCAAGCCGGCACCTGCAGCGCGCGCTCGAGTTCATCGATATCGTGCACTTCCACCAGCACGTCCATGCCGAGGTCCATGGCCAGATGCGTTAGCTCGGCCAACGCAGCATCACCTAGCGCCGCGACGATCAGCAAGATGCAGTCAGCGCCTAGCACTCGCGCCTCGTAAACTTGGTAGGCATCAATGACAAAATCCTTGCGCAGCACCGGCAAGTTGCAGGCCGCGCGCGCCTGCTGGAGGTAGTCATCACTGCCTTGGAAGAAATCCACATCCGTTAGCACGGATAGGCAAGCGGCACCGCCCAGTTCATAGCTGCGCGCGATATCGGCAGGGTGGAAGTCGGCCCGAATCACGCCCTTGCTTGGGCTGGCTTTCTTCACTTCCGCAATCACCGCCGGCTTACCTGCGGCGATCTTCGCCGCAAGCGCCGCGCCGAAGCCACGGGTTGGCGGCAAGTTTTCACAGCGCGCGGACAATTCGCGCAGAGACACGCGCTGCGAACGTTCGCGGATTTCATCGGCCTTACGGGCGAGGATGGTGTTGAGGATATCGCTCATCGGAAAGGTCCTGAAAACCGGGCGCCGGCTGGACGCGGCGGCCATCGGCAAAGTCGGCAGTTTACTGGGTCGGAGGCCTGCCGTATGCGCCTTGAACGCCGGCGGCATGCCTATTGATGGCGATCAAGGGAAAGTTCGGCGTGGTTAGACGCGAGTGGAGGAAAGGACGCGCATTACCCCTGTCATCCTGACGAACCGGCACCCAGGGCTTGCGAGGCGGCGACGTACTGCGCCAATTTTCCCCGAGCGGCACCGCTGTCAATTGCCAGCCGCGCCTGACTGATGCCCTCGGCAATGGTCGCGGCGACATTGGCAGCGTAAAGCGCGGCACCGGCATTGAGCAGCACGATATCGCGGGCTGGCCCTGGCTTTCCATCCAGCACCTCGAGCAGCATCGCCTTCGACGCCTGCGGACTGTCAACGCGGATCGACGCCAAGTCCGACATTGCAATGCCGAATTCACCAGGCAGCAATTCGTATTCGTAGATTTGGTCATCGCGCAACTCGGCGACCATCGTGCCGCCGTTGAGCGTGATTTCATCGAGCCCGTCGCGCCCATGCACGACCAAGGCGCGTTTCGTGCCCAAGCGCTGCAGCACGCGCGCTTGGATGCCGACCAGATCAGGGTGGAAGACCCCCATCAGGATGTTCGGTGCGCCGGCCGGATTGGTCAGCGGCCCGAGGATGTTGAAGATCGTGCGCACGCCCAATTCCTTGCGCACCGGCGCCACGTTCTTCATCGCCGGATGATGGATTGGCGCGAACATGAACCCGAAGCCGGTGTCGTGCAGGCAACGCGCGACTTGCGCCGGCGGCAGTTCAATCGCGGCACCAAGCGCTTCGAGCACATCGGCACTACCCGATGACGAGGACACGCTGCGATTGCCGTGCTTGGCGACCTTGGCCCCCGCCGCCGCGCAGACGAACATGGCCGTCGTGGAAATATTGAACGTATGCGCACCATCGCCGCCGGTACCGACGATATCGACGAAATGCGCATTGTCAGGCACCTCGACGCGCGCGCAGAACTCGCGCATCACCTGCGCGGCCCCCGCGATCTCGCCGATGGTTTCCTTCTTGACCCGCAAGCCAATGAGGATCGCCGCCGTCATCACCGACGAGACTTCGCCGCGCATGATCTGGCGCATGAGGTCCACCATCTCGTCGACGAAGATCTCGCGATGGACGATGACGCGGTGCAGCGCTTCTTGCGGCGTAATAGGCATTTCAAATTCAACTCGTAGGAGCCAGCTCGCTGGCGACCAGGTCTTGCCGCTGAACGGCGGCGGCTAAATCAAAAAATGTACCAGTGAACCAAGCGCTTCCTTTCCACCGTAGGAGCCAGCTCGCTGGCGACCCGACTTCAAATGTGTGTGGAAGGCGGAAAAGTACCAGCAACGGGCGTCGCCAACGCCGAGCTTGTCGCCAGCAAGCTGGCTCCTACGCGGTGGATTTGAGGAAATTACGCAGCATGTCGTGACCATGCTGTGTGAGGATCGATTCGGGGTGGAATTGCACGCCTTCGACCGGCAGCGTCTTGTGCCGCAGACCCATGATCTCGTCGAATCCGCCGTTCTCGTCCTCGGTCCAAGCGGTGACTTCCAGGCAGTCGGGCAACGACTGCTTTTCCACCACCAGCGAGTGGTAGCGCGTGGCTTCGAATGGATCCGGCAGGCCCGCGAACACGCCTTTGCCGAGGTGCCGAATAGGCGAGGTCTTGCCGTGCATGATGGTCTTGGCGCGGATAACCTTGCCACCAAAGGCTTGACCCAAGCTTTGATGCCCCAGGCAGACGCCGAGGATCGGCACCGATCCTGACAGGGCGGTCAGCACCTCCAGCGACACGCCAGCCTCGTTGGGCGTACACGGTCCCGGGGAAATCACGATGCGCTCCGGTTTGAGCGCAGCAATTTGCGTCACCGTCAGGTCGTCATTGCGAATTACGCGCACCTCCTGCCCCAACTCGCCGAAATACTGCACGAGGTTGTAGGTGAAGCTGTCGTAGTTATCGATCATCAGCAGCATGGGTCCAACCTATCTTAAGCAGCGCCGCTGCGAAACTGCCACGCGGAGCGAGGCCCGCGAGCATAGCCGATTCCCGGTAAATGGCGAGGCTGGGGGCCGCAAAAACCGGCCGCTGAGGTCCACTTCCTTGGTGGCGGCGTCGTATGCTGGTTCCGACCTGCCCACAGGCGCGCCGCCGACCTCGGAAACCACGATGACACCTGCCCCGCCCAGCAGCGCCCGCTACACCCTGTTCGTGCTGTTCCTGATCAATTTCCTGAATTTCTTTGACCGCATCCTGCCGGCCATCGTGGCTGAGCCGCTGCGCAAGGAGTTCCGGCTCGACGACACGATGCTGGGCCTGCTCGGCACCGCCTTCATCTTGGTCTATGCGATAGCCGGCCTGCCGCTCGGGCGCCTGTCGGATCGCGTTCGGCGTACGCGCGTGATCGCCGCTGGCGTCTTTACCTGGAGCGTGATGACCGCCGCGACGGCCGGCGCGTGGAACCTGGCCTCACTGTTCGTCGCGCGGCTCGGTGTCGGCATCGGCGAAGCCAGCGCCGCGCCTGCGGCCAATTCACTGATTGGTGACCTGTATCCGCCCGAGCGTCGTGCCCGCGCGTTCGGACTGTTCATGCTCGGGTTGCCGGTGGGCAGCTTGGCCTGTTATGCCTTGGGCGGCTATGTCGCGCAGCGCTATGGCTGGCGCGCCCCCTTCCTGATCGCTGCCCTACCCGGCTTGTTGGCCGGGGCGATGATGCTTGGTTTGCGCGACCCCGTGCGCGGTGCGAAGGAATCCTACGCGACCGACACGTCGTTGGCCGTTGATCGACCCTATCACCGCGTCCTAGCGATACCCACCTTGTGGTGGATCATCGCCTCGGGCGCGACCATCAATTTCGCCGCCTATTCGGTCGGTAACTTTCTGCCGGCGCTGCTAGCGCGCTTTCACCACGCCAGCATGACCGAAGCAGGACTTGCCTCGTCGATTGCGCTCGGTGCCAGCGGACTGATCGGCCTGACCGCCGGCGGCTGGTTAGCTGACCGACTGCACGCGCGCTTCTCACGAGGCCGGCTGCTCTATGGGGCCTTGTCGATGCTGGCCGCGGCACCGATGCTCTGGCTTGGCCTCACTCGTCCCGCCGGCGACGTCCTCGGTACAACCGCCTTCATAGGAATTGGTTGGCTTCTTTATTTCCAGTATTACGTGTCGGTGTATTCGTCGATCCAAGACGTGGTTGAACCGCGTCTCCGCGCTACTGCAATGTCGGTCTATTTCTTCTTCCAATACATCCTCGGCGCGGGTTTCGGCACCACGATTACCGGGCTATTTTCAGACCAGCACGCCAAGGCCTTACTCGTCGCGTCGGGTGGCGAGGTGATGACCGAGGCGTTCCGCGCCATTGGCCTGCAGTGGGCATTGACGCAACTGGCGCCACTGATGTTTGCGCTGACCGGTATTGCATTGTGCTTCGCTGCTTGGACGTCGCTACAGGACGCGGCGCGCGTGCGCTCTGCTGCGGCTGCCTGTTAAGGGATCAGGCTGGCGTCGAGCGATTGCATTCTTCCGGCGGCCTATTTCCGCAGACAGACGCTGAAATCCAATGCCTGCAGGAACTTTTGAAGCGCGCTGGAATTCTTTGACGGCACCCCAGAAGCACTTCGTCATCCCAGCGAACGCTGGGATCTACGGCTTTTCCGCCGACGTCAAGAATGGATCCCAGCGTTCGCTGGGATGACGGCAGGTTTAGGGGCGTGGATGCGCTTGTTCTCTAGCCGGAATCCACTGCAGCGCCCGAGGCTCAGAACAATACGGACAAGAAGAACTTCGTCATCCCAGCGAACGCTGGGATCCACGGCTTTTCCGCCGACGTCAAGAATGGATCCCAGCGTTCGCTGGGAAGACGACTTCACTATTGACGGCGGTGGATAGATGCAAGGCTGCGAGCTTTGGCCGCTCGTGCCTAAGTAGGCCCCGGCCTCAGCGACTTGGAACGTCTCTTACTAGCCCTAACCAGCGCGATTTATCAGCCGTTCTTCGCGCTGGGATCCCGCTATCAGACAGCCTTCAATTAATCCCCAAGCAAATAAATAATATAGATCGAACGTTCCAAGGAGATCACTCCTTTTTTCAGCACGATCTCCGACTGTCCTCGTACTGTGCCCGGCGCCAGCAGCGCAACTCCGGCAAGACCTGTCGAACTTGGGCCATTGCTGCGAAAATAACTTGCGCTCATCGGCTGGTCGGATACGGTGTGCACACCAACAATCCTCTTGCCGACCCCTACGGCAATTTGATCTGCAGTGTTCCGCGCATCAGTCATCGCCTCTTGCAGGAGCTTCTTGCGCTCTTCATCAGCCTTGGAATACAAAAATTCGCCGGTGGCGGCGCGAACGGCCTTGCCTGTCGGCAGGCGATCAACGAACGCCTTGAGGGACTGGAGGTCGTGGAACTTTAGTCGAATGACTCGTTCGTAGCTGTTGCCGACGAACACCTCTTCTTCCGTTTTATCGTCGTAGCGTTCCTCGACGCCGATAGTGAGGTTACCCACAGTGATGTCGGCTTCGGCGACATCCATGGATGTTGCGGTCGCGATGATTGTTGCGGCCAAGGATTCAATTTTTTTCTGGGTTGCCGCCGAGTCCATACTGGTTTCGGTCAGCGTCACTTTCAGTGGGAAAATATCAGGGATGACCTCCGCGCGTGCCTGCCCCTGCGCGGCTATAAATGGAACGCCGCTAATTCCTTGCGCCGATGCCGCCTCAACAAGGCCTGCCCAGAGCGCGAGGAATAAAATCATCTTGGTTTTCATGCTGCCATCTCCCGAACAGAAAAAATCAATGCTCACAATCCACCCGCCGCCTGCGCGACCGCCCGAAACAAGGCGCGTCCCTTGTTCATCGTTTCGTCCCATTCTTTTTCTGGGTCCGAGTCAAACACGATGCCGGCGCCGGCCTGGACGTGCAGGCGCCCGTCCTGAATCACGGCCGTGCGAATGGCGATAGCGGTATCCACGTCGCCCCACCAGCCGACATAGCCGACGGCACCGGAATAGATGTTGCGTTTGATTGGCTCAAGCTCACGGATCACTTCCAACGCGCGAATTTTCGGTGCACCGCTCACCGTGCCGGCGGGGAACGTTGCCTTGATCACGTCGGCAAATTTCATGTCAGCGCGCAGCGTGCCCTGCACTTCGGAAACGATGTGCATCACGTGCGAGTAGCGTTCAATTTGGAAGCGCTCGGGTACGCGCACGCTGCCGGCTTCGGCAACGCGACCGACGTCGTTGCGGCCAAGGTCGATCAGCATCAGGTGTTCGGCGCACTCTTTCGGATCCGCCAGCAGTTCTGCTTCCAGCGCGATATCTAGATCATGGCTTTCGCCGCGCGGCCGAGTGCCGGCAATGGGCCGCACCGTGATTTCACCGCCCTGCAGGCGCACCAGGATTTCCGGCGAACTGCCCACCACTTGCGTGCCGTCCAGATCGAGGAAATACATATAAGGCGACGGGTTCAATGCGCGCAGCGCGCGATATACGTCGACCGGTCGGGCCCGGAACGGCACCGACATGCGCTGACTCAGCACCACTTGGAAAACGTCGCCGGCGCGAATGTATTCCTTCGCCGTTTCAACGGCGGCGATAAACCCTTCCTTGGTGAATCCGGAGACGAAATCGTCTTCTTTCAATAGCGACGGATCGAGCACGTCCGGATAGCTGCGGCCAGAATGACGCAGCCGATAAACGAGCTCGTCGAGCCGGCGCACGGCCTTTGAATAGGCCTGCGGCTCGGCAGGATCAGCATGCACGATCAAGTACAGCCGACCTTTGAGATTGTCGAATACGGCCACTTCTTCCGACAGCATCAACAGGGCGTCGGGTGTGCCGAGCTGATCGGGTTTGTCGCCACCGGCCAGGCGCGGCTCGATCCAGCCAATGGTCTCGAAGCCCAAGTAGCCAACGAGACCGCCGGTGAAGTCCGGCAAGCCGGCAATGCGCGGTACGACGAAGGCCTCGCGCAGGCGATCGATTTCGGCCAAGGGGTCAGGAAGCTCGCGCGTCTCGGTAATCTCACCGAACTCACGCACTTCCAACGTGTGCCCGCGAAACGTGTAGGTGCGCTTTGCCGGCAGGCCGATAATCGAATAGCGACCCCAGGTTTCGCCACCCTCTACCGACTCGAACAAATACGTATGGGGGCCATCGGCAAGCTTGAGGTACACCGACAGCGGCGTGTCCAGATCGGACAACACTTCGCGAACGACAGGAATACGGTTGTGGCCGGCGGCGGCAAGCTGCCGGAAGTCTTGGGCTGAAATCACGAGGGAGTCCGGGAAAGAGGGATGTCGGCGACAGGCAATCCCGTCGGTTGCGGCCTGCCCGACGCAAGGCGCGCGAGCGGCAAAAGCTCAGGGCGAGCGTCGCCAGCGGCGCGCGGTGCGATTCGGGGCGTTGTTGGGAGTGCGGCACATGGCGAGACTGTACCAACCCGCGTCGTCCAAGGGAATTGCCGTGCTTTGTCCGTAGGAGCGGCGTAAGGCCGCGACCGTCGCTTCTGCAACCGCGAAGCCGCTATCGCTCGCGTGGCGACGGGGATCATTGGATAGGCCACCTATGGGTGCTCCTGTACGCCGAAGCACTCAATCTTCGTCAAGTAGCCGTCGCGGGCTTACGCCGCTCCTACAAGACTGGTTATGGGCCATGCAGGGGTAGCGCGCTGACGATCACCCCGTCTTCGTCGGCATAGAGCCAGTCGCCGGGGCTGATGTCGGTACCGCCAATGCGCACGGTCACGTTGCGCAGGCCTTGGCCGAGTTTCTCGGTCTTGCGTGGGCAGGTACCGAGCGCTTTCACGCCCAAGTCCATCTCGGCAATGGCGGCGCTGTCACGGAGGCAGCCAAAGATCACCAGTCCCGCCCAGCCGTTTGTCACTGCTAATTCGGCAATCTGATCGCCCAGCATCGCGCGCCGCATCGAACCACCCGCATCCACCACCAGAACGCGACCGTCGCCGGGCTCGGACATCGCCTCGCGCAGCTTGGAGTTGTCCTCGAACGCGAGCAGGGTGCTGACTTTCCCGTAGAAGGCGACTCGGCCACCGAAATCGCCGAAGACTTCCTCGATAACGCGGGCCTGATTGCCATGGTCGTCGCACAGATCGGCGGTGTGGGTGCTCATGGGGTTTCGCCTTGTGATGGCTGCTCGATTCTTCCCGACGTGGAAACCGTTGGGACGAGTGCGGCGGATAATTGCAATTTACGGTGCGGGGGGATCGGGAAACGGCGGCGATTGTCGGTGAATTTCTAGTTTAGTCAGCGCTAGCTCGGGTCGCCAGCAAGCTGGCTCCTACGAACGTGAGGCCACGGCCGCGCGCATGCGGGAAATTACGTCGGCATAGTCGGGCGCGTTGAAAATGGCCGAACCGGCCACGAACGTATCGGCACCGGCGGCGGCGATTTCGGCGATGTTGTCGACTTTAACGCCACCGTCTATTTCCAGACGAATATCGCGACCGCTGCGATCAATCATCGCGCGCACCCGGCGAAGTTTTTCCAGCGCACCGGGTATAAAGCTTTGTCCGCCAAAACCGGGGTTGACCGACATGATCAGCACCAGGTCGAGGTCGTCGAGCACAAAGTCGAGCACATCCAGCGACGTGGCCGGATTGAATACCAAGCCAGCCTTGCACCCCGAGGCCTTGATGAGCTGGATCGTGCGATGAATATGTTCGCTGGCTTCGGGATGAAAGCTGATCACGCTGGCGCCCGCTTTTGCGAAATCGGGCACGAGTCGATCCACCGGCTTGACCATCAGGTGCACGTCGATGGGTGCGGTGACGCCGTGTTTTCGCAGGGCTTCGCAGACCAGGGGACCAATGGTCAGGTTCGGGACGTAATGATTGTCCATCACGTCGAAATGCACCCAATCGGCGCCGGCTTTGAGCACGTTGTCGACCTCTTCACCCAGCCGCGCGAAATCGGCCGAGAGGATGGAGGGGGCAATCAAGATGTCGGGCATCGGAATTCCTGTCGATGGATGCGCTGACGGCGACAGCGGTGCCTAATTCTAGCCGTGGCACGCCGCCGCCGCATCCAGCGCGCGCTGCTGCTCCGTAAAAGCTTGCATCGGCGATGTTCAGCCGAGTGCTTGCAGAATCGTCAAAGATCGACCCCTCCCACTTAGGAATTGCCCTTGACCTTGGCCCGTCCCCTCGCTTTTGCCCTACTCGCCGCCTTGGCGTCGCCCGCGTTTGCGCAGTCCGGCGGCAGCGGTAACGGCTGGACCGGCGGCTATATCGGCCTGGAGTTAGGCAGCAGCGACCAGCCAAGCGACGGCCAGGAAACGATCCGTTTCGACCGCAACTTGAACAATACCTTCGGCGATACGGTGACCACGTCCGGCGGCGCGAATGCGTTCTCCCCGGGCTTCTGCGGCGGTAAAGCCAATGGTCCCACGCCGGCATCTGGCTGCCGGAAAGACAAAAACGGCACCGATTACGGCGTGCGCGCTGGTTACGACTGGCAGTCGGGCAGCGTGGTCTATGGCGTCGTGGGCGAATACACGCGCGGTGACGCCGAAGACAGCGTTTCGGCGTTCAGCACCACGCCGGCGTTCTACACGATGACCCGCAGCTTG
>JBBSAA010000077.1:0-11801 GCA_038252715.1 Lysobacterales bacterium | reverse complement strand
GCCGCCACGCCATCGGCCTGCAGTTGGGCGATCACATGCAATAACATTTGTGCTCGTCCCACCGCGAAGGCGGGTATGACCACCACGCCGCCGCGACCGACGACGCGTGCCAAGACATCGCCCAATTCTTGCTTTAGCGAATCGTTAGCATGCGTTCGATTGCCGTAGGTCGACTCGCAGACGATCCAGTCGGAATCGGCGGGTGCTTGCGGCGCGAGCATGACCGGATCATTCGGCCGCCCTAGGTCACCGCTAAACGTAATCTTGGTATCGGCATACTCGACCGTCACCGCTGCGGCCCCGAGGATATGCCCTTGGTTTCGCAAGCGCACGCGAACCCCCGGGACGGGTTGGAAGTCTTGCTCAAACGGCACGCCGCGCAGCAGCTTGAGGCTTTCCTGCGCATCGGCCTCGGAATAAAGCGGTTCGGCGGGATGATGTTTGGAGACTTCCTTTCTGTTGGCGTACTCGGCCTGTTCCTCTAGCAAATGACCCGAATCCGGAAGCAAAATCCCGCACAAGCTGCGAGTTGCCTCCGAGCACCACACCTGACCTTGAAAGCCCGATCGAACCAGCCGCGGCAAGTAGCCACTGTGATCGAGATGAGCGTGTGTCAGAACGACGGCATCGATGGTAGCCGGGTCCACGGGGAAGGGTGCCCAGTTTCGGAGACGCAAGGCTTTGTAACCTTGGAAGAGCCCGCAATCGATGAGGATGCGGGCTCCAGCGACCTGCAGCAGGTAGCGCGAGCCAGTAACCGTGGAGTTGGCACCCAGAAAGGTAAGACTGAATTCACCTAGGGTGGGAGTGGCGATCGAAGGTTCGGTCATGATCATTTCCGGTTGGCTACACAACGCAGGGACTGCTCTTGAATGCGGCTACGGCGTGGGGGCAGGGCGCACGCCGGTTTTAGCACTCGGAATGGCGAGCCGTGGCAAGGTATCAATGTGAGAAGAGCACGGGTTTTTTGGCTCCGTCGAGCACGGCGCGGGTTGCGCCGCCGAGCACCCATTCGCGCCAGCGCGAATGCCCATAGCCGCCCATCACCAGCAAGTCTGCGTCAGTTTCCTGCATGTAGCGCAAGAGATTGGCGCCGGCGTCCTGGCCTTGCTTGGGTATTGCCACGACATTGACCTTCAGCCCATGCCGCGATAGGTGCGTGGCGATGTCGGCGCCGGGTTGCTGGCCATGTTGATATTCGCCAACGTCCGGTTCAATCATCAACACATCTATTTCAGAGGCTTCGGCGAGTAGCGGCAAGGCATCGTGTAGCGCGCGTGTCGCTTCTGGAGTTGGCTTCCATGCCAACACAACGCGTCGCAATGGCAGCTTCAGTGACGCGCCTTCCGGAACCACGAGCACCGGGCGGCCTGATTGCATTAGTAAGCTTTCAAAGGCCAACGCGAATCGGGGACCCCGCAAGTCGGCGCCCGGTTGAGCCAGTACGGAGATATCTGAGTGTCGCGCGAGCAGCGACGCGGTCATCTCACTCCAAAGCATCATTACCTCCGTGCAGTGAACCTCGCTGGATACGACTTCGCGCGCAAGCCGTGCCCGTGCGTGTGCGACGGTCGCTGCTGCAGTCGCCTGGGCTTCCTCAATCAGGCGTCGGTCGGTATCGAGCGGGACATAGGCAAAGTCGGCAACCAAGGGCAGCGGATGCAGTGCGGTCACCAGTACCGTGACGTGAGCGCCATGCGTCACGGCTAGCGCAACAGCTGAGTCTAGTGCCGCGTCGTCAGCTTTGGATCCAAGCAGGGGCAGGAATATGTCACGAATCATTGCGCGCTCTCCTCAGGAAGCCACACCTCAGCCTAGACCTGCTTTGAGCCCTTGACCTTGACCATGGTCAATTGAGGTGCCGAGCTCTCCGGCCAGGGTGACCGCGCTCACTTGTTCTGCGCGAAGTGGAATCGGGTGGTGGGCGCGAGATGGGCGAGATCGTTGGTGCGGTTGAGTTGCTTCGCTCGGGTCTCAAAGTGGGCAGGCGGTTGGAGTAGGTATTGATCTAGGCTCATCCTTCGAGCATTGACATAATATACATTATGCGAAGTACGACGTTATGGCTGGGGTGGCTCGTAGCCTCCGCCGAAGCCGCGCCGTGTCTGCTTCTCGGTTCAAAGATGTCCGCCTTTCGTGCGCCCTTTCCGTGGCCGATGCCGGAAAGCTTTTCCGGGTTACGCCGCGCACCATCCAGAATTGGGAAGCCGGTCGTGTCTCGGTGCCTTACGCCGCTTTCAAGCTCATGCGGATACTTCGCGGCTACGAGTTGCCGGGCCATGAATGGAAAGGCTATCGGCTTGTTGGGGATACGCTGTGGTCGCCTGAGGGCTTGGCTTTCAAGGCCGCCGATCATCGCTGGTGGGCGCTCACCGTCCGCATGGCCCACGAGTTCAGGGGCATCATGGCGGCCCAGCGCCAGCAGCAAGCGGCAAGGCCAGCGCAAGCGGCCGCCACGCGCAGCGATGCCGCTGGGGACCTTGCAGGCGCACTCCTCGCGGTGATACCGTCAGAAACAGCGCCTCCCGCGCCAAATCCGGGGGGTTTAGCTGAACGGGTCGGCCTAGATATTCAGGCTTTGCAATCGACCCCCCCCACCGTGATGGGGTGCGTGAGCCCCCAACCTGAACAATCTGCAATTGACCCCCCCCACCGGGATGGGGACTACCGGCTGCACGCGAGTTTTTTTGCACCCCGTTCTAGTAACACGGGGTGCAACTCTCCCCATGGTGCAGGGGTGAATCTATGAACGGTCGGCAAGCTGCGTTCGCCCTTCCCGATGTCTATTTTCTGCGATTGCCTGCGGTGCGTCGTCGGCGTGTCGCTTCGGAAATTCTCGACACAATCCAGCGATTGAAGGCCGCGGCAATAGCCGTTCGTCCTGAAATTAAAGATCTCCGCGAACGAATCGCAGCAGCAGGGATCATTGCTGACCTCGATCAAATCATCGCCGCTTGGCGTTCGGAAATCCGCCGCGCCGTATTCGAGCTGCGACAGCTCCAGGGTGCAGGGCGGAGCCCTGCGGTTATGGGCCATGGATGGCCCGCTTCTCCTGCCGGTGGACCCGGCTGCAAGGTCGGCAAGGTCAACGCCGCACCAACCCCCGATGACGCACCTGCCCTTTTCGTGGAGACTCGCCTGTGAACATGGCCCAATCTATACATTATGCGAAGTCGTAAATGTGCCAATCCCACCCTGAAATACCCTCGCAACCCGCCAGATACCGCGTCTCACCGCATCAATGCCCGCCGTACCGGGCCCTTACCCTCCCGAATTTTATCAACCCCATGCGACCCATTGAGCGCTTATTGTCCTGAGCGATCTCCGTCGGGGTGGTCCGCCGCGGGGTCTCGCTGGCGCACCGTGCCGTCCCCATCAACCACCAGGCGCAGGCGTCGTCTACCTAAATAGAACGTCACTCGAACGAGTCCCGCGTCTTCACCGGTGCCGCGCTCGCAGAGCGACGTGATTTCACCGGTCCGCCTGCGCGGCTCGACTTCGTTGGGCTCTATGCCCAAACCTTCAGCGACGACGCGCGAATCAACTTCAATCATGTCGTCATGCAAAACGACGGGTATTGCATTCATTCGAGTTCGCCTTCGTTGGCTGGGGCTACGTCGACCTCACCGAGGCGCCGTTGGACGCCACCAGACATGCCGGCTGAGTACAGCGACTCAGCCACACCGGACGCAATGTCAGTGATGAAGCTATCCCATTCCGACTGAAACAAGTCCATGGAGACGGGTCCTCATCCTGCCTGTGCCGATTAAAAGACAGTAAAGCCCAAGCGATTCAAACCGGCACTGACCTAGGTCAAGGTTGAGCGCCCCGGTCTCGACAAGACTGGCCTGCGCGCACGAAGGGCCAGTGCGTAGGTCTGGTATACCAATAGTCGCCTCAATGAGTCTCTGCTAGGCCTTGAACGGACAGAAACGACGTGGCTCGACCGCGGCACCCTCTCTTGCGTTCGATTGGGCGCCCGTCCCACTGACGCGTCAGGAACGGCACTGGCCGTTGCGGTCCCCGCTTTGAGCCTTCTCTTATGTAGCCTATCTGTTGCGCAAAACGCGCTATGAAACCGATGACGGCATGGGCATCGCGTAGGATGAGCATTGATTGCGCGCCACAAATGGCCCTTTTTAACTAAAAACAATTCCCGGAGATCCCATGCTGAAGAAAATTCCAGCCATTATTGCTTTAACTGCCCTTTCTATCGTCTGTAGTTCTGCTTTTGCCGAATCAGCAAGTATTGGTGCCGTCGAAGTGAACGATGAAGTCATAAGCGTTAGCGGCCAGGGCCACCATCGCGATTTCGCTTGCAACGGCCGCAAGCTGGAAGTCATGGGCAGCGATCATGTGATTACAACGTCAGGGGTGTGCTCAAACGTTGAAGTGTCAGGCTCAATGAACACCGTCGACGTTAGCATCGCGCCTGCAGGCACGCTGATGGTCGAAGGTTCAGAGCAAACCGTTCGGTGGCGGTCTACCGGTAAAATTAAGCAAGATGTCACCGGCACGGACAATAAAATTACCCACGTAAAAGACTAATCTATTTCCGTTTAGAAAGCCGTACGCCTAAGAACGGCGTGCGGTTTTCCAAGCATGCTCGTTTAAATCGAAGCACCAAATTGTATTCGCGGGCTGATGTCTATTGACAATCGTGTGACATTCACGCAAGTGCCGGCTGTGGTGAGATAAACGGCAAGCCGCTCTGCCCTGCCCTAGTTGCAATGTGCACCTCGCCAATGCGCAGCGCGTCGACCTCTGCCGCTAAGAAACGGTTTCCACGCGGACGGTGAGCTCACGCGCTCCAGTCAGGGAGTTAGAAATCAGACAGCCCTGCTCGGCTTTGTGCAATAGACGATTAGCAGTTTCCAGATCAGTACCCGCCGGCACAACGAGCTCGGCGTTGATGAGAAAGCGTGTGAAGCGAGAATTTCCGTGCTCACGCTCCAACACACCCTCCACGCCACAGCGCAGCGATACCCACGGCAACTTGTTCGCGCGGGCAATCGCACGGAAAGTTAGCAGATAGCAGTTCGACAGCGCGCCCACCAGCAGCGTCTCCGGCGACCAACGATCCCCCGGGCCGCCGAATTCCGCCGGTGGCATGATCTGCAAGATCTGCAGGTTGGCGCTTTCCATCGCAATCTCGCCGTCGGGGCCAGCCGACGACAGCGCGTGGTAATGATGCGGAAACGGCGCCATGGTCGGCCCGGTTACCGCAGCGGCGGCAGTCACGAACAGCCGCCACAGCAATTGCTGCCGCCTGGCACATGACCTTCCTCTTCGACGGCGTCACAGCCCGCCGCTTTGAGTGCTGCCGTGGCCTGCTTGGGGGTTAAGCTGCCGGAAAACTCGATTTGGTGGCCGGCACTGTCAATTTGAACATCGGCGAACGCATCGACGGCGCGCGCGGAGCGCAAAATGGCATTGGCCATGGCGCTGGAAACGGGTTGGCTGGAAGTGAACAACATGGCTTGATCTCCTTGGGCTGTGGTTAGCTGTCGGGACTGCCACCTAGATGGCACGTGCCTGACTACTAAGGGAGCATGAGGCGGCCAGCGCGCCGCTGCCTTGATGTGGGTCAAGCTGTTGGGTTGGCTTCAGACTCTCGGATCGCGAGCTGCGCACTAGTGCGTCACTAGCGTCGAGGACGCCACTGACGGCGCACTCCATCCCGCGCAAATCCTCAATCCCACAAAGGCTGTGCGTAGACGCCGATGTAGCGATCGACGGTAAGCTCAGGCTATCTCCAAGACCGGCATCGTGCTGGGGCTCCTTGAGCGCCCTAGCCTCTTTTTCTCCCGTATGCTGGCCCGGTCCATGCCGCCTCTAGACGCCCAAGCACGCCCACGACGTCCACCCATCCCCCGCGCTATCTGGGCATTGGGTTTCGTCAGTCTATTCACGGACATGGGCTCGGAAATCGTCCATAGCCTGCTTCCTGTGCTGCTGGCAACGACGCTGGGCGCCAGCGCGATCACCATTGGCCTGATTGAAGGCGCGGCCGAGGCGCTGGTGCTGGTGACTAAGGTGTTCTCGGGTTATCTCAGCGACGCCATCGGCAAACGCAAGCCGCTGGTATTGCTCGGTTATGGCCTGGCCACCGTGGTCAAACCGCTGTTTCCGCTGGCCGAATCGGTAGCGGCGATCACCACCGCGCGTTTGCTGGATCGCTTCGGCAAAGGCATTCGCGGCGCGCCGCGCGATGCGCTGATCGGCGATCTGTCGCCGCCGGAAATCCGCGGCGCCTGTTTCGGGCTGCGGCAGTCGATGGATACGGTCGGTGCTGTGCTTGGACCGCTGCTGGCGGTCGGTTTGTTGTGGTGGTGGGCCGACGATATCCGCGCGGTGCTATGGGTCGCGGTTATTCCCGGCGTCATTGCGATGATCCTGTTGTTCACCACGGTGTCGGAGCCACCGGACTCCGCGCGCGCGGCGGCGCGATTGCCGATCACACGCGAGGGTCTGTCCCGACTGGGGCGACCGTTCTGGAACCTCGTTGCCCTCGGCGGCCTGATTTCGCTGGCGCGTTTTAGCGAAGCGTTTCTCGTCCTGCGTGCATCCGAACGTGGTCTTGTCCTCACCTATATACCGCTGGTGCTGGTCGTGATGAGTGTGGTGTACACGCTCAGCGCCTATCCGGCAGGGCGCTTGTCCGACCGCTTTCCTCGCCACATTGTGTTGACCATCGGCATGGCGGTTCTGGTCGTCGCAGATCTGGCTCTGGCCATGGCGCCCGGCGTGCCGATGCTTTTTGTCGGCATTGGCCTGTGGGGCCTGCATATGGGACTGACGCAGGGCATCCTAGCCACGATGATCACCGACACCGTGCCCGCCGCGTACCGCGCGACCGCGTTTGGTGTGTTCAATCTCGCTTCCGGCGCCGCCCTGCTGATCGCCAGCGGCGCCGCTGGCGCGCTTTGGGAATACATCAACCCCGCCGCTTCGTTCTGGGCCGGGGCCATTGTCGCTTTGATTGCGGGGCTCGCGACGTTGACCGCGCCTCAACAGGCGGTAGAGATATCTGGCTGACGAGGCAGCTCGGAGCGGCGGCGACAGCTAAACGGGGCAAAGCTCAATTGAATCCGGTTGCTTGCAGATCGACTGGAAAGTGACGACATAGACAGGCTTACGTGACGGGCACTAGGCCAGGCCGATGAAGTTGTTGCCTCTAGATCACTTCCCGCAAGCCCCATGCTAACGTTCACATACCACGACCCGATCCCCGGTCGCGCGTACAAATACCCACCAGTCGCCAGGCAATTCGCAATGCAAACAAGCACGTGGCCTGATCGACGCTGCCAGTATGGTGTCCGCATGCAGCGAATGCTCCGCCCGTCATGACGGTCGACCAATGGATAGTGCTGATTGTCGCCGTCGCAGCGATGGCGGCTTTTGTCAGCGAGCGCGTGCCGACTGAAATCGTCTCATTGTCGGTGCTTTGCGTGCTGGCAGTCACCGGCGTGGTCAATACCAGCACAGCGCTTTCAGGATTCTCCAGCGATGCCGTGGTCGCTGTTGGCGCGATGTTCGTGCTTAGTGCGGCGCTCGAATCAAGCGGCGCACTCCGCGCCTTGCCCGAACTGTTCGCCAAGTACGCGAAGACCCGCAACTGGTTCCGGGCGCTATTGATGCCCGTCACCGGGGTGCTGTCGGCCTTTGTCAACAATACAGCGGTCGTCGCGGTGCTAGTGCCGACGGTGATCCGACTCACTCGCGAACGTGGCTGGAACCCACAGCGGTTCCTGATCCCGCTGTCGTTCAGTTCCCAATTCGGCGGTGTTTGCACCCTAATTGGTACTTCAACCAACCTGCTGGTCCATGCGCTGGCGATCAAGGCCGGACTGCCGGGTTTCAGCATGTTCGAGTTCACAGCGCTCGGCCTAGTCTTCATGCTCGTGGGAACCGTCTACCTGATGTTCGCCAGCCCCTGGTTGCTGCCAGAGCGCCCGGTCAAAGAAATGGAGTCCATGTTTGAGCTCAACGACTTCGTGACTGAATTGAGCGTGGTCGGGGATGCTGCCGTCGGTAAATCCGTTGAGTCACTTAACCTGCCCGGAAACATGAGCCTGGTCCCGATTGACTTGATCCGTGGTCGGATGCGCTTTTGGCGCCCCCAGAAGGAGCTACTGGAGGTCGGTGACGTATTGCGCGTATCGGGCGCGGTTAAGGATTTGACCGCGCTTGATCCACGCACGGGGCTGGCCCTGCGACATACCCTGGAACAAAAGGAAGATCCAACCACCGACCAACAGCGCCGGCTTATCCAGGTGATGGTGCCGACCAATTCGAACGCACTGCATCGGACCCCGTCCGAGTTCGGCCTCGAGCAAAGGTACAGCTCGGTGCTGCTTGCGGTCCGGCGGCACGGCACCCCGATCACCCGCCAGCTCAGCGACGTGCGTCTGCAAGTGGGCGACGTGGCGCTGTTGATGAGCACCGACAACGGCGCCGCCGCGCTGCAAAATTCGCACGAATTTGTCGTTTTGCGAGAGGAGAAACACAGCCCCGTGCAGATCCGGAGCGTGTTGTGGCCCTTGACCGTGGTCGTCACCGTCGTCGCTGCTGCAGCGCTCGGCTGGCTGCCGATATACCTTTCGGCCCTGATTGGCTGCATTGCTTTGGTGCTGACCCGAGCCATCACAAGTATCGACGCCTTTTCGGCTGTTCAATGGCGCGTGCTGTTCCTGATCGCCGGCATGTTGCCCCTGGGCCTGGCGATGGAAAATACCGGCTTGGCCAGTCAGGCGGTGCAGACGTTCCTGAGTTTCACCGGCGATGTGTCGCCGGCGGTGATGGTTAGCTTGCTGTACCTTGTGGCGGCGATCTTGACCGAATTTCTCAGCAATAACGCGGCGGCGGTGCTGCTTTTCCCGGTTGCACTTTCCTTGGCCAATCACTTCGGCTTGGATCCGAAACCGTTTTTGATTGCGATCACCTTCGCCGCGTCCAGCAGTTTCACCACCCCGGTGGGATACCAGACCAACACTATGGTTTACGATGCCGGCGATTATCGTTTCGCTGATTTCGTCAGGATTGGTTTGCCCTTGAACTTGCTGTTCTGGCTGCTTGCCAGCGCCTTGATCCCGGTCTTTTTCCCGTTCACGGCCATGGTCAGATGATGGCGGTCGCATTCGACAAAGCCCCTGCGTTTGCCGCAATTATCGGCTGCCGGTGCCTGAGGAAATCGGTCCATGCCGCGAGCTCGCTACGATTGCTCTTGGCCCTCCGCAGCCGACGGAAAACCCAGCCGGCCAAGGTGGGTGCACTGACGGTCTTGGCCGATTTTTCTTCGCAAACAGAGTGATCATCCGTGCGTAGAGTCAAGTCACATTTTGAATTGTTCAGCAGCCAGGCCGATGCCGACACAATCGATGCGTCCATACGCAAAGGCGCGGTGTTCGGTGGCGCTAACCTATGGGTGGTTTTCTTTGCCATCTTGATTGCGTCCGTTGGCCTGAATGTCAACTCCACTGCGGTCATCATCGGCGCGATGTTGATTTCACCCTTGATGGGACCGATCCTCGGCATTGGCTACGGCGCCGGTGTCGCCGACACCGAGTTGATCAAGTCGTCAGCGCGCAGCTTGCTGCTGTTCGTCATCATCAGCTTGGCGACGGCGACCCTGTACTTTCTGCTTACCCCGCTAGACAAGGCGCAACCAGAACTGCTGTCCCGAACCAGCCCGACCATCTGGGATGTACTGATTGCATTCTTTGGCGGCTGCGCGGGAATTCTTGCCGTCACGCGCAAGGAAATTTCGACCGTTGTGCCCGGTGTGGCGATCGCAACCGCCCTGATGCCGCCGCTGTGCACGGCAGGCTATGGTTTAGCGAATGGCAACCTGTCGTTTTTCTTCGGTGCGTTCTACCTGTTCACCATCAACAGCGTCTTTATTGCCTTCTCCACCCTGCTGTTCTCAAAAATCCTCCGATTGCCGCCGCGCGGTGCGGCCGATGACTACACCCGGCACCGGACGCGGGTCTGGGTCGCCATCGCAGTGATCCTGACGGTCACGCCAAGCACCTATCTGACCTTCCAGTTGCTGCGCAACGAAGTGTTCGAGCACGCCGTAAGCACCGTACTCAATGACTCGGAGGCGGCCTCCAAGTGGCTAATCTTGGATCGCAAGGTCAATGCTGCCGGGCGCTCGGTCAACATCACGATTGGCGGCGAGCGGCCAAAGCAGGATGTCGCATCACTGCTAACCCAATTGCTGGCTGCGGCTGGGGTCAAAGACGCGGTGGTGAAAGTGCGCTTTTCCGGTTCCGAACGCGTGGATGTCTCGGCGCTCAAGCAAGAGTTGCAGCGGGACGTCTATCAAAACACCGTGCGTAAACTTGATGAGCAAACACTGCGAGCCAACGCCCTCGAACGCCAATTGGCGCAATTGCAGCTCGACAAGGTGGCGCAGTCGAGCTTGATTCAAGAGTTGTTCGTGCTCTTCCCGCGTGTGTCTGCGGTCACTGTGGCGAGAGGCGTTTCCAAGCCCTCGGCCGAGGCCGAGATCGACCCGGATGTGCTTTCCGTCGAGTTGGCCGTCAACGGCTCCGAGCCCTTCGACTCCGCCCGGATTGGCGAATGGTTGCAGACGAAATTTCCGGCACTGCATGTCCAGGTCCTAGTACGCCCCGTGGTCGACGCCCAGCCTGCGGCTACCGCGGCCACACCTGAAGCGGCGCCGGCTCCTGCTCGCAGGAAAAGATCAAGATAGCGGCGTCGCCGTTGGTCGCCCAGCGAACCATGATTCACCCGAAAGGCGCACCAATACCCGGCTCGTCCCGTGGCAGCGGATCAAAGTTAGACGCTTTGGCGCAGTCGAGCATCGTCGAAGTCGGTGGGAAGCCCGACGTTCACGAACTCCCTAGCTCCAAGTTCGTCAAATACACCCGCAAATCAAACTCCAGCTGGTGATAGTCCGCCGCCATGTGGGTGCAAAGTTGATAAAAGGCCTTGTTGTGAGCGCCTTCCTTCAAGTGGGCGAGTTCGTGCACGACGATCATTTTCAGGAAGTCCGCCGGTGCCTCGCGAAATACCGTGGCGATACGGATCTCACGGCTGGCTTTGAGCTTGTCGCCTTGGATTCGAGAAATCGAAGTGTGGGTACCTAGCGCGTGTTTGAGCACCTGCAATTTGCTGTCGTAGATAACCTTGCCCAAGGGCACGGCTTTGCGCAGATGCCGGTCCTTGAGGTCTTGGACGTAGTCGTACAGCTGGCGATCATTGCGAATCTCATGCCGATCACCGTACTTCTCGGCCAGCACTGCCCCCAACCTGCCCTGCGCCAACAGCTCGTGAACCCGCGCCTGTAGGTGTTCTGGATAGCCGGTGAGGTATTTTAGAGTCTGCAAGGCCTGAGGATGCCGATGGCGGAGATGGTCGGCAGGTATGATGGGGGCCAAGTCTAGGAAAAGTCACGGCGCCATGGCCAAACTCACTCCGCTGCAGGAACAATTGCTCAAGGCTGGCTTGGTAAAGAAGTCCAAGGCGGGCGACGTAGCGCGCGAACTGAACAAGGCCCGACACGCCAAGGGACCAGCGGATCCGAATGAAATCCGGCTTGAAGCCGAGCGTGCACGCGAGGCTAAGGTAGAGAAGGACCGCGCGCTTGCCGCACAGCGCAAAGCTGATCTAAGCATTGCCGAATTGGCCGCCCAAGCACGGCAAATCATCCAAGACAAGAAAGTGCCGCGCATGGGTGAAAGCGAATACCGTTTTACCGCTGACGGCGCTATTCGCAGCTTGCTAGTCAACGAGGAACTTCGCAAAAAACTGTCTGCAGGTGTGCTCGTCAT
>JBBSAA010000076.1:0-12001 GCA_038252715.1 Lysobacterales bacterium | reverse complement strand
GCCCCGGCAGCCAGACTTCTAGGTCGTGCGTCTTCGTCGCGCCAAAGCCCATGTCGCCGGTGCACAGCAACAGGCGGCGGTACGGCAGGCCGAGTTTTTCTAGCACCGTTTCGGCGTGAACCGTCATGCGTTCGTGCACGGCATAACTTTCGTCCGGGCGCGAAATGGCAACCAGCTCGACCTTTTCAAATTGGTGCTGGCGGATCAGGCCGCGCACGTCCTTACCGTAGCTGCCGGCTTCGGAGCGGAAGCATTGCGTGTGCGCGGTCAGCAACATCGGCAGCGCGGCGTCATCGACGATTTCGTCGCGCACCAAATTAGTCAGGGGCACTTCCGAGGTAGGGATGAGATAGCGCTTGGTGTCGCCGACCGTCGTGCTGAACAGGTCCTCTTCAAACTTCGGCAGCTGGCCGGTGCCGAGCATGCTGGCGGCGTTCACCAGCAGCGGCGTGTTTACTTCGGTGTAGCCGTGTTCGTTGGTGTGCAGGTCGAGCATGAACTGCGCCAGCGCACGATGCAGGCGCGCGAGTTGTCCGCGAATCACGGTGAAACGAGAGCCACTGAGCTTAGCGCCGGCCTCGGCATCCAGCCAGCCGTGGCGCTCACCGAGTGCGATGTGGTCCTTGACCTCAAAATCGAACACGCGCGGCGTGCCTACTTTCTTGAGTTCCACGTTGGCGTGCTCGTCCTTGCCGACCGGCACCGACTCATGCGGGATATTCGGCACGCCTTGGGCGATCGCATCGATCTCCAACAACAGCTCGGCCAAGCGCGCTTCTGATGCCTTCAATTCATCAGCCAGCGACGCCACTTCCGCCATCAACGGTGCCACGTCTTCGCCCTTGGCTTTCGCCTGCCCAATGGCTTTCGAGCGGGTATTGCGCAGGTTCTGCAATTCCTGCGTACGCCCCTGCAATTGCTTGCGCTCGGCCTCCAGCTGCTCGATGGCGCCGACATCCAAGTCGTAGCCACGCGTCGCCTTCAATCGGGCGGCAGTCTCGGCCAGTTGGCCACGCAGGAGGACAGGGTCGAGCATTCGGGCATTCCAGAAATGAAACGGGACGCCCAATTATCGCCGCGACCCGTCTATTTCCGCAACGAATTATTGCGCTGCTAGCCTTTGCGGCCAAGCCACCAAGCCATGACCAGTCCGCCCAGTAACCAGCCTACGACTTGCTCGATCAGGCTTTCGAGAATGAACGCGCTTGGGAAGCGGTACCAGTTCCACCACGGCACGCTGACGGTCATCCACGCAAATACGCCCAAGACCACGGACAGTCCGACTCGCTTGGCGAATCCAAAGGCCCCTGCCGCCAGCACGAACGCCGCCAACAGGCCGCAGGCGACATTGCTAACCGCCTGGATACCGATATTGGCGCCCATCTGTGCGCTGTCGCGACCCTGCGGCTGGTAAATCACGAACGCGTACGGATTGGAGGTCTCGATCGGCGCGAATTCCTTCATCGCCTGCGCGTCCATCATCGTCTCGCGCGGCAGGCTAGGCAGGACATAGATGCCCTCGCCTTGCGTGGCTTCGAGTTTCAGCGCCGCCAGCGTGGCCTCGTGAGGTGTACCGAACTTCAGCCCCATGGTGCTTAGTGGCAACACCGTGTGTGCCAAGGTGCTCCAGACCAAGAAGACCAATCCGCCCAGCAACCCGGCAATAAAAATACGCATGGCAGCCCCCATCACCCGTTCGGTGAAGGCAGGCTAGACCCCTCGACCGGTCCGCGCAACTGGGCTCAGGGGTGCAGCGCCTGACCGGCGCGCGCGCCCAACCAGACCAGCGCCAGACCGCCGACGATCGATACGGCGAGATAGCCCAGCAAGACGTCAGTGCGGCCGCTGCGGCTAAAAATCAGCGACTCGACCATCAATGCTGAAAACGTGGTCAACCCGCCCAAGACGCCAACCATCAGGAAAGCGCGCCAGAGCAAGGCGCTGGGTCCGCGGCCTTCCAGCCAGACCAGCAGGAAGCCGGCCAGGAAGGCGCCGATGAAATTGGCCGCCAAGGTTCCCCAAGGGAAGCCGGTGCCGACCGAACGCGTCATCCAGCCACCCAGCACGAATCGTCCGACGGCGCCCAGCGAACCGCCGGCCATCACCACGAAGAACTGCTGCCACCAAATGCTCATGCCTTCCCTGCCCCACTGTCGTTCTTCGCAACGCGTGCTGCCGTGCGCGCCGCGCGCAGTTTATCTAGCTTTTCCTTGAGCTTGATTTCCAAGCCGCGCTCGACCGGCTCGTAATACACACGCTCGCCCATCGCATCGGGAAATCCAGTCTGGTCCAGCGCAATGCCGTCGGGATTGTCGTGATCGTACTGATAGCCGGTGCCGTAGCCGAGCTCTTTCATCAACTTGGTCGGTGCATTGCGAAAATGCAGGGGCACATCCATCGTGCCGTACTCGCGCACGTCGGCCTTTGCAGCGTTGAAAGCCATGTAGCCGGCGTTGGATTTGGCGCAGCTGGCGAGGTAGATCACCAGCTGTGCGAGCGCGAGATCGCCTTCCGGGCTGCCGAGGCGCTCATAAGTGTCCCAGGCTTCAATCGCCATCTGCAGCGCACGCGGATCAGCCAGGCCGACATCTTCGACCGCCATCCGCGTCATGCGTCGCGCGAGATAGACTGGATCGCAGCCGCCATCAAGCATGCGCGTCAACCAATACAGCGCTGCATCAGGATTCGAGCTGCGGACCGATTTATGCAGGGCGGAAATCTGGTCGTAAAACTGCTCGCCTTGCTTGTCGAAACGACGCGTGCGGTCAGCGAGCACTTGCGCTAGGGTTGCGGCGGTGATTTGGTTGTCTTCGCCGGTGGCGAGTTCGGCGGCAATTTCAAGCAAGGTCAGGCCACGGCGTACATCGCCATCGGCGGCTTGCGCGATCAAGCGCAAGTGTTCGTCGGATATTTTGATCGGCTGCTTGCCCAAGCCGCGCTCTTCATCCACCAAAGCACGCCGCAGTGCCTCGGCAATATCGTCGATGCTGACGGCTTCGAGCACATGCACGCGACAGCGCGACAGCAGCGCGGAGTTCAGCTCGAAGCTTGGATTTTCGGTAGTGGCGCCCACAAACAAGATCGAGCCGCGCTCGATGTGCGGCAAGAAGGCATCCTGCTGGGCCTTGTTGAACCGATGCACCTCATCCACGAATAGCACCGTGCGCCGGCCTTCATTAAAGCGGTTCTCAGCCTCAGCAAGCACCGCGCGCACGTCCGCCAAGCCAGAAAGAACGGCAGAAATAGCCCGGAATTCGGCGTCGGAATATTTTGCTAACAGCAGGGCCAAGGTCGTCTTGCCGCAGCCCGGCGGGCCCCACAGGATCATCGAGTGCACGTGGCCGGACTCAATGGCGCGGCGCAGAGCCGAGCCCGGCGCGAGTAAGCGCCGCTGACCGACCATATCGTCGAGCGTGGCCGGACGCATCCGTTCGGCAAGCGGTTTCAGCCCCGGCGGCGGCTGGAACAGGGAGTTGACGCTGGATTTGGCTTTGGCCACGGGCTCATTCTACCGTGGGTCGCTGGCGTCGTTGAGACGCCCGGGAAAGGGCGTGACTGAGGTTTCAGTCTTTCAGTGGCGTGACCTGGGCACCCTCGCCCACATCGCCGATGACGTCGGCACCCTTGGGTGGCGTAAACGTAAAGCGTGTCTTCGCAAAACTTGGGTTGCGCTTCCAGCTGGTGAAGGCCACGACCGTGCGCTGGCCGAACGAATCGGAAAATTCCATCTTGGCCAAGCCCGCGGGACCAAAGCCCAACTTGGCCTGCTGGAACGCGGCGTCTTCGGTTTTCTTCGGGGTCAGCACCAGCCAGTCGAGGCCGCCGACCTTACCGCCGTCGCTCGCCTTGAACTGGCGATCGAGCTCGGTGGGGTCGATGAGGATCGTCAGCGGGCTGCCCTGCTCTTCGAAACTCTGGTTGCGCACCGTCACCTGCTCCAGGTCCGGGTCGAAGATCCAGATGTGATTACCGTCAGCCACGATCAGCTGTTTCGACGGCGCCAGCGTTTCCCAACGAAACAGGCGCGGGGCCGACAGCTGCACGGTGCCCGAGCTCTTCTCGGTCGCGCGATTGTTGGCGTCATACACCGTTTGCTGGAAGCTGCCGTCGAGGCCCTTGAGACCGGCGGTGAACTTGCTCAGTTCATCCCGGCCGCCGGCGAATGCCGGTAGGGAAATGGCGAGCGAGGCAATGGCGAGGGTTTGGAGGGCAGTTTTCATGAGTGACCATCGAAATCGTATGGTTGAAAGAGTGCCGGAGTGTTCCTGAACGCTCTTGTAGGAGCGGCGTAAGCCCGCGACAAGTTCGATGAGACGGCGGTTACGGCAAGCGTCTAACTTCAAGGTAGTGATGGCCGAGGTTGGCTTGGTCGCGGGCTTACGCCGCTCCTACATCACACTCCCTTGAGCGCGCCGCGCCCTAGTTTCTTGGCGGCGGCGGCGCCAAAACACTGCGATCGCCATTGTGTTCGGGTGGTGTGACTATGCCAGCGGCTTCCATCGCTTCAATCAAGCGGGCGGCGCGGTTGTAGCCAATCTTGAGGCGGCGCTGGACTCCGGATATCGACGCACGCCGCGTTTCGGTGACGATCTTGACCGCCTCGTCGTAGAGCGGATCAGATTCATCGCCACCGCCACCGCTCGATTCGGGCAGACCCGAGGCGCCGACGACAATGCCGTCGCCCATCATTTGCACTTCCTCGAGCACGCCGGTGATGTAGTCCGCGCCGCCACCGTGCTGCTTGAGGTGTTCGACTACGCGGTGCACTTCCTCGTCGCTGACGAAGGCGCCGTGTACGCGCTCGGGCATCGCGGTGCCCGGCGGCAGGTACAGCATGTCGCCGTGACCGAGCAGGGTCTCGGCGCCGGACTGATCAAGAATCGTGCGCGAGTCAATCTTGCTCGACACTTGGAACGCGATACGCGTTGGGATATTGGCCTTGATCAAACCGGTGATGACATCCACGGACGGTCGCTGCGTGGCGAGGATCAAATGAATGCCAGCCGCACGGGCCTTCTGTGCCAAACGCGCGATCAGCTCTTCGACCTTCTTGCCGACGATCATCATCATGTCGGCGAATTCGTCGATGAACACGACGATGAAAGGCAGCTCTTCCAATTCGCGCGGCGCTTCGCCCAGATCGGGATTAGGCCGGAACAGCGGGTCCATCAGCGGCTGGCCGGCGTCCTTCGCGTCCTTCACCTTGCGGTTGAAGCCAGCAAGGTTACGTACGCCCACCGCCGACATCACCTTGTAACGCCGCTCCATTTCGGCCACGCACCAGCGCAGGCCGTTCGCAGCTTCCTTCATGTCGGTCACGACTGGCGCCAACAGATGCGGAATACCTTGGTAGACCGACAGCTCGAGCATCTTTGGATCGATCATCAGCATGCGCACGTCTTTCGCGCTGGCCTTGTACAGCAGGCTGAGCACCATCGCATTGACGCCGACCGACTTGCCCGAACCGGTGGTGCCGGCAACCAGCAAGTGCGGCATGCGGCCGAGGTCAGCAACCACTGGCCGGCCGCCAATATCCTTGCCCAAGGCAATCGTCAGCGGGCTCGGCGATTTGTCGTATTCCTTCGAACGCAGCAGTTCGGACAAATAAATCATCTCGCGTTGCGTGTTCGGGATTTCCAGGCCCACGACCGACTTGCCGGGAATCACGTCCACCACGCGCACCGATTTCACTGACAAACCGCGGGCGATGTCCTTGTCCAGCGAACTGATCTGGCTGCCTTTGACGCCGGGCGCCGGCTCCATTTCAAACCGCGTGATCACCGGACCCGGATAGGCGCCGACGACCTGCACTTCGATACGGAAGTCCTTGAGCTTGAATTCGATTTGGCGCGACAGCGTTTCGAGCGTGTCTTCCGAGTAACCCTTGGGCTGCGGCTTGGGGTCATCAAGCAAGGACAGCGGCGGCAGCGAATCATCGCCACCGACATTGAACAGCGGAATCTGCTGCTCGCGCTGGGCGCGGTCGCTTTTTTCGATGACCGATTTCGCCGGTGGCTCGATATGCACCGGCTCGCGCTTGGCGCGCTTGACGGTGTCGACCTTGCGAACTTCCTCGCGTTCCTCGCGCAGGGCCCGCGTACGCTGCCATTCGGCGGCCTCGACTTTTTTCTCACCGATGCGGGCGACCAACTTCAGTACCCAGCCACCGATCCAGTCCATCAGCGCGAACCAGCTCAAGCCAGTCGCGAGCGTCACCGACATCATCAATACCGCGAACAAAAACAGGTTGCCGCCCATGCCGCCAAATGCGCTGTGCATCGAGCGGCCGGTCAATTGGCCAAGGATGCCGCCTGATTCGGCCGGCAAATTCGGCGCCGCACCGCCAATCATGTGCAGCAGGCCGGTGGCGCTGACCAAGAACCCGACGATGCCGACCAGGCGCAGGGCCGGGCCAAAATCGACGCGTCCGTCACCATCCGAGTCCAGGCCGAACAGGGCAATCCAAGCGATACCACCGAGCACGAGCGGCACGCTATAGGCCGCATAGCCGAACAGCCAGAACGCCAAGTCCGCGACATGCGCGCCGATGTTGCCGCCGATGTTGTGCAGCTCCCCGGCAATACTGCCGGTGCGCGACCAGCCCGGGTCGTCGGTCGAATAGCTAAACAGGCTGGCGAACAGGAATAGCAGAAACGGGGCGATTGCCACGAGGGCGAGTTCGCGCCAGAGTTTTTGCCGGCGGTCGTCGCCGACGGCCGCAGTTTTACCGGAAGATCGAGCCACCGTATGAATCAGCCTCAGGTCGGGAGCGCGGGCGCTCAATACTAGAGCGAAGTTATACCGTAAAAGCCCCCCTTCTTCACATCCTCACGGCCTGCCTAACACAGCAACGCAGTGAATTCGCGCCTTGATTTCGCCCATCCCGAACCCCAAGCTTGCTGCATGCCCGCGCAACCGCGCCGGCCCTTTCCTCGGACACCCCGGCCAGCCATGACCGCTCCCAAGCATTGCCAACTCCTTATCCTCGGCTCCGGCCCCGCCGGCTACACCGCCGCCGTCTATGCCGCACGCGCCAACCTCAAGCCGGTGATGATCACGGGCCTGCAGCAGGGTGGGCAATTGATGACCACCACCGAGGTCGACAACTGGCCTGGTGACGCGCACGGCTTGATGGGGCCGGATTTGATGACGCGCATGCAGGCGCACGCCGAGCGCTTCGAGACCGAGATCATCTTCGACCATATCCACACCGCCGACCTGTCGAACCGCCCGTTCCGCCTCAAGGGCGACAGCGGCGAGTACACCGCCGACGCGTTGATCATCACCACCGGCGCCAGCGCCAAATACCTCGGCATCCCTTCGGAGACAGCCTTCTTGGGTAAGGGCGTGTCCGCGTGTGCGACCTGCGACGGCTTTTTCTTCCGCGACCAGGACGTGGCGGTGATCGGCGGCGGCAATACCGCGGTTGAAGAAGCGCTGTACCTGTCCAACATCGCCCGCAAGGTCTACCTGGTTCACCGCCGCGACAAACTGCGTGCAGAAAAGATCCTGCAGGACAAGCTGTTCGCCAAGGCCCAGGCCGGCAAGATCGAGCTAATTTGGGACCACGGCGTGGACGAAGTGCTCGGCGATGCGAACGGCGTCACCGGCATGCGCATTCGCCATGTCTACACCGAGGCGACGCGAGAGATTCCGCTGCACGGTTTCTTCGTCGCCATTGGCCATACGCCGAACACGTCGCTGTTCGAGGGCCAGCTGGACATGAAGAACGGCTACATCCACATCAAGTCCGGCACCGATGGCGGCGCGACCGCGACCAGCAAGCCAGGCGTATTCGCCGCCGGTGACGTGGCCGACCAGGTCTATCGCCAGGCGATCACGTCGGCCGGGTTTGGCTGCATGGCGGCGCTCGATGCGGAGAAGTTCCTCGACAAGGAGCACTGAGGCGGCTGTTTTGATCGCGGGCGCAGTTTGGGAAGCTCGCGGCTCACGCCGCTCCTACACGGCTCCAAGTTAGAGTCGGTTATGGTCGAGTTGCGGATTCTTACCTCCTTGAACGACGTCCCAGCCCGTGACTGGGACGCGCTGCACGACGGTGCCAATCCGTTCATCAGTCACGCGTTCCTGTCTGGCTTGGAACAGCACGACTGCCTGCGCGAATCGATGGGCTGGACACCGCGACATGCGGCCTTATTCGACGGCACGCGCTTGATTGCGGCGGCGCCGGCCTACCTTAAGGACAATTCGCACGGCGAGTTCGTGTTTGACCACGCCTGGGCACATGCCTACGCGCGCTACGGAATGGACTACTACCCGAAGTGGCTCGTCGCCACGCCGTATTCGCCCGTGGTCGGCCCACGCTTGTTGGCGAACTCGGTCGAACATCGCCGCCTGCTGCTGCAAGCCATGGTGCGTCGCACCGGTGAGGACGGTCTTTCCTCGCTGCACGTGAATTTTGTGCCTGAAGCCGAACTAGACGCGTTCGATACCAGCTGGCTGGCGCGGGGCGATGTGCAGTTCCATTGGCGCAACGACTTAGGCTGGCGCCACTTCGAAGATTTCCTGGCCGCGTTCGCGAGCAAGAAGCGCAAGAACATCCGCGCCGAACGCGAACAAGTACGTCGCGCCGGCGTCGTGTTTCGCGTGGTTCACGGTGACGAGGCCAGCGCCGAAGACATTGCCGAAATGCACGCCTTGTACTGCACCACGCAAAGCGAGAAAGGCAATCATCCGGCCCTGACCTTGGGGTTTTTCCAGCACCTCGCGCGCACCATGCCACGGCAACTAGTCTTGGTCTTGGCCGAACAAGCGGGCCGGATCATCGCCGGCGCGCTCTGCCTGCGCGGCGGCGACACGCTGTATGGCCGCTATTGGGGCGCTTATGAGGCCCTGCCGGGCCTGCACTTCGAGACCTGTTATTACCAAGGCATCGACTACTGCCTGCGCCACGGTCTGCGCGTGTTCGAGCCGGGCGCGCAGGGCGAACACAAGATTGCACGCGGCTTCCTGCCCGTGCTCACGCACAGTCGCCACCATATTGCCGACGAGCGCTTTGCCGAGGCCCTACGGCCCTGGTGCGCCGAAGAGCGGGCATCGACCTTGCGCTATCGTGAGGCCGTCCTATCCCACAGCCCCTTCCGTGACCCGACTGCCGATTCCCTTCCTCGGGCCTGAGCCCGACGCGCCCTTCCCGCCGGTGAGTCGCGCGATGCGCGATCCCGACGGTCTACTCGCGGCCGGCGGCGACCTGCATCCGACGCGCCTGCTTGCCGCTTATCGCCAGGGAATTTTCCCGTGGTATTCCGAGGGTCAGCCGATCCTGTGGTGGAGCCCCGACCCGCGTAATGTGTTTCGTACCGACGCCATCTTGCTGTCGTCGAAGTTTCGTCGTCAGCTGCGACAATCGAACTGGACCGTGACCGCGGACCGCTGCTTCGACGAGGTGGTGCTCGCCTGTGCCGATGCGCCTCGCCCCGGTCAGGACGGCACCTGGATTACCGAGGACATGCGTGATGCTTATGGCCAACTGCACCGCCTGGGCCATGCACACAGCGTCGAGGTCTTCGACGGTGAGGATTTGGTGGGCGGGATCTATGGCGTGGCGATTGGCCAGATGTTCTTTGGCGAAAGCATGTTCAGCGCCGTCTCGGGCGGTTCAAAAGTCGCGCTGGCCGGGCTCGCGCGCCTGCTGCACGGCTGGGGCTGGCCCCTGATCGACGCGCAGGTTGAGAATGACCATACCCGGCTGATGGGCAGTGAATTGATGCCGCGCAAGGCCTTCCTGGCCATCGTCCACGCGCAAACCGCCCGTCCTGACCCGCCGGGCCCATGGCGCGAGAGGGCGGGCCGGACGGCCGTCCGTGACTGGGCTTGAGCCTTCGGATTAACTAAATTTTTGCGTGAGCGGGCTGGTTATGGGATAATCCGCGACTTGACTCGACCGCAGGGCCTAGCCCGCACACTCGAATCAGCCGTCGGCTCCGTCCGGCACCCCGTCCCTAAAAAAAGCAGCACATGTCCAAAGACGACTCAATTGAATTCGAAGGCACGATCCTCGAGACCCTGCCGAACACAGTGTTCCGCGTGAAGCTCGAGAACGGCCACGTGATCACCGCCCACATCTCGGGCCGCATGCGAAAGAACTACATCCGCATCCTGACCGGCGACAAGGTCAAGGTCGAGATGACCCCATACGACCTGACCAAGGGCCGCATCACCTACCGCATGAAGTAAGCGGGCGTGGCGCGAAACAAAAACGGCGGCCTTGGGCCGCCGTTTTGTTTTGCCTGGCGTTTGCGGTTCGTGTCCCCGGGGCGCATGCGCCCCGCTCCCAGTTAGTTCTTGTTCTGATTCCACAGCTGGACGACGCGCTCGGCGTCGCTCATGGATTCGAGGGGAACGGGGATGCGTGCGATATTTTTGTATTCGCCGAAGTACAGGCCGCCGGCGGCAAGGGCCGCCAGGCCGATGCTGCGTTGGGCTCGGGCCGCATTGGGCGATGCGCCCATGGTTAGCTCGATCGCAGCAGGACGCGCGCCTTCCGGAGGGACAAGCACGGCGGTCTGCAGGCCGCGCATTTGGGCGTTCCAGAAAAAGAAGTCGCCGCCGATATAGGCAGCGTCGCTCATCAAGTAGCACTCGCCGCAGGCGAGCAGGCGATTCGAGCGTCGTCGCCGGTACGCGGCCATGCCGCCGAGGATAAAACCAATCACGATCGTCGCCCCGCCGCTGGCGACCAAGGCGTCGCGTTGGCGCGTTGGGTTGATTGCCAGCGGGGTGGTCAGCAGGGCGTAGACGATGATCCCAACGACGGCGACGACGAAGGCAACGGCGCCCCAAGTCGCAAAGCCGAACCAGCGCCGTTCGCGAGTCACCCACGCCTTCC
This sequence comes from Lysobacterales bacterium, assembly GCA_038252715.1. Taxonomy (GTDB): domain Bacteria; phylum Pseudomonadota; class Gammaproteobacteria; order Xanthomonadales; family Xanthomonadaceae; genus Arenimonas. Next base: position 1,155 of record JBBSAA010000076.1, on the reverse strand, counting down.
AGAATTCCGGCGAGTAGACCCAGTGTGCCAGCGCGTCGCCGGCCTGCATCCGCGTGATCATCAGGGTCGCCCGTCGAGCCGCAGGCACAGTGAATGCGGCGCAGATCAGCAGCGTGATGCAGACGACGCCAGAAACAATCGCGATGACTACCGGCACCCCGTTGGCGGAACGCATCAGCATGGCAACGACTCCGCCAGTGACAGCGGCCAACCCCGCGGCAGCAGCCAGTAGCAGCAGCGTGCGAACGAACCGCTGTTGCTGGTTGAAGATGACGGGCTTCATGCAAAGACTATACGCCAACGACCTAGTGACTCTTCGCTGGCCAAACTGGTGCGCGGTGGCACGAAACAGAAATCGCGGCGCTGGGCCGCCGTTCTATTTTGCCTCGCTTCTCCCCCGCCCCAGGCGGCACAGCACCGAGGTTGGTGAACCATTCCAATCGACCCGCTGGCGTCATTGAAAGGCGTCGCTAGCGTGGGAGAACGGCCATTCGCAGGCGGCCCGGCGTCGGCGTATTCTGTCCGCGTTGCCATGGAGGATCGGAGTTCCCGTGTTCAAGCCGAAGACCCTGCTGTTTGCTTTTATCGCCGGCTTCATCGCCACCCTGCTCTTCCATCAGGGCCTGCTGCAGTTGCTGCACTTGGCCGGAAAGGTTCCCGTGGCCGCCTGGAACATGGACCCCGGTCCACCGCTGGGCGTACCCAAAGTCATTTCCCTGGCGTTCTGGGGCGGACTGTGGGGCATCGTGCTGTGGGCTCTAATCCGTAACCGTACCGGCATGGCGCACTGGCTTCTGGCGTTCGTTCTGGGTGCGCTATTGCCCAGCCTGGTCGCATGGTTCGTGGTGTTTCCAATCAAAGGCATTGCCCTGAGCAGCAGCTTGATCGTAGGCGCGCTGCTGCTCAACGGCGCATGGGGCCTCGGTGTGGCGCTGTGTATGCGACTGTTCGGACATCGCGCCTGAAACTCGCCCTCGCTGCGCATCGGCACACTCAATTGCGTTCCATGCCGTGCGCAAGCCGCACGCTACGCTTCAATGACAATGCCCGCCTTGAGGGGCGGGCATTGTTTTAAAGCCAATCAGTTAACGGTTAGACAGTAGCGGGCAGCAGCTTCTCAGGCTCGGCCTGCGACTCGACGACGAGTTCGCCGTC
>JBBSAA010000075.1:0-12192 GCA_038252715.1 Lysobacterales bacterium | reverse complement strand
TGCTCGCCGACAATGTCGCCTGCGCGCAGGGACATGTAATTGGGCTCAGCGCCCCGCCCCTCGGCGACAGCGCGCCCCAGCGTCAGTGCAGTGCCGGACGGCGCGTCTTTCTTATGCACGTGGTGGGATTCGACGAGGTCGGCATCCCAGTCGGCCAGAACCTTCGCCGCGCGTCGAACCAGGTCTTCCAGCACGGCCACACCGAGGCTGAAGTTGGAAGCCCACAACACCGGAATTTCGCTACCTGCCTCCGTCATCGCCTGACGTTGCAGCGAGGACAAGCCAGTCGTACCGCTAACTAGGCCCACGTGTCGCGAACGACACAGCGCCAAGATTGCGTCGAACGCTTCCGGCAGGCTGAAGTCGATGGCGACATCAAACGGCGGGACAGCGGCGAGGTCAGCGCTGGCAAAAAAGGGCGTATCGCCCGCGCCTGCGGAATCACCAAGCCGTGTCACGGCAGCGACCACGCGCAAACCAGGGCTGTCAGCCGCGAGTCGCAGCAGAGCTTGGCCCATGCGGCCATTGGCGCCATGGATAAGTACGCGGGTCGGGGAAGTCATGCCCGGACGGTAAGGGAATCGGTGCTGCGAGGCAATGTCGGCACGCGTGGCAATCGCGAACGACAGGCTCCGCCAAGTTGGTTCTGCCCTTGCCGGCCCTAGCTGAGCTTACGGTTCGGCTAGGCGGGGCCTGGATGGGGATTACAGCGCGACTTAGTAGCGACGCTCAGCGCCCAAGCTTGGACGCCATGCGCAGATAAGCGGTCGAGAGTGAACGGACGCCGGTCAGGACGTCATTCGATCCCAGAACGCCTTAACGCCGTCGAGGAAGCCGCTGGACCGCGGCGAATGACGCGCGCCGTGCTCGCCTTCGAAAGTCGCTTCGAAATCCTTGAGCAGCTCGCGCTGGGTCGCCGTCAGGTTGACCGGGGTCTCGACCACCACGCGGCAGAGCATGTCGCCATGCGAATGGCTGCGCACCGACTTGACGCCCTTGCCACGCAAACGGAACAGCTTGCCGGTCTGCGTTTCCAGCGGCACCTTGATCAAGGCTTCGCCGTCGAGCGTTGGCACCACGATATCGGCGCCGAGCGCGGCCTGCGAAAAACGAATCGGCACTTCGCAGTAGAGGTCGTCGCCCTCGCGCTGGAAGGTCTTGTGCTCGCGCACCTGCACTTCCACGTACAAATCGCCGGCTGGTGCGCCCACGGGCCCGGCCTCGACTTCGCCCTGCAGGCGGATGCGGTCGCCATTGTCGACGCCGGACGGAATTTTCACCGACAGCACTTTTTCGTCCTGCAAACGGCCGTTGCCGTGGCAGGTCTTGCACGGCTTGGCGATGGTCTGGCCACGGCCGCCGCAGGTGGGGCACGGCTGCTGCACGGAGAAGATGCCGCGCTGCATGCGCACCTGGCCGCGACCGGCGCAGGTTTTGCAGGTTTCTACCTTGCCGTCTTCCGACCCCGAGCCGTGGCAGGGATCGCAGGCGACGAGGGTCGGCACTTCGATTTTCTTGTCGACGCCAAAGACCGCTTCTTCAAGATCCAGCTCGACGACATAGCGCAAGTCAGCGCCCCGGCGCGGCGCGCGCTGCTGGCGCCCACCGCCAAAGATATCGCCGAAGATATCGCCGAAGATGTCATTGACGTCGCCAAAACCGGCGCCGCCTTGGCCGCCACTGCCACCGCCCATGCCGTGTTCGAACGCGGCATGGCCATGCTGGTCATAGATGCGGCGCTTGCCGCCGTCCGACAGCACTTCATAAGCTTCCTTGGCTTCCTTGAAGCTCGCTTCGGCCGACTTGTCATCAGGATTGCGGTCAGGATGATGCTTTTGCGCCGCGCGGCGATACGCCTTCTTGATCTCGTCTTCGTTGGCGCTTTTGGCCAGACCGAGGACATCGTAGTAGTCGCGCTTGCTCATCAAAACCCCTGATCTTGCTCAACCGGCGCAGCGCCGGGACGTTAACGAAACCGCCCGCGAACACCGGAAGCACCGGTGCATCGCGGGCAGTTGATCCAACAATGTTAAAGACGCTAGCCGCTACGACTTACTTCTGGTCGTCCTTGACCTCGGTGAACTCAGCGTCCACCACGTCTTCGGCCTGGGCGTTCGGCGCGGCCGACTCGCCGCCGCCCTGCTCACCGGCTTGGGCCGCAGCATGAAGCGCTTGAGCAGCCTGCTGCAGAGCATTGGTCTTGGCCTCGATCTGGCCCTTGTCGTCACCCTTCATCGCCGTCTCTAGATCCGACAGCGCAGTTTCGATGGCAGCCAACTGCTCGCCCGGCACCTTGGCGCCATGGTCCTTCATCGCATTGCGCGTGCTGTGGATCAGGCCGTCGGCGGCGTTGCGCGCAGTGACGAGCTCATGGAACTTCTTGTCTTCCTCACGATTGACTTCCGCGTCGCGAACCATCTGCGCGATTTCTTCCTCGCTCAGGCCCGAACCGGCCTTGATCTCGACTTTCTGTTCCTTGCCGTTCTTCTTGTCCTTGGCCGACACGTGCAGGATGCCGTTGGCGTCGATGTCGAATGACACCTCAACTTGGGGCATGCCACGCGGCGCCGAATCAATACCGGTCAGGTCGAACTTGGCCAGCGACTTGTTGAAGCGGGCCTGCTCGCGCTCACCCTGCAGCACGTGCACGGTCACCGCAGACTGATTGTCTTCAGCGGTCGAGAACGTCTGCGAGGCCTTGGTCGGGATCGTGGTGTTCTTCTCGATGATCTTGGTGAACACGCCGCCCATCGTCTCGATACCCAGCGACAGCGGGGTTACGTCGAGCAGCAGCACGTCCTTGACGGTGCCGGCCAGCACGCCGCCCTGCACGGCTGCGCCAATGGCGACGGCCTCGTCGGGGTTGACGTCCTTGCGCGGCTCCTTACCGAAGAACTCGGCCACGGCCGCCTGCACTTTCGGCATGCGGGTCTGGCCACCGACGAGGATCACTTCATTGATCGCGCTCGCGGCAAGCCCCGAATCCTTCAAGGCGATGCGGCAGGGCTCGATCGTCTTCTTGACCAAGTCATCCACCAGCGCTTCGAGCTTGGCGCGGGTGAGCTTGATGTTCAGATGCTTCGGGCCCGAGGCGTCGGCGGTGACGTACGGCAGGTTCACGTCGGTCTGCTGCGAGGTCGACAGCTCAATCTTTGCGCGCTCGGCGGCGTCCTTCAGGCGCTGCAGGGCCAACGGGTCCTTGCGCAGGTCGATGCCCTGCTCTTTCTGGAACTCTTCGACCAAGAAATCGATGACGCGCTTGTCGAAATCTTCGCCGCCAAGGAAGGTGTCACCGTTGGTGGCCAGCACTTCGAACTGCTTCTCGCCGTCGATTTCAGCGATCTCGATGATCGACACGTCGAACGTGCCGCCGCCCAGGTCGTAAACCGCGATCTTGCGGTCGCCGCCCTTCTTGTCCATGCCATAGGCCAGCGCAGCTGCAGTCGGCTCATTGATGATGCGCTTGACGTCGAGGCCAGCAATGCGACCGGCGTCCTTGGTGGCTTGGCGCTGGCTGTCGTTGAAGTACGCCGGCACGGTGATGACCGCTTCGGTGACCGTCTCGCCCAAGTAGGCTTCAGCGGTCTTCTTCATCTTTTCCAGCACCTTGGCCGAGATTTCCTGCGAGGCCATTTTCTTGCCATCGCTGGTCTGGACCCAGGCGTCGCCGTTCTCGTGCGCGATGATCGCGTACGGTACCAAGTCCATGTCCTTGGTGACTTCGGCGTCGGTGAATTTGCGGCCGATCAGGCGCTTCACCGCGTAGAAGGTGTTCTTGGGGTTGGTGACGGCTTGGCGCTTGGCCGAGGCACCGACGATGACTTCGCCGTCCTTGGTAAACGCGACGATCGACGGCGTGGTGCGGTCGCCCTCGGAATTTTCGATGACCTTGGCGACGCCGCCTTCCATAACCGCGACGCAGCTGTTGGTGGTGCCCAGGTCGATACCGATGATCTTGCCCATGTCATTACTCTCCGTGTGTTCCTGCGAGCCGCGGTGCGGTGTCGCGATCAATGTTCTTGAAGCCTATTTGGAGGCCATCATTCCGTTTTCAAGACGCTGTGTGCCAATTAGGCTTACGGCGCGACCACGACCAAGGCCGGGCGCAGCAAGCGTTCATTGAGCAGGTAGCCCTTCTGAAAGACCTGGACGACGCTGCCGGGCGCGGCGCCGGGCACCTCGGCCTGGCTGATCGCCTGATGGTGGTCCGGGTTGAATGCCTGCCCGACCGGGTCGACCACGGTTAGTCCGTTATCAGCGGCCACCTTGAGCAGCTGTTTATAGGTTAGCTCCAGCCCGTCCTTGAGCGGGCTCGGGGCCGGGCCGGCCGCCGTAAGGCCGCCGTCGAGGCTGTCGAAGACCGGCAGAAGCTCGGCGAGCAGTCGCTCGTTGGCAAACTTGCGCGCCATATCGACGTCGCGGGCCAAGCGTTTGCGCTGGTTGTCGAGCTCGGCGCGCTCGCGCAGGGTCTCCTCCCTCAACGCCACGATGGTCGCGCGCAGTTGGTCAAGTTCGGCGGCGAGGGTTTCGTTGCCGGAGTCGGCATCGTCTAGAGGCGCTTGCGCACCCGACTCGGGAGTTTCGCTATGCATGGGGTCTCTCGCTGGCTCGTAGTGGCTCACCCCGTTGCTCGGGGTCGGGCAATTTATGGGGTCGCCAGCCATTGTTTCAAGTTATTTCTACGCCGACTGTCGTAGGAGCCAGCTCGCTGGCGACACGGAAGCATTCCACACCCGGTGGTTACGAGGCCTCGATGGGCGGTTTCTCGCCAGCAAGCTGGCTCCTACGTGGGGGGCAATCGTAGGAGCCAGCTCGCTGGCGACACCGAAGCATTCCACAGCCGGTGGTTACGAGGCCTCGATGGGCGGTTTCTCGCCAGCAAGCTGACCCCTACGTGGGCGGGCCTCGCTGGCGACAAAATCACACCCGCGACGACCATGGACACACCGCGTTACGTGCGGCTAACCCGAAAGAGGCTGCGGTTACCGCAAGCCAACAAGCACAAGGTAGCGATGACCAAGGCAGGCATGCCAGCAAGCTGGCTCCTACGTGGGCGGGGAAAAAGCCGCGCCTAAGAGGTCGGCGGTGGCCTGGACCATGGGGATGACGCGCTCATAGGCCATGCGGGTGGGGCCAATGACGCCCAAGACGCCCAAGACCTTGCCGTCGCTGGTGTAGGGCGCGGTGATCACCGTGCAGCCCTCAAGCGGCGCCAAGCCACTTTCCTCGCCAATAAATACCCGCACGCCTGGCGCGTGGGTACAGCGCTCCAGCAGGGCCAGGATTTCGCGTTTGCGCGAAAACGCCTCGAACAAATCGCGCAAGCGGTCCATGTCCGACAGCTCTTGCAGGCCCATCAACCGGGTCTGGCCGGCCAGGACCATGTCGTCGGAGTTGCCTGCACCGCGCTCACCGGGCGCCAGCGCCTGTTCCGACAGCTCGACCGCGGCCGACAAGACCCGCTCCATCTCGCTGCGGGTGTCGCGCAATTCGCGCAGCAGCGTGCTGCGGATGTCAGCCAATGGCCGCCCGGCAAAATGCTGGTTGAGGTAATTCGCGCTTTGCTCGAGTTCGGACGGCGTGTACGTGCGGCGCGTTTGGATGATGCGGTTCTGCACCTCGTTGTCGGTGAACACCAAGATCACCAACACCCGGCCGTCGTCCAAAGGCACGAAATCAATGTGCCTGAACGCAAACGCTGCCCGCTGCGGAACGGTCACCACGCCGACAAACTGGCTCATGGCCGACAGCAATTCCGAGGCGTTGGCCAACAACGCCTGGGTACCGACGCCTGAGGGCATGCTGCTGCGCAGGCGGTCCATTTCCGGGTCGCCCAAGGGCTGCATCTGCAGTAGGGAATCAACGAAGACGCGGTAGCCCTGCGCGGTCGGGATGCGCCCGGCCGAGGTGTGGGGCGCGGCCAATAGGCCGATCTCCTCGAGGTCGGCCATGATGTTGCGCACCGTGGCCGGGCTCACATCCAGCCCGGACTGGCGCGCGAGCGTGCGGCTGCCCACCGGTTCGCCGTCGCGGATATGCTGGGCAATCAGGCTGCGGAGCAGGCGGCGTGCGCGCGGATCAAGGGGAAGACTCATTGCCCATAGATTAGTCCAGACCGGCGGCGATACAAGCGAACCCAGTCTCAGCTTTTCGGACACGCTCCTGCGACATTGGCTGAACGAAGTCGGCCCTCTTTCAGGCAAAATCGCCAGATCATGCTCAATCACCTCACTCTCAAGGACTTCGCCGTCGTCAGCGGCGCAGAACTGGCTTTTGCCGACGGTTTGACCGTCGTGTCGGGCGAAACCGGCGCGGGCAAGTCCCTGCTTGTCGACGCCCTGCTTTGGCTCACCGGCGCGCGCGCCGATGCCGGGGTTGTTCGCCACGGTGCCGAGCGGGCCGAATTGAGCGCCGAATTTGGCCTCGACGATGCGCCAGAAGCGGCTGCCTGGCTCGATGACAATGCCCTCGATGAGGACGGCGCCTGCCAGCTGCGCCGAGTCATCCGGGCCGATGGTGGTTCCCGGGCCTGGATCAATGGCCGGCCGGCGACCTTGGCCCAGCTTTCCCAATTGGGCTCGCTCTTGGTCGAAATCCACGGTCAGCACGAACACCAAGCCCTGCTGGACCGCACCCATCAGCTCGGCCTGCTGGACGCTTTCGGCCAAAACGAAGCGCAGCTGCTGGCGGTGCGTGAGCAAGCCGCGCGATGGGCGGCCATCGACCGCGAGCTGGCCGAGCTCACCCGTGCTGGCGATGTCGGCGACCGACTGAGCTACCTCGAGCATCAACTGGGCGAGCTGGATCGAGAATCGCTCGATGCTGCCGGCATTGAAGAGATGTTGGGCAGCCATCGCCGCCAAGCCCATGCTGCTGACCTGCTAGCGAGCTATGACGCGGCCCTGGACCGATTGTCAGGCGACGACGGCGTATCCCTGTCCCGCGGTCTGCATCAGGTTCAGGGCGACTTGTCGCGCCACATCGATAACGAACCCCGCCTGGCTGAAATCGCGACCTTGCTTGAATCGGCCAGTATCGGGCTGGACGAAGCCACTAGCGCGCTAGAACGCCTGCGCGACGACCTAGACCTCGACCCAGCGCACCTCGTCGAACTGGAGTCGCGCATGGCCCGCTTGCACGACCTCGCCCGAAAACATCGCGTGCCCCTACCCGACTTGGCAGCGAGGCGCGATGCGCTAGCCGCCGAATTCGAGTCCCTGCGCGGTGCCGGCGAACGTAGCGAGCGTTTAGCCGCCGATCGGGCCGCCGCTGCGCTGCGTTGGGTCCAACTTGCCGCCGAGCTGACCAAGGCACGAACCAAGACCGCGAAAGCCTTGGGCAAGGCCGTGTCGGCGCTGATGAGCGAATTGGGCATGGGCGGCGGCGTGTTTGCCGTCGAATTGGGCGCTCAAGACGGCACCAAGCCGCATGCGCTGGGCGCCGAGCGCTGCGAATTCCTGGTGTCCGCCAACCCGGGCCAGCCGCCACGGGCGTTACGCAAAGTGGCGTCAGGCGGCGAATTGGCGCGCATCAGTTTGGCCATCGAAGTCGCGGCCTTGGGCTTGGACGCGGTGCCGACGATGATCTTCGACGAAGTCGATACCGGCATTGGCGGCGCGGTGGCGGAAGTGGTTGGGCAGAAATTACGGGCCTTGGGTCGCTCACGCCAGGTGCTCTGTGTCACCCACCTGCCGCAGGTCGCAGCCCAAGGGCACCATCACTTCCAGGTCAGCAAGGCCAGCAATGGCAGCGCCACCCATAGCGCGGTCGCGGTGCTGGACGAAAAGGCCCGTATCGAGGAACTGGCGCGCATGCTTGGCGGCGTGGAAATTACCAAGGAAACCCGCGCAAACGCTAAGCAGATGCTGGGTCGCGCGCAGTCAAGCTGAGATGTGGGAGCGGGCATGACCGCGATTGAGTTGCCAAGGCGATCGGTATCGCGGTTATGCCCGTTCCTACGATGCCCGTCGCGCGTTGCCTGTTGCTGAGGCTAGGACTTCTTTTTCTTCGAACGCACGTACAGCACTAGGCTGTGTTCTTCGATGACATAGCCGTGTTTCTCGGCGATTTGCTTTTGCAGCAATTCAATCTCAGGGCTGGTGAACTCGATGACCTTGCCGGTCTCGATGTCGACCATATGATCGTGATGCTGGCCGCGATCGAGCTCATAAACCGCCTGGCCGCCCTCGAAGTTGTGTTTCAGCACTAACCCCGCGGCCTCGAACTGGGTCAGCACCCGGTAGACCGTGGCCAGACCGATGTCTTCGCCGCCGTTCAAGAGCTGCCGATAGATATCCTCAGCGGTCAGATGCCGTACGCCGGTGCTTTCCAGCAGCTCCAGGATCCGGATCCGGGGGTGGGTGACCTTTAGGCCAACCTTACGAAGGTCCTGCGATTCCATGAATCCTCCGCTGCCAGGAAACTTATCGGGCCGACGCCGGTCGGTGCTTGGTGTATTATCGCCCGGTTGCCCACCTTTGACTATGTTCCCGATGCGCAAGGCCTTCCTGTTCGTACTCGCCGCCGTTCTCTTGTCCGGCTGCAACATCATTTACCGCGCACCCGTGTACCAGGGCAACCTGCTCGAAACGAAAAACGTCGAGCAATTGCAGGTAGGCATGACGCGTCAACAGGTCGATGGCCTGCTCGGCACGCCACCGGTTGCCGATCCGTTCCACAATAATCGCTGGGACTACGTGGCGAGCGAGCGTTACGAGCGCAAAAAGACCGAGATCAAAATCCTCACGGTCTACTTCGACGGTGATGCCGTCAGCAAGTGGGAAGGTGAATATTTCCCCGACCACAATGCCGCCCTGCAGGTCCAGTCACGCAAGTTCGGCAATCTGCCGCGCGAGACTGAGAAAGAGAAAGCCAAGAAGCGTGGTCGCTAAGACCGTCGCTTTGGCAGTACGGCGCGCGCTCGGCGCGCCTGTTTTGCATCTGCCACCAACGCCCTGAGCAATTCCAGCCGGTCGCCCTCGTGCAGCCGCGCGTCTTCACCGACCACCCGCCCGAAAATCGCTAGACCCGCTATTTCCGGCTGCACCTGCTGATAATCAAGCGTGTTCTGCAGTTGTCGCAGGGCATCGGCGACCGTCGCGCCTGCCGGCAGGGTCAGATCAGTCGCCCAGTAACCCTCGGCGCGCGCGAACACGACCGACACCGACAACACTCGTGGGGCCGCCGCATCGCTCATTCTTCGGTCTCATCGGCTTCCCGGCAGAAATCATCCACCATTTTATCTGCCAGACCCTGCATTCCGAGCGCGAGCGCGGTGCCGACCAATTTCCCGGCGATATCAAAATCCAGCGTCAGGCTAACCTTGCAGGCGCCTTCATCGAGCGAATGAAACACCCATAGGCCGCCAAACTGACGAAATGGACCTTCTTCGAGCGTCAATTCAATGGTGTTGGGCGGACTCAAGGCGTTGCGGGTGGTGAAGCTCAAGGGGAAGCCAGCAATCCGCAAATCCAGCCGAGCGAGCATCTCGGACTTGGATTTCTCCAGAACTTCCGAGCCTTCGCACCAGGAAAAACGATCGGCGTAGGACGCCACGTCGTTGACCAAGCCATACATTCGCGCCGCGGAATGCCGCACCAGCGCGTGTCGGTGAATGCTAGTCATCTTGTGTTCCCCGGGAGTCTCCCTGCCCGGCCGCGCATAAGCGACAATGGGCGCAAGGAAAAACCATGTCCAATAAGAAAGAAGCCAAGAATAGCGCAGGCGAACAGGGCAAGACGATTGCCCTGAACCGGTCTGCGCGCCATGACTACCACCTTGAGGCCCGTTACGAGGCCGGCATCTCCCTGCTCGGCTGGGAGCTCAAGTCGATCCGCGCTGGCCGCCTGAACATGGGCGACAGCTATGCGATGGTCAAGAACGGCGAGATCTTCCTGTTCGGCTCGCAGATCACGCCCCTGATCTCGGCCTCGACCCACGTGATCCCCGATGACCGCCGCACGCGCAAGCTGCTGCTGCACCGTGCCGAAATTGACCGTTTGGTCGGCAAGGTCGAGCGCGAGGGCTATACGCTGATCCCGACCGCCTGTTATTGGAAAGGCAATAAGGTCAAGCTGGAACTCGCGCTAGCCAAGGGCAAGCAGGCCCACGACAAGCGCCAGGCCAGTAAAGACGCCGACTGGGCCCGCGAAAAGCAGCGCACGATGCGCCGTCACAACAAGAACGCCTAGCCCGCTCATTCCGTAGGAGCGGCGTAAGCCCGCGACCTGAAGTGACCCGGAGTCCTGAACGAGTCGCGGTCTTACGCCGCTCCTACGTCCATTCGATCATTGAAACCTAACCCTCGCGACCTCATACTGGAGGTGTCGGTAGATTTATGGTTTCCGTTTCCGGGGGTGTCCTGGCTTCGACGGGGGTCGCAAAGTCGACTGGCGCATGCCGAGGGGGCGACTGTCCTCGTTAATCCAGTAGCAAAATTTAGTTGCCAACGACGACAACTACGCTCTCGCCGCTTAAGGCGTAAGCCCCGAACCCACTTGTGCCCGTGCTCGTGGATGTAGGGTCATTATCACGGAACCGGCCTCGGTGGCGACCCGCCAACCGAACGCTTGAATTTAGCGGGTGTGTCAGACGGTGTGCCTCGCACGTTGTGTTGCCGGCTGACGAGAACTAACAACGAGCTAAGCATGTAGTGCCGGAGATAGAGTGCTCTCGGACGCGGGTTCAACTCCCGCCACCTCCACCAAGTGAAAGAGAAGGGCCGCGCAAGCGGCCCTTCTTCATTTTTTCACCGCCAGCGATCAATCAGCCCAACAAATCCCGCGCCACCGCTTCTGCCACCTTGATGCCGTCGACGGCCGCGGAAAGGATGCCACCGGCGTACCCCGCACCCTCTCCGGCCGGAAACAGGCCGCGCGTATTGACACTTTGCAGGCTCGCATCGCGCTTGATGCTGATCGGTGAGGACGTGCGCGTCTCAACGGCGGTTAGCACCGCGTCGGGCATTGAGAAGCCTTTAATCTGCTTGTTGAACTCCGGGATGGCCGCACGGATCGCTGCGACCGCGAATGGCGGCAGCACCTCAGCCAGATTGCACCAGCGCACGCCGGGTTTGTACGAGGGTTCGACGCTGCCTGGTCCCGTAGACGCGACATTGGCTAGGAAATCGCCCACGCGCTGCGCCGGCGCGATGTAGTCGCCGCCGCCGACCTCGTACGCCCGCGTTTCCAGCTGGCGCTGCGGTTCGATGCCCGCCAGCGGATGCCCCGGGTAGTCTTTCTCCGGATCAATGCCGACGACGATGGCCGCGTTGGCATTGCGCTCGTTGCGCGAATACTGGCTCATGCCGTTCGTCACCACGCGGCCTACTTCCGACGTCGCCGCGACGACCGTACCGCCCGGACACATGCAGAAGCTGTAGACGCTGCGGCCATCTTTGCCGTGGTGCACGAGCTTGTAATCCGCCGCACCGAGGATGGGATTGCCGGCGGAGGCGCCGAAGCGCGCGTCGTCAATGACCGATTGTGGGTGCTCGATACGAAAACCAATCGAGAACGGCTTCGCCTCGATGTGGACACCGCGATCAAACAGCATCTGGAAAGTGTCGCGGGCGCTGTGGCCAATGGCCAACACGATGTGGCGGCTGTGGACGCTCTCGCCGGTTGCCAAGGTCACGCCAGTCGCCTGGCCCTCAGCTATGAGCAGTGCCTCGACGCGCTGTCCAAAGCGAATTTCGCCGCCCAGCGCGATGATTTCCGCGCGCATCTTTTCAACCATGCTGACAAGTTTGAAGGTGCCGATGTGGGGCTTGCTGACGAACAGGATTTCTTCCGGCGCGCCGGCCTTAACGAACTCGGCCAGCACTTTTCGGCCGTAGTGAAACTTGTCCTGGATCTGGCTCCAAAGCTTGCCATCCGAAAACGTGCCCGCGCCGCCCTCGCCAAACTGCACGTTCGATTCGGTGTTGAGGGTTTTCTTCCGCCACAGGCCCCAAGTGTCCTGGGTGCGCACGCGCACGTCTTGGCCGCGCTCGAGCACGATGGGCCTCAGGCCCATTTGCGCCAGCACCAAGGCCGCTAGCAGGCCACAGGGGCCGAAGCCGATAACCAGCGGACGTTGCTGGTCGCCCCGTGGGAAGTCTGCGCCCGCCTGCGCGACGAATTTGTAGGTCGTATCAGGGCTGATGAACACCTTGCTCGACTCAGGAAATGCGGCCAGAACCCGCGCCTGCAC
>JBBSAA010000074.1:0-12265 GCA_038252715.1 Lysobacterales bacterium | reverse complement strand
GAAATTGCCGAAGCGCACGGCGGCCGCATTGCGCTGGCCAATCGTGAGGGCGGCGGTTTGATGGTGGCGATGGTTCTGCCTGCCTGAAACCGGACGGCACCCACGTAGGAGCCAGGTTGCTGGCGATCCGATCGGCCGCGCTCATCGTTATCTTTCACACGGCGGCCTGCCGCACTCGCGCACTCACCGCTGCCTGCCGTTATTGCGCGGCTCATGACGATCGGTCGCCAGCAAGCTGGCTCCTACGTGCTGAGCGTTATGGCGATGCAGCGGAAAAATACTGCATCAAGGTCACCACCAATCCGACGAGCCACGAGAGGCCGACGTAGAACCGAAGTTCGTCGGGGGTCAGCGCGGCCGCGAACCAGCCCAAGAGGAAGAAGGATTTCCACCCTTCCAACACGTCGGCGCCGTCCATGAAAACAACCCAGTAACAGAATGCCGAATAGACCAAGAACGAGAGCACTACGGCCATCAAACCGCATCCAATAGAGAGAGGGAACGCCGGTGTGTCCGATGACGGACTCTACTTTTTCGTCGGTCGCTTCCAGTCCGGAACGCTCTGCTGGCGACCACGGGCAATGGTCAACTCACCTTCCGGCGCGTTGCGCGTGATGACCGAGCCGGCGCCAATCGTGGCGTCCTTGCCGATATTGACCGGTGCTACTAGGGACGAGTTCGAGCCGATGAAAGCGCCGTCCTGAATGCGAGTCAATGACTTGTTGACGCCGTCGTAGTTGCAAGTAATCGTGCCGGCGCCGATGTTCACGCCCGCGCCGATTTCGGCATCGCCGAGGTAGCTGAGGTGATTGGCCTTCGAGCCGCGCCCGACGCGTGTCTTCTTGATCTCAACAAAGTTCCCGATGTGCGCACCGTCTTCAAGCACCGTGCCCGGACGCAGGCGCGCATAGGGGCCGATATGGCAGGGCCCGAGTGTGACTGCACCCTCGATATCGCAGTGCGCCAGCACGATCGTGCCAGCAGCGAGGGTGGCATCCTTGATTCGGCAAAAGGGACCGATGCGCACACCTTCGCCAAGATGTACAACGCCTTCCAAGATCACGTCAACATCGATCTCAACATCGTGCCCCACGGTTACTTGCCCGCGCTGGTCGAAGCGCGCTGGATCGGAAAAGCGCACGCCCTGCACGGCGAGCGCTTGTGCCGCACGGCGTTGGAATGCGCGCTCGAGCTGGGCCAATTGCCATGGGTCATTGGCGCCCTCGGTCTCAACCGGATCGGCGACCCGAATGACCTCGGCCGGCACGAATTCATCGGCCGCCATCGCGAATATGTCGGTGAGGTAATACTCGCCCTGCGCGTTGGCATTGCGCAGTTTGCCCAGCCAACCGCGCAAGGCCGCGACATCGGCGGCGATGATACCGGTATTGACCAAGTTCACGGCGCGAACGTCGTCGCTGGCGTCTTTTTGCTCGACGATGGCACCCACCTTGCCGGTGGCATCGAGGACGACGCGGCCATAGCCGGTGGGATCGTCGAGCTCAGCGGCGAGTACCGCCAGCGGCTCGGTGAGCATCATTAACTCGCGCAGGGTTTGCGCGCGAATTAGCGGCACATCGCCGTAAAGCACGAGAACGCGCGCATCATCTGGAATTGCTGGCATTGCCTGCTGCACGGCGTGGCCGGTGCCCAGCTGCTGCGCCTGCTCGGCCCACAGCAAGTCGGCTTGGTCGGCAAAGGCTGCGCGGACTTGGTCGCCACCGTGTCCAAAGACGATGTGAATGGCTACCGGATCCAACTCGCGTGCCGCGGCGATCGCATGCGCCAGCATCGGCGCGCCCGCGAGCGACTGCAGCACCTTGGGTCGGTTCGACTTCATGCGTTTGCCTTCACCGGCGGCGAGGATCACGACGTGCAGGGCTGGGCTCATGGTCTTAGGGTCTGGCAAAGATGGCCTGTATTATCACGCTTTCGACGCCACAAGCAGGCCATGGAAAACGATTCGGACGTCGCCGGCACATTTGCGGCGGCTAGCGCGATGGTCGCGACTTCGGTGAAGGCCCGAGCGAGGGCCTGTGTCCAGACTTTGTGCGGTGGCGCCCATTGCGGAGGCCTTGGCGCGTGAGCCTGGGCCGTCAGGGGCTGGGTTTCTTGGTCGTCGGCGGCCTGCAGTTGGTGCTCGACTGGGCGGTTTTCGTCGGTGCGACCGGGCTTGGCCTGCCCGTGGAACTGGGCAATGTCCTTGGCCGTGTCGGCGGGGCCGCGCTGGGATTCTGGCTCAATGGGCGCTATACGTTTGCGCGCGCCGGCCAATCGCAACTGCACGGACGGGCTGCGTTGCGCTTCGGCATACTGTGGCTGGCTACCACACTCATCAGCACTCTGGCCATCTCACAACTAGCCAGTACGCTGGGCTTGAATTGGGCCTGGGCCGGCAAGCCGGTGGTTGAAGCTCTGCTCGCGATTGTTGGCTTTGTGGTCTCCCGCCATTGGATTTACCGTCCATGACTCTTCCAAGCACAACTGTTTTTCCTTCCGTTGCCGTCGTGATCCCTTGCCATCGCGTGGGGCCGAGCATTTTGTCGCTATTGGCGCGAATCGGCCCGGACGTAGATTCGATCTTCGTGGTCGATGATGCCTGTCCGCTGCAGACCGGCGAACTGGTTCGGAAGCAATGCACAGATCCGCGCGTCACCGTGCTTGTGCATGCGCGTAACGGCGGCGTGGGTGCGGCAGTCGCGACCGGCTATCGCGCTGCCTTAGACACAGCAGCCGGCGTGATAGTGAAACTTGATGGCGATGGGCAAATGGACCCGGCGCTTATTTCGCGACTGGCGGCGCCCGTGCTGGCCGGTGAAGCCGATTACGCCAAAGGCAACCGGTTCTATTCGCTGCGAGACGCGACGTCCATGCCCGCCCTGCGCTTGATCGGCAATGCCGGACTCTCGCTGCTGACCAAACTCGCCAGCGGCTATTGGCAGCTGGTCGATCCAACCAATGGGTTCACAGCGATCCACCGCGATGTGCTGTCGGAGCTACCGTTAGAACGCATCGCGCCGCGCTACTTCTTCGAATCGGACATGCTTTACCAGCTCAACCAGCTGCGTGCCTGCATTGTCGAAGTCCCTATGCGGGCGGTCTACGGCAGTGAAACCTCCGGGCTCAATCCCGCGCACAGTGTGGTCCCGTTCCTAGCGGGAAATATGTACAACACGGCGCGGCGTCTGATCTACAGCTATTTCGTGCGCGGTTTTTCTCTCGCGTCGCTGGCGCTGGTGGCGGCCGGGCCCTTGCTTATGTTCGGCATCGTCTTCGGCAGCTGGCAATGGTGGCTGTCGGCGCACAGCGGCGTCGCCGCAACCGCCGGCACGGTGATGCTGGCGGCGCTGCCGGCAGTCATCGGCATGCAACTGCTGTTGTCGTGGCTGAACTTCGATGTCGCGGCCGAACCGCGCTTGGCGATCCATCCGCGCTTGGCATCGCGTCGGCGAATCGCAGAAACAACAACGCCGACCTGAGGTCGGCGTTGGTCAAGCGCTGCTGGCGATCAACTTAATGCTTGAGATTTTTACGTAGCCGCTCCAGCGCCTGCATCTGCGCCAAGCTCATCGCGAGCTGGGTCTGCGCTTCTTCCAGGCTCATGGCGTCGCCCTTGCCGGCAATGATCCGCTCGGCTTCTTCCTTGGCGGCTACGGCTTTGGCTTCGTCAATGTCTTCAGCGCGGATGGCAGTGTCGGCCAAGACAGTGACGACTTGCGGCTGCACCTCGAGGATGCCGCCGGAGACGACGATGTCGAGCTTGTCGCCGTTGGCGAGCGTCAGCACGACCTTGCCCGGCTTCAGGCGCGTGATCAGCGGCGCGTGGCGCGGCACGATGCCGAGCTCACCCATCTCGCCGGTGGCGACAACCATCTGCACTTCGCCGTGGAAAATCTCTTCCTCGGCACTGACGATGTCGCAACGAATGGTGCTCATGGTTTTCTCGCTTGAATTCGTGAGCGGTGAGCGGTGGCATGGAAGCGGCAGCGTTTCCGCCTACCGCCCCGACGTCACCGCTGACGCATCAGGCCTTGTCGGCCATCTTCTTGGCTTTCTCGAACGCCTCGTCAATGCCGCCGACCATGTAGAACGCCTGCTCGGGCAGGTGGTCGCATTCGCCGTCTAAGATCATCTTGAAGCCGCGGATGGTGTCCTTGAGGGTGACGTACTTGCCCGGCGAGCCGGTGAAGACTTCAGCCACGTGGAAGGGCTGGGAGAAGAAGCGCTCGATCTTGCGGGCGCGGGAAACGGCCTGCTTATCTTCTTCCGACAGCTCGTCCATACCCAAGATCGCAATGATGTCCTTGAGCTCTTTGTACTTCTGCAAGGTCGACTGCACGCGGCGGGCGGTGTCGTAATGCTCGTGGCCAATCACGTTCGGATCCAACTGACGCGAGGTGGAGTCGAGCGGATCGACGGCCGGGTAGATACCCAGCGACGCGATGTTGCGGCTCAGCGTCACGGTCGCGTCCAAATGGGCGAACGTGGTCGCCGGCGACGGATCGGTCAGGTCGTCGGCGGGCACATACACGGCCTGGATTGAGGTAATCGAACCAGACTTGGTCGAGGTGATGCGCTCTTGCAGCACGCCCATCTCTTCGGCCAGCGTCGGCTGGTAGCCCACGGCCGACGGCATGCGGCCGAGCAGCGCCGAGACCTCGGTGCCGGCCAGCGTGTAGCGGTAGATATTGTCGATGAACAACAGCACGTCCTTGCCCTTGCCGGACGCGTCTTTCTCGTCGCGGAAGTACTCGGCCATGGTCAAGCCGGTCAGCGCGACGCGCAGGCGGTTGCCCGGCGGCTCGTTCATCTGGCCGTACACCATCGCGACCTTGTCCAGGACGTTGGAATCTTTCATCTCGTGGTAGAAGTCGTTGCCCTCGCGGGTACGCTCGCCCACGCCGGCGAACACGGACAAGCCCGCGTGCGCCTTGGCGATGTTGTTGATCAGCTCCATCATGTTGACGGTCTTGCCGACGCCGGCGCCGCCGAACAGGCCAACCTTGCCGCCCTTGGCGAACGGACACATCAGGTCGATGACCTTGATGCCGGTTTCCAGCAGCTCGTTGGTCGAAGACTGTTCTTCGTACGAGGGCGCGGCGCGATGGATTTCCCAATGGTCCTTGGTCTCGACCGGGCCGGCTTCGTCGATCGGGCGACCGAGCACGTCCATGATGCGGCCCAAGGTGCCGGCGCCAACCGGGACGGAAATCGCATGGCCGGTATTGACCGCCATCAAGTTGCGCTTCAGGCCGTCGGTCGAGCCGAGCGCGATGCAGCGCACGACGCCGTCGCCGAGCTGCTGCTGCACTTCCAGCGTGATGTCGGTGCCGGTGACGGTCAGCGCGTCGTAGATCTTCGGCACGTCGTCGCGGCCAAACTCAACGTCCACGACGGCGCCGATGATCTGCACAATCTTGCCCTGGCTCATGTCTGTATCCTCTAAAAAGCAGTTCGTTTCTTCGTGGCGGCGCGGTGTTCGCGCACCTACACGTCAATGGGGTTTAAACGGCCGCGGCGCCGCCGACGATTTCCGAGATTTCCTGGGTAATCGCGGCCTGGCGGGCCTTGTTGTAAATCAGCTTCAGCGTGTCGATCAGCTTATTGGCGTTATCAGACGCTGACTTCATCGCGACCATGCGGGCGGCGTGTTCGGACGCCAAGTTTTCCAAGACAGCCTGGTAAACCAGCGACTCGACATAGCGCGTCATCACGTGGTCCAGCACTTCTTCGGCACTTGGCTCGTAGATGTAGTCCCAATCATGCGCGGAATTAAGCGACTCGGATGCCGGCAGCGGCAGCAGCTGGTCGATGCGCGGTTTCTGCGCCATCGTGTTGATGAAGTCGTTGTAGCAGACGAACACGCGATCGAGCGAGCCGGCGCTGTAGCCGTCCAACATCACCTTGATCACGCCGACCAGCTGGTCGACTTGCGGCTTCTCGCCCAAGTGCGTGACCGAACCGGCCATCGTTACTTTCAGGCGGCGGAAAAAGGTGGAGGCTTTCTGGCCAATGCAAACCACGTCGACTTCAACGCCCTTGCCCTGCCACTCACGCATGTCGAGCAAGATCTTGCGGAACATCGTCGAATTCAAACCGCCACAGAGGCCGCGATCGGTCGACACGATGACATAGCCGATGCGCTTGATCTGCGCGTGCTCGGCCATGAACGCATGGGTGTATTCCGAGTTGGCCTTGGCGATGTGGCCGATCAGTTGGGTCATGAGACGCGCGTACGGACGCGACGCCTTCATGCGCTCCTGCGCCTTGCGGATTTTCGATGCCGAGACCATTTCGAGCGCGCGCGTCACCTTGCGGGTGTTCTGCACGCTCTTGATCTTGGTCTTGATTTCCCTGCCGCCTGCCATGTCTCTTCCTTTTTTGTAGGCGCGCCGCGAGGCGCGTTTGCAGCGGCCGAAGCCGCCCCTACCAGTGACTTACCAGCTGCCGGTGGTCTTGAACTCGGAGATCAGCTTCTTGAATGAAGCCTCGATGTCCTTGTCCCAAGCGCCGGTTTCGACGATCTGCTTTTCAAGCGCGCCGTAGCTGTTGGCGAGGTGCGCGTGCAAGCCGGCTTCGAACGGCAAGATCTTCGGCAGCGCGACGTCGTCGAGGTAGCCCTCGTTGACGGCGTAGATCGACAGCGCCATTTGCGCGGTCGACATCGGCGCGTACTGCTTCTGCTTCATCAGCTCGGTGACGCGCTGACCGCGCTCAAGCTGCTTGCGGGTCGCTTCGTCGAGGTCGGATGCGAACTGCGCGAACGCCGCCAACTCACGGTACTGAGCGAGCGAGATACGAATACCGCCCGACAGCTTCTTCATGATGTTGGTCTGCGCGGCACCGCCGACGCGGGACACCGAGATACCGGCGTTCACGGCCGGACGCAGGCCGGCGTTGAACAGGTCGGTTTCCAGGAAGATCTGGCCGTCGGTGATCGAGATCACGTTGGTCGGCACGAACGCCGAGACGTCGCCGGCCTGGGTTTCAATGATCGGCAGCGCGGTGAGCGAGCCAGTCTTGCCCTTGACGGCACCGTTGGTGAACTTCTCAACGTATTCCTCGCTGACGCGCGATGCGCGCTCGAGCAGGCGGGAATGGAGATAGAACACGTCGCCCGGATACGCTTCGCGACCCGGCGGGCGGCGCAGCAACAGGGAGATCTGGCGGTAAGCCACGGCCTGCTTGGAGAGGTCGTCGTACACGATCAGCGCGTCTTCGCCGCGATCGCGGTAATACTCACCCATGGTGCAGCCCGAGTAGGCGCTGATGTACTGCATCGCGGCCGATTCGGACGCAGACGCGGCCACCACGATCGTGTGCGCGAGCGCGCCATTGTCGGCCAAGCGGCGCACAACGTTGGCGATCGTCGAGGCCTTCTGGCCAATGGCGACGTAAACGCACTTAACGCCGGTGCCTTTTTGGTTGATGATCGCGTCGATTGCCATCGCGGTCTTGCCGGTCTGACGGTCACCGATGATCAGCTCGCGCTGGCCGCGACCGATCGGGATCATGGCGTCGACCGACTTGTAGCCGGTCTGCACCGGCTGCGAAACCGACTTGCGCCAGATCACGCCCGGAGCCACTTTTTCCACCGGCTCGCTGAGCTTGGCGTTCAGCGGGCCCTTGCCGTCGATCGGCTCACCCAGGGCGTTGACCACGCGACCGAGCAACTCGGGGCCAACCGGCACTTCGAGGATGCGACCGGTGGTCTTGGCAACGTCGCCTTCGCGAACGTTCTTGTAGTCGCCCAAAACGACGGCGCCTACCGAGTCGCGCTCAAGGTTCAACGCGAGGGCGAAGGTGTTGTTGGGCAACTCGACCATTTCGCCCTGCATCACGTCGGCAAGGCCGTGGATGCGCACGATGCCGTCAGACACCGAGGTGACGGTGCCTTCGTTGCGCGCTTCGGCGGTCAGCTTGACCTTTTCGATGCGGGTCTTGATCAGTTCGCTGATTTCGGACGGGTTGAGCGTCTGCATGGGAGTGTCCTGGATGGCCGGCTTGCGGCCGGCTTGGTTCAAAGGGAAATCTGTAATCAGTTCGCCAGCGCCGCGCCGAGGCGCGCCAGCTTGGTACGGACCGAGCCATCGATGACCACGTCGCCGGTATCGATCACCGCGCCGCCGATCAGGGCCGCGTCTACTGCGGTGCTGACCTCGACCGCACGGCCAAAACGCTTGCGCAGCGATTCGGTGAGCTTGGCAAGTTGGGCCGCATCGAGCGCTTGCGCGGAAGTGATCGTGGCCTTGACCACTTTCTCCGCATCAGCGCGCAACTGGTCGAACAGGCCGGCGATCTCAGGCAGCAGCGCCAAGCGACGGTTCTCGCCGAGCACCACCAAGAACTGCCGGAACACGGCATCTCCCTCGGGCGGCAACAAAACGTCGACCAAACTGCCAGCGGCAATGCGCGGGTCGCCGAGCACCGTTTGCACGGACGGCTGCGCGACTGCGATGGCAGCAAAAGCTAGCTGCTGCGAGAACGGCAGCAGTCGGCCTTGCTCATTGGCCAGCGAGAACGCGGCGCGAGCATAGGGACGGGCGAGGGTGAGTGCTTGGCTCATGGTGTCGTGGCTTCTTCGCTAATCAGATTTCGGCGGCAAGTTCATCGAGCAGCGCCTTGTGGGCGTTGCTGTCGATCTCGCGACGGATCAGCTTCTCGGCGCCGGCGACGGCCAACGACGACACTTGCTTGCGCAGGTCTTCGCGGGCACGGGTCGTAGCAGAGACGATTTCCGCCTGGGCAGCCGCTTTCTGGCGATTGCCTTCGACGATCGCTTCTTCTTTCGCAGCATCGATGATCGCGTTCGCGCGAGCTTCGGCTTGAGCGATGATCTCGCCCGCCTTGCCACGCGCCTCACGCAGGGCCTCGTTGACCTTTTCTTCGGCCTGGGCGAGATCCTTCTTGCTGCGATCGGCGGCCGCTAGGCCTTCGGCGATCTGGGCTTGGCGCTGTTCGATCGCGGCCATGATGTGCGGCCAGCCAAACTTCATCACTACCCAGGCCACCGCGAAGAACGCGAAGCCCTGGACGATCAGAGTGAGGTTAAAGTCCATTGAATGCTCCTAGACGACGACGGCCGGGGCCGTCATCGCGATACTGACCGCGGTTGCTTAGGCGCCGAGGGTCGACAGGAACGGGTTCGCGAAGATCAGCAGCAGCGCGATGGCGACGCCGACCATCGGCACGGCGTCAAGCAGGCCGGCGACGATGAACATCTTGGTCTGCAGCATCGGGGTCAGCTCCGGCTGGCGGGCCGAGCTCTCAAGGAACTTGCCGCCGAGCAGGGCGAAACCAATAGCAGTGCCGAGCGCGCCAAGGCCGATCAGCAGCGCGGCCGCGATGACGCTCATGCCCATGACGTCGGCGATAAGGTTGATGTTTTGCATGGTGTACTCCGAACAAGACGTAGGTTTAAAGGGAACGACAAAAGGTAACGCTTAGTGTTTCTCGGCCGCCATGCTGAGATAGACGACGGTGAGCATCATGAAAATGAAAGCCTGCAGCGTGATCACCAACACGTGGAACGCGGTCCAAACAAAACCGGCGAAGAACTGCACGGGAATCATCACGTAGGTGGTGAAGCTGGCGAACGACGCATTCAGCGTCATCACCGCGATCAAGATGAAGATCAGCTCGCCGGCATACATGTTGCCGAACAGTCGCAGGCTGAGCGAAATCGGCCGCACCGCTTCTTCGATGAGGCGAAGCAGGAGGTTGATTGGCGCGAAGATAATCTTGCCGATTGTGCCTTCCGCGTGGAAGGGCGCAGTAAAGGCTTCCTTGACGAAAACGCCGATGCCCTTGTGGCTGATGCCGAAATATTGGATGAGCAAGAACACGCCGAGAGCGGTTCCAAGGGTGACGTTTAAGTCGGCGGTCGGGACCACGCGCAGGTAAGCGTGGCGAGGATCATGACCGGCCAATGCGTTGGCCTTGCCCCACAGGGTTGGCAGCAAGTCCACCGGCAACATGTCCATGAAATTCATCAGGAACACAAGGCTGAAGATGGTCAGCGCCAGCGGCGCGATCAGTTTGCTTTGGCCGTGGAAGGTTTCACGCACCAAGCCGTCAACGAAGACAACAACCATCTCGATGAAGCACTGGAATTTACCAGGCACGCCGGCCGTGGCGTTGCGCGATACCCGCAGGAAGAAGAACAGGAACACCAAGGCAATCACAGCGAAGAAGACGACGCTGTCGATATTGAGGGTCATGAACTTGCTGTCACCCACCGACACCTGGAGGTGATGCAAGTGGTGTTGGATGTATTCGGTCTGGCCGACCGGTTCCTGTTCAACGCTCACGTTTCACCTTCGCACCGAAAAGTATTGCAATGGGATGTACGACCATAGCGAGCAGCAGTCCGAGCACGGCAGCGACCGGCGCCTTCTTCAGGACGGCCATGGCCAACACCCACACCCCTACCACCAAGCACCATTTCAAAATTGCGCCAACCAACAGCCTCGAGTAGGCGCCGCGTGCGGACAGAACTCCCCCGCCGAGCGACAATTGCGCCATCGCGACATTGCCCAGCACCAGCGAAAACCCGCCAACAAGCATCGCCGCGCCGGCCCCTTTTCCGCTGATTACCCAAGCCACCCCTGCCGCCAGCACAAGGACTGCGGACTGCCACCCGATCGCACAAAACGCGAGCCTGCGGGTGAACTTGAGATGGTCTGACACTATCGCGCCTAAAGAGCCTGGGCGGACCTGTTTGCGGCCCCACCGAGACGCAAAAGTATAGCAGCCAGCGCCCGTGCCGAACAACCTAGATTGTGCGGAAAAGGACGGGTATTCCGACCTTCAGGCCGGCCACAATACGGTCGAGTTAACAACCTCGGATTTTCCAATGTCGCTTGCCCTGACTTGCGTGCTGGCGGCCGGCCTGATGCCATACGCTTGGACCGCCGTTGCCAAGGCCTTGGGTCCGAACTACGACAATCGCGATGTGCGCCAGTGGCAGGCCAGCCTGACCGGCCGAGCTTGGCGCAGCTCACGCTGCGCACCTGAACAGCCTAGAGGCCTTTCCCGTATTTGCAATCGGCGTGCTGGTTGCACTGTGGCGCAGTGTTCCGAACCAAGAGCTCGACGCCTTGGCCTTGGGGTTCGTGGCAGCGCGCCTGGCGTACGGCTTGGCGTATTTGCTGGACCTAGCGGCACTGAGGAGCGCGCTTTGGTTGCTTGGCTTGACTGCCAGCCTCGCAATCTACTGGTTGGCCTTTTAGGTCGCCAAGCCGCCTAGGCGGCGCGTTGAAAGAATCGAACTGCCTATGCGGAGGTGCTTGGCACCTGAGCTCAGGGGGGGGCTTTTCGGGGCTCGCGATAGCCCACTAGATTTTCTAGGCGAGGATGCCTACGGAAGTCTCATGGCAAGCCCCTGGTTATCCGCTTGACCGCGCTTAGGTGTCGAAGCGTCTAGAGCGATGTCACCGCATGTAGCGCTTTCGCTTCCCACAAAGACAAAGCCCCGCCTCTTTCGAGACGGGGCTGTGCTTTCTTCAATAAAACCATGCCTACTGAGGTCGTGTGGCAAGCCCCTGCTTAGTAGCTTGACCGCGCTTAGGTGCCGAAGCGTCTACAGCGATGCCGTATCTCGCGATGGTTTTGTATCGCCCAAAAACAAATCCCCCAGTCCGGAGACTGAGGGATTTGAGGAATAAAAAAACCCTGGCGATGACCTACTCTTGCATGGCTTAAGCCACACTACCATCGGCGCGGTTGCGTTTCACTTCCGAGTTCGGGAAGGGATCGGGTGGTTCCACAACGCTATGATCACCAGGGAGAGGGTGGAGGGTCGCGATTGACGGATTGACGCTAAGTTCCGCCTCACGCGCACGCTCTCGCATACGGTGCTGCTAAATAAGTTGGTGATGTAGTGAGCGTTTTTTGACGGTCATCGACGTGACGTCGAGGGTAAAGCAACTTGAGGTTATATGATCAAGCCGCACGGATCATTAGTATCGGTTAGCTCAACACATTGCTGTGCTTACACACCCGACCTATCAACGACGTAGTCTTCATCGTTCCTTTAGGGGACTTGTGTCCCGGGAGATCTCATCTTGAGGCGCGCTTCCCGCTTAGATGCTTTCAGCGGTTATCGCTTCCGAACATAGCTACCCGGCAATGCCACTGGCGTGACAACCGGAACACCAGAGGTTCGTCCACTCCGGTCCTCTCGTACTAGGAGCAGCCCCTCTCAAATCTCCAACGCCCACGACAGATAGGGACCGAACTGTCTCACGACGTTCTGAACCCAGCT
>JBBSAA010000073.1:0-12270 GCA_038252715.1 Lysobacterales bacterium | reverse complement strand
GCGGCCACCGCTTGCATCGCGATCCTGCGCCGCTTGCCACAGCACTCCGGCGCGCACTTGATGCTGTCGAATCTGTTCGGGCAGCGCGACCAGCAGCGGCTGGCAACAAAACACGCCCTAGCCGCCGCGGAAAAAATGGGCCCGCAGCCGCTACAGCACATCGCGGCAGTTTCACTGCGCCTGATTTCGGTCGGCGAATACGCCGCTGCGTTCGCATTGATCATGAAGATCGATCCGGCCGTGGTGCGTGCACCGCCCTTGCTAGTGGAATTTTCCCAGCAGCTAAGCTTGCTTGAACGCCACGACAAGGCCCTGCGCTTCCTGGACGCCGCCATTGCCTACGGCATCAGTGCGCCGTCGATTGGTTACATCCGCGGCAACTACTTGAAGTTCCTGGGGCGCTTCGATGATGCCGCCGTCGAATATGAAAAAAGCCTGGCACTCCAGCCTGATTTCGCCTACGCGCATTGGTCACTGGCGTTCCTGGGCGCGCGCGCCGAGCCCGGCCCGAGGATTGATCGTTTGCGGCGCAGTCTCGAACGCACACCGGCATCGCACCCAGAGCGGCCCTACCTTGAGTACGCGCTGTACAAGGAACTTGAAAATTCCGGCGACGACGACGGCGCGTGGCGGGCGCTGGCATCGGGCCTGAAAGGTAAGCGAGCGCAGGTTGAGTTTGATGCCAAGGCCGAGACCGCGCTGATTGATCGCCTGATCGCCACCTGCCCACCCGGATTCGTGGGCGCAGCGCAGGAACGACCAGATCAAGCCACGCCCATTTTTGTTCTCGGGCTGCCGCGCACCGGCACCACCTTGCTCGAACGCATCCTGGGTGGACACGCCGACGTGGCACTTGGCGGCGAGTTGAACGATTTCCGCATGCAGCTCAAATGGTCAGCCGATCACTACTGCCCCGGCTTCCTCGATGAGCTGACGCTTGATCGCCTACCTACGCTCGACTACGCCGAACTAGGCGCGCGCTATCTCAATCACGTCGCTTGGCGTGCGCCGGGCGCACGCCTGTTCACCGATAAGAATCCGGGCAATTTCATGCTTGCCGGGCCCATCCTGCGAGCCTTGCCACACGCGCGCATCATCCATCTTCGGCGCAATCCGATGGACAGCGGCTTTTCCAACCTCAAGGAATTGTTCGCTGCCAACGCCCACGCCTACAGTTATGACCTCGGCGACTTCGCGGCGCACTATCGCAACTATTCCCGCTTGATGACGCATTGGCATGCGATCGCGCCCGGGCGAATCCTCGACGTACACTACGAAGACATGGTGTCGGACCCGGAAAAAGAAGCGCGCCGCGTAATGGCGTATCTGGGGCTTGAGTACCACGCCGCACAAATCCGGATCGAAGCCAGCGCGCTGCCGGTATCCACCGCCAGCAGCGCGCAAGTGCGGCAACCAATCCACACTCGCAACATCGGCGGCTGGCGGCGCTATGCCGCCCAGCTCGAACCGCTCCAGAATCTACTTGGTGGCGACTAGGCCATGACCGATCCCTCCTCTCTCGCCGCCGAGTTCGAGCGCGCGCAACGTGACCTGCAGCAGCAAGATAGCCCCTCGGCGATCGCCGCTTGCGAAGCCATCGTCGCGCGTGAGCCGCACCATTCCGGCGCTCAGCTCATGCTGTCGAGCCTATTGGACCAACGCGGTCAGCGACGGCGGGCGACGCAGCATGCGCTGGCGGCGGCGGAAAAGATGGGGCCGCAATCGCTGCGCCACATCGCCGATGTCGCACTGCGATTGATCCAGGTTGGTGAATACGAAGCCAGCGCGCGTCTACTGGGCAAACTTGCTCCGAACAAACTGCCGGCACCGGCAATGCTGGCGGAATTCGCACAGCAGTTGAGCTTGCTCGAGCAACATGAGGACGCGCTGCGGTTCCTCGACGCCGCGCGCGCCGGCGGCTTGCGCGGCGACTGGGTCGATTACCTGCACGGGAATTTCCTCAAGTTTCTCGGTCGGCTTGACGATGCCGCAGTCGCGTATGAAGCCAGCTTGGCGATCAATCCCGACTATGCCCTGTCGCATTTGGCCCTGGCCTACTTGGGTAAACGCGCGCACGGGGCTGCCCGCGTGGAGCGCTTGCGCTCCAGCCTAGCCCGCAACGGCGGCGACGCGAGCCAAGGCGCGTTCTTACAGTACGCCTTGTTCAAGGAACTGGACGAACTGGGCGAAACCGATGCAGCGTGGCAGGCGCTGGCGACAGGCGCTCGCCTCAAGCGAGCGACAATCGCACACGACCTGACCGCGGAGACGGCCATGTTCGATGCCTTGATTGCCGCTTGTCCGCCGGGGTTCCTGGGCGCAGCGCAGCAAGCGGGGGCGCGCGCCACACCGATCTTCGTGCTCGGCCTGCCGCGCACCGGCACCACCTTGCTCGAACGCATCCTCGGTGGGCACACCGATATCGTGTTGGGCGGCGAACTCAACGACTTCCCGATGCAGCTCAAGTGGAGCGCCGATCTTGCCACGGCCGATTTCATTGACCGGCGCCTGGCACAGCGAATCGGCGACCTGGACCACGCCGAAATCGGATCACGCTACCTCGACCACGTCGCTTGGCGTGCGCCGGGCGCGCGCTTATTCACCGATAAGAATCCGGGCAATTTCATGCTTGCCGGACCCATCCTGAGGGCCTTGCCGCAGGCGCGTATCATCCATCTTCGGCGCGATCCGATGGACAGCGGTTTTTCCAATCTCAAGGAATTGTTCGCCGCTAACGCCCACGCCTACAGCTATGACCTTGGCGAGTTCGCGGCGCACTATCGCAACTATTCGCGCTTGATGGCGCACTGGCATGCGATCGCGCCCGGGCGAATCCTCGACGTGCAGTACGAGGACATGGTGTCGGACCCCGAAAAAGAAGCGCGCCGCGTGATGGATTACCTGGGCCTTGATTACCACGCCGAACAAATCCAGGTCGAAGCGAGCGCGCTGCCGGTGTCCACCGCCAGCAGCGCGCAGGTCCGGCAACCGATCCACACTCGCAACATCGGCGGCTGGCGGCGCTATGCCACGCAGCTAGAGCCGCTGCGGCTATTGCTCGACGCCGACTAAACGCGGCGTGCTGGGGTGCGGCGCTTTATTTCAACGTGATGCGGACATCGCCGGAGAATGATTCGAGCTTCATCGTGCCTTGGCCTGAGCCCAATCGGGCATTGAGGGATTTGCCCGGACCGAATTCCTCGGTCACGACCTTGCCCACTGGGCTGTCGATATCGCCACTGAACGTCTCCACCGACAATCGCGCACTCGTGGTCGCTGGCATTGTCAGCAACAAATTGCCGCTGACGGTTTCGGCCTTGACCTCGCCGGTCGTTGCCAGCGCAAACTGCGCGCTAGTATCGCCCGAGACCGAACTGATGCTGAGCTTGTTCAGGGTTTGCGCAATCAGCGTTAGATTGCCCGACACGCTCTCGATCGCGACTTCGCCGTTGAGCCCGCCCTGCAGCCGGATGTCGCCGCTGACGCTATCGACCGACACCTTGGCCGTGGTGATTCTCAGCGTGGTGTCACCGCTGACATTCTCGAACTCGGCTTCGCCGGGCGAGGATGCGGTGACGACGACATCGCCGCTGACACTGTCGACGCTGAGCTTGCGCCCAGCCATCTGCTGCACGTCCACATTCGCGCTGACCGAGTCGATTTCCAGCGACGCGCGCTGCGGGATGGTGACTTCGAGCGTGGTCGGCTCCGAGTTGCCGCGATTGCCCCAGCCCCAGCCTTTTTGGTCGGGATATTGGACCTCGATGGCCAGCGAGTTCGCGCCGCCATCGATCGCCAGTTTCTCAGCGCCTTTACCGAGGCTGCCGGTGATTCGCACTTCGGGCTTGGCCCAAGTGCGCACGACGATGCTGCCCTTGATATTTTCAATACTGACTCGGCCGTCGGCAGCAAGCGGACGGGTTTCATTAATCGGCGTTGCTGCAAATGCCGGTGCCACACAGAGGCTGGCGGCGATGGCAAGGCCAATACGATGGATAGTCATGGGGTTCTCCTTCAAAGTGTTCAGCCGACCAGCGCGCGCTGGGTGAGCACGAGCCGACGGGAATAGGTTTTGCGCAACTGCTGCAACAAGTACACCGACTGCGGATCGGTGGCGATCGCCTGCCGGATCTGCTCGGCGCTGGCGTCCAAGGTCTGCAAGCTGCCAGCCACACTGTCGGGCACGGGGGCACCGTGGAATTGCCGCAAGGCCGACTCGTATTCAATCGTCATCACCTTCGCCTCGCGGGCGACAAGATGGCCAGTGAAGTTGACGCTGGCGGTTGCGCTCGGCGCGGGCACTGCGATCGAAAATGCTGGCGATAGGCGCCAACCAAGGCCGACCGCCACGAGCACCGACGCCGCCATCGCCAAGCTCAGCCACCAGGGTCGCGGCGACCGGCGCGGCGCGGGCGCATCAATTCGCGCGGCGATGCCGGCCCAGAGGTCGCGGCTGGGTTCAAGTTCGCGCGGCAGCTGCCGCAGGCGCCAACGCAGATCAATCTCGGTCATGGTCCTCTCCCAATCGTTCGCGCAGCAATTTGCGCGCGCGGTGCAGTTGCGCTTTCGAACTGCCCACCGCCATTCCTAGTTCCACGGAAATTTCTTCGTGCTTCCAGCCTTCAATGTCGTGCAGCACCAGCACGGCGCGCGCGCGCGGCGGCAAGGTCGCGACCGCGCGCTCGAGGTCGAGCTGTTCACGCGTGCGCTGGCCGGCGGTATCGCGGGTGGGCACGAAGTCGAGCGCGGCATCGTCGGTTTCCAACTCCTCGGCGCCGGCGCGACCGCGAATTTCCATCAGCGCGGTATTGACCGCCAACCGATGCAGCCAGGTGCTGAAGGCGCTTTCGAAACGGAAGTTCGGCAGCGCCTGCCAAGCGCGCACGAACGCCTCCTGCACTAGGTCCTCGGCGCGAGCGACCTGACCACCGCTCAGGCGCCAGACCACGCCGAACACCCGTCGAGAATGCTTGCGATACAGCGCCTCAAAGGCCCGGCTGTCGCCCAAGCCCGCCGCGCGAACCAAGGCATGGTCAGCCTCGGCGTCGAAAACGGCGTCGCTGGCGGGTGAGTCCAAGGTCATGGCGTGGGTGAGCATACTGGCTCAGATGGCCCACGGGGCTACAAGGTTTAAAGCCTTGCTGATGCGGGCCGCGGTTACAGCAGGCCTTGGGCCGCCAGTTGCGTGTGCAAAGAGCCCAACCAAGGCTCGTAACGGCGCCAGGCTTCGATACCGCGCTGGTGGATAGGTTCGCGCACTTGCGCGCTGCTGGCGGTGTTGACGGCGCGCTGGTTGCCCGCGACATCCACACAGTCCGGCTGCCAGTCTAGGCCGCAGAAGGCGAGGATGCGCCGTGCCTCAGCCTCGGGCGCGCGTGCCAGTTGCTCGTAGGACACGTCCAGCACGAAGCCCGGCAACGCCTGCTGCCAATGGCCCATCAGCCCGTGGTGCAGGCCGTAATACCCGGCCAGCTCGCCTTGATCGTAGCTGTAGGGACAGGCGTTCGAGAACAATTCCTTGAGGTTGGAGAAACAGGTGTCCATGGCGTTGCGGCGCATGTGGATCACCTTGGCCTGCGGCAGCGCACGGCGGATGAAGCCGAGATTGATGAAGTTCGAGGGCAGCTTATCGATCAGGAACGGCAGCCCGCGCGCGCGCCACCTAACTTGCGCCAAGTAACGCCGACCGACGTCGGCGAAATCGATTTCCGGCATCTTCGCCACCACGGAAATATCCGAGGGCCCGCCAAAATGCTGACCCACCGCGCGCCGCAGCTGCGCGGGAAAATCGTACAGCTCGCCGCCTTCGCTGACCAAGGAATGATTGCCCAGCAGCCGCTCGAGCAAGGTCGTTCCCGAGCGATGCAAACCCACGATAAAAATCGGCGTGGGTTCGGACGCACCGGCAGGCCCAGGCAAGGCGACACCGGGCGGAAACGCAAGCTTGAGCGCGTCGAAAAACGTTTTCATTTTGCCGCCGTCGTAGGCAACCAGCTTGCGCTTGACCTCGCAGCCTCGCGCCAGCGCCTGCCAAGCGTCGGCATGGCGCCCGGCCTGATCGAGGCGATTGAACTGTGCAAAACGTAGATACACCTCATCCTGCGACCCCGGCGGCACCCGGGTGGCCAAGCGCTGCATCGCTAACAGTTCATCGTCCGACACTGCGGTCTTGCCCAACTTGCTCAATGCCCAGTGCGCTTTGGCCGACGACGGCTCCTGCCGCAGGGTCTGCCGCAGGTCTTCCTCGGCCTCGGCCAAGCGTCCGGAATACAGGCGCATTTGGCTGCGGTTGTACAGGCGAGCGGGACCGGCGCCGGCCAGCGCAATCGAGCGCTCGAGCAGTCGCGTGGCCAGCGCTTGCTCACCGGCCATGCTGAGCATCGCGGCGAAATCCGCTTCCGCCGGCGCATGCCATGACGGTCGTTCGAGCAGGCGTTCGGCCACCGCCACCATGTCGGCGCTGAGGTTGAAATACATCAGTCGACGGCCGAGCTCGACCAGTTCACCGGGCGCCCCGGGCGCTAGGACAGACGCGCGGTGGACGGTGTCCTCGGCGTCGCGATAGCGGCCGAGCTTCAAGCAAACCGTGGCGTGCAGGAAATGCAGGGACATCCGCGTTGAACCCGACGCGATCATGCCCGCAGAGATGGCCGCCGCGCCGGCTAGGTCGTTCGCCGCCAACAGGGCGTCAATGGCCTGCAGTGGGTTGTCCATGGGCCGACTCATGGCGCGATCCAACCATCAGCCTGCAGGCGCTGGCGCAGTGGCGCCAGCGGTGCGGCATACCGACGCCAACTTTCGACCGCGCCGGCATGGATCGGCTGTCGCACCTGCGCGCTGCTGGCGGTGGACACCGACGCTCGGTTGGCGGCGATATCGACGACATCAGCACGCCAGTCAAGGCCGCAAAAATCAAGGATGGTGCGCGCAGCAGGCATGGGCTCGGTCACCAAGGACTCGTAGGAGACGTCGAGGATGCGCCCGGGCAGCTGCTGATGCCAATGCGCCATCAGGCGGCGGTAACGTCCGTAGTGCGCAGCCAGTTCGTCGAGCGCATAGCTGTACGGATACGCGTCAGTGAACAGTTCCTTGAGGTTTGAGAAACAGGTATCCATCGGGTTGCGAACCATATGCAGGATGCGCGCCTGCGGCAGGGCGCGGGCGATGAAACCCACGTGCAGGAAATTGAGCGGCATCTTGTCGGTGTAGAAGGGCTTGCCGTTCGCGCGCCATTGACTGTGATCCAGATAGCGGCGACCGAGTTCATCAAAATCAACAGCCGACGCGGCGCGAAACAGGCCAGCATCGAGGTAATTCTTCGAGAAACGATTGGCACACCAGCGCAGTTGCAGCGCCAAATCGTCGAGCTCTCCTGCGTTTTCGACCGAGGGGTGGCCACCGAGGATGCGCTCGAGCAAGGTGGTGCCCGTACGCGGTAATCCCACGATGAAAATGGGTTGCGCGCCTGAAACCGGTGACGGCACCCCGGCTGTTTCGGCGCGCGCTGCAAACGCATGCAGGGCGGCAAAGGCCGCGTCCTCATCGGCACTGCGGTACTCCAGCAAACGCCGTTTGCTGGCGCAGCCTGCGGCAAGCGCCTCCCAGGCCGGGGCGAGGTCATTGATATCGTCAAGCTCCTTCGCCAAACCGAACAGCAGGCTGGCGCGTCCGGCGTCATCGGCGCGCTGCGACAGCACGCGGCGCAGGCGCTCGACGTGGTTGTTGGCCGACGTTTGTTTGCGCACGCGCGATAGCGCCCAGTGCGCTTGGGCATGACTGGGCTCGCGCGCCAAGCAAGCTTCCAGGCTGCGGTCGCTGGCGTCTAGCTGGCCTTCGAACAGCTGCAGCGTCGCCCGTAGGTAAAGGGCATTCGCGCCCGGCGGGGGGCCGTGCCGATCGGCGGCATCGAGCAGGCTGTACGCCGTTGTCATATCCCCTAGCTGACTTGCCAAGCTCGCCATTTCCTCGAGCACGGCGCGATCGTCGAAGCTGAGAAAGGCCGGATGGGCGACGCAATTAAGGGCGACGCGGGATTCGCCGAGGCGATGCAGCATGCCGGCGACCATCGCCAGCAGATAAGGGTCAGACGGCCGCGAGGCCGTGATCGCCAGCAGGTGCGCAACCGAGTCGCGGTATCGACCCTGTTGGGTGGCAAGCGTCGACAGGCGTAGGCGGGCCAAGGCATGGCCGGGCTGCTGCGCCACCACGGCGGCGTAGGCGGATTCTGCCGCGCTGGGATTTCGGGCTGCCAAATAGCTTTCGCCTTGGCGCCAGAGCCAGTCCACCGAGTGCTCGCCCATCAACCCACTCATGCCGCCCTTCCACCGCCACTGAAACTCGATTGTGGTGCCTATGCCAGCCAAAGGCCACAGCATGGCGGACAAAAAAAAGCGGCCGCCCAAAGGCGGCCGCTCAAACACACTTAACTCAACCAATCAGTGAATCGATCAGTAGTCGTACTGGACCAGGAAGCGGAACGAACGCGGCGCCTGGAACGACGTCGGCGTGCGGTAGGTGGTCGAGGACAGCGGCTCGCCGATGCCATTCTCGCCAGCTTCGGAAACGCCAGTCACGCCGTGCTCGTTGAACACGTTGAACACGTCAGCCTTGAAGGTCAGCTTGCTGTCGCCCCACGACGGCTGGTAAGCCACGTTGAGGTCAAGCGAGCGGGTCCACGGCGTACGGCCAACGGTGCCGCGCGGAACAACGGTGAAGCCGTTGTTGCCAGCGCCGTCACCGGGCAAGTTCGGAGCACCGACGTCGCACGAGAAGTACGAGTTCGAGTAGCGGCTGGTGTTGCTGCCGCCCAGGAAGCCGATGCAGTTGATCGGACGGCCGGACTGGACCAGCACGTTCGCACCGACCGACCACTGGTCGTTGATCTCGTAGTTACCGAACACCTTGAAGCTATGACGACGATCGTTGGGCAGGAAGCCTTCCGAACCGATAGCCAGCTCCGGGTAATCGAAGTCCTGCGTGGTGCCGGTATCGTCTTGACCGATATCCGACTTCACGCCGCCTTCGGTGTTGCCGTAGCTCTGCGCCCAGGTGTACGACGCCTGCACGAAGAACTTGTCCCACTGGCCTTCGGCGAAGAACTCGACGGCCTTGTAGGTACGCTTGGCCTTCGGGCCGAGGACGTCCGCCGGGATGGTGATCTTCTCGAGGGTACCGTTGCCGTCAACGTCGACGTTAAAGATACCGTCCGAACCCGGGTTGTACAGATGGCAATAAGCGAAGCCAGTGTTCTGCGGGTTGAAGGCCAGGCCGTTCGCCGCCGCGTAGGCGTAGATCGGGCGGTAATCGCACTGGTCGTCGATCGCGCGCTTCAGGTCACGGTAGATACCGCGAACGCCGCCGGAAATGTTGTCCGTCAGCTGGGCCTGGAGGCCGAGGATGTACTCGTCCTGATACATCGGCTCGAGATTGTCGGACGCGATGCTGTCCTTGTTCTTGGCTTTGCCGAACTCATTGTTGATGAACTGGATCGGACCACCAACGAAGCCGATCGGCGCGCCGGTCACCGGATCAATGCTGGTGTAGGTACCAGTCTGACGGGTGAACAACGAGGCGCTGGCGCCGCGGATAGCGACGTTCGCGGTCAGCGGCAGCGCGTAGCGGCCGGCGTTGCCGAACACCTTGAACTTGCCGTCGCCGTTCACGTCCCAGCTGAAGCCCAATCGCGGGCCGAACTGGTTGTTGATCGAGACGTATTCTTCGCCGAGGCCGTTCTTGTTGGAGAAGCTGTCCCAACGAAGACCCATATAGGCGAGGAAGTTGTCGGTGATCTGCCACTTGTCTTCAACGTAGAACGCCTTGGAATCGACGTCCACCGTCGCGCCGGTCTGGAAGACCTGCTTGCGAACCGCGTTACCTGCGGCTGCGCCCTGGTAACGCCAGATGGCGCCGCCTTCGAGGGTGTCGGCGTCAACGCTGGTGAACTGGTCTACGTCGTAACCGAAGCGAACCAGGTGGTCACCGAGCTGCCATTCGGCATCGATGCGGTACTGGGTACGCTCGTCCTTGGCCAAGGTGCTGCCCAAGGTGCCAATGAAGTCGCAACCCGAGCGGCGCGGCGTGAGGCCCGTGCTGACGCCGGTACGGATGTCCTGAATGATCGGGCAGCCGCCGACGGTGCCGCCGACGTTGCCGAAGTATTCCTGGCGGATGCCGTTCGCGGTGATGCCGTAGTTCGAGCGCGAGGACTTGCCCTTGCCGGCCAAGGCCGACAGGGTGAAGTTATCGGTCAAGTAGCCGGTGTACTTCAGCGAATAGCTGGTACCGCCGGTCTCGTCATAAATGGTGCCCTTGTAGGCGCCACGAACGATACCTTGGGTGCCGGCAACAGTCCTGAATACATCGGTTTCGCTCTTGGTCTTGTCCGAGAAACCGGTCAACTCAAGCAGGTTGCTGTCGTTGATGTTCCAGTCCATCTTGACGACCCACGTCGGCGACTTGCTGTTGCCGGTGACGGCCGTGGCCGAGCTGACGCCGCCAAAGGATTCTTGGCCGGTACGACGACCATACTGAACGAGGGCATACGCGAACAGGCGATCTTGGATCAGCGCGCCGCTGGCCCAGACTGCAGTGGTCGTGGAGTTGCCCGGCTCGTCGGCCGTGTTGTTGGTCAGCAGCGCGACGTTGTCGATTGCAAGGAGCGGATTGATTGCAGCGGCAGCGGCGTTGAAGCCGCCGTTTGAGTAGATGTTCGGGTTACGGCCGGTCAGCGAGCCCGGGCTGATGAACACGTTGCCGCCAGCATGGAAATCGTTGGTACCGCGCTTGGTGACCAAGTTGATCACGCCGCCGGTCGAACGACCGAATTCAGCGCCGTAGCCGCCGGTCTTGACCTGCTGCTCAGCGATCGCCTCGAACGGCACTTGGCCGAAGTTGAGGTTCTTGAAGGTGTTGGTGATGTTGAAGCCGTTGACGAAGTACTGGTTCTCAGCGACGGACGAACCGCCGAAGGACGCCAGGTTGCCGAACGCCGCGTCGCCGCGCACCGTGCCCGGCGCCAGAAGGGCGACGGCAGTGATGTTACGACCGACCGGGATCTTGGCGATCTGGGCAGCGGTCAGGATGGTGGTCGACTCGACCGAGGAAACGTCGATGGCGTTGATGACGCCGGCCTTGACGCTGACCTCATCGATGGTGGTGGTGCTGTTACCTTGGACGGTACCGCCGATGGTGACCGTGACGTCGCGCGTCTGGCCCTTCGTGGTGACCTTGTAGGTGCCGGTCGACAGCGAGCCGACGCGGTAAGAACCGTCTGCGCCAGCGGTGACTTCGCGCTTGAAGCCGGTGGACGGGTTTTCGATGGTGACGGTGGCGCCAGCGTCAGTCGTACCGGCGATGGAGCCGGTGGAGTTGGACTGGGCAAGGACGCTGCCGGCGAAGCACATGCCGAGCGCGACGCTCAGAGCGGTCCGCTTCAGGCCCGCGTTGATGATCTTGGAAGCCATTTGTTAACCCTCGTTAGGGACAGTGGTACGGAAAAGAGACGTCAACGCACAGGGCATGACAGGCCGAATATAGCACGGAACGAATCTTTAACAACACGTACCGGACCCCAGCCAGACGGGTGTCAAAGCGGTCGGTTTGCCGCCCTGAAACGATAAATTAGTACTTATACATCAATTAGTTAAGTAAAATTGAGCGGCCACTTCCACCGTCGCCGCGTGGATATCCACGATGTCTTGGACGAGGGGCGAATAGCCGCCCGCCATGGTAACGGCGACCGGCAGGCCGGCTCGGCGGCATGTTTGGAGTACGTGACGATCCCGCTCCGCCAGGCCGGGTTTTGTTAAGGCCAGATAGCCCAGCCGATCGCCATGAAACGGGTCGGCTCCGGCCAGGTAGATCACCGCGTCGGGCTTAGCACGATCGATTGCAACTGGCAGGTGTTGCGCCAGCGCGTCGAGATATTGCGCATCGCCGGTGCCGTCGGGCAAGGCCACATCGAGGTCGGAGGCAGGCTTGAACGCCGGGTAGTTGCGCGCGGCATGCATGGAGAAGGAAAACACGCTGGCATCGCCTTGGCACAGTTCAGCGGTGCCATTGCCTTGGTGGACATCGAGGTCCACGACCAAGACCCGCCTAGCTAGACCTCGGGCTTGCACGTAGCGCGCGGCCACGACGGAATCATTGAATACGCAGTAGCCGCCGCCGCGATCGTAAGCCGCATGGTGCGTGCCCCCGGCCAGATTGACCGCCACGCCGTCGCCGGCCAAGGCTGAGACTAAGGCAGCCATCGTGCCGCCGGAGGATCGC
>JBBSAA010000072.1:0-12430 GCA_038252715.1 Lysobacterales bacterium | reverse complement strand
CGCAGCATCTGCTCGGACAATCACGCGCGTCGTCTCGCGCTGACGACGGCAATCCCAACGCGCTCAATCCCGGTCTTCGCCGGGGACGGCGCTGTCTGCTGGTCTTTTCCTGAAAATAGGCAATCGCCATTGCCCACTTCAACGAATGACCGTCAAGTTCAGCTCTGACCACGCGCCACCCTCGGCCATCGCGGTGATGCGCTGCTCGCCGGGCATCGGGAATACCAGCAGCAGGCCAGCGCCACTCGAGGTTTCGCCCGCCCACTGCCCATTCACCAGCCAACGCACTTTGCCGGTCGTCCCTAGCGCCCGGACACGCACCTGGGGCGGCACCACGCTGCCGGGTGCGCGCGCCACCGCGCTGCCATTGGCGGGTCCATCGATACGCAGTGATTCCATCGCCGCCAAAGCGTCAGGTTGGCAATCGGGTGACAACGCCGGCACCTGGGCGGCGCGACGATCAGCCATCGGCAGCCATGGGTAGGCCAAGCTGGGCCAGCGGGCGATGGCGAGTGGCCGTGACTCATGCGGCTTTGAACACTCCTGCGACAGGCGCAGTCCGCTCGCAGAATCCACGCGCACGTCTAGGCGGCCGGAACTCCAAAGTCGTGCATCGCGCTCGGGCAAGGTCGGCGGCAGGCTACCGGCGATCACCCACGCCTCGCGCTTCTCACGGCAAAGCTCTGGATGCGCTGGATCCGGCGGCAGGCCCAGGGGCCAGCAGATGTCGCGTTTGCTCAAGCCCGTTGGTGGGATCCGATGAATGGGTGAACTGCCTGAACGCGGCAGGCTATCGACGACCTCGAACAACAAAGGCAAGGCAGTGATCGCGCCGTACTGGCCAGGCATCGGCGTGCCGTCCGGGCGTCCGACCCACACACCCACGGTGAAGTCGGTGGTGCTACCGAGCGCCCAAGCGTCGCGGAACCCGTAACTGGTGCCAGTTTTCCAGGCAACGCGGCGACGGCTGCCGACGTCGAATGTGTCTTCGCTGAGCCCATCGCGTTCGTGTTTTTCAAGAATCTCGCGGATGATCCAAGCGGCACTAGGGGACAGCAGCCGGCGGCCGGCATCAGGGCGCTGCGGTGTGTAATCGACGCGGCCCGACAAACCGTCGCGGTTGAATGCAGCGAACGCGCCCACCAATTGTTCGAGCGATACGCCGGTACCGCCCAGGATGATCGACAAGTTCGGGCGTGACCCGCGCGGCAATTTCAAGATCACGCCGGCGTGCGCCAAACGCGCAGCGAAACGCTCTGGTCCCAGGCGATCAAGCAAGTCCACCGCCGGCACGTTCAATGACAGCCGCAGCGCATCAGCGGCCGACACTGGCCCGTTGAAATTCGGGTCAAAGTTTGCCGGTCGATAATCGCCGAAACTTTGTGGTGCATCGATCAGCAGGCTCTCCGAATCAATCAAGCCGTCGTCCATCGCCAGACCATAGAGGAACGGCTTGAGCGTCGAGCCGGGTGAACGCGTTGCGCGCACCATGTCCACGTGGCCAAGACTGTCCTTGTCACCAAATTCAAGCGAGCCAACGTAAGCGCGCGCCTGCATCGTGCGGTTGTCGACCACCAGCAGGGCCGCCGAACTGCGCTCGGGCAAGCGCGAGAAATAGCTGGTGACGCGCTCCTCCAGCACTTGCTGCAACTCGTGGTCGATCGTGCTGCGAATGCTCGCGCGGCCTGGATTCGCCGAGCGCAGGCGTTCGGCCAGCAAAGGCGCCAACATCGGATTCTGCAAGCGACGCGAAACTACCGGCTCAACCCTTGCATCGCGCACCTCGGCCGCGGTCCAAACGCCTTGGCTGGCCATCCGCTCTAGCACTTTGTCTCGGGCCCGCTGCGCGGCTTCGCTGTGACGGTCCGGGCGCAGGCGGCTGGGCGACTGCGGCAACACTGCCAACAGCGCCGCTTCGGCATGCGATAAGTTGCGCGCCGGCTTGCCCAAATACGCCCAGCTCGCCGCTTCCACGCCTTCTACGGTGCCACCAAACGGCGCGTGGTTGAGGTAGATCGTCAGTATTTCTTCCTTGGAGCAATGCCATTCGAGCTGGATGGCTCGAAGCATCTGCCGCAGCTTGCCGCCAAAGCTTCGTGGATGAGGTTCTAGAATCCGCGCTACTTGCATGCTCAAGGTCGAGCCACCGGACACGATGCGACCCTGACTGGCCCATTGCAGCGCAGCGCGACCCAGCGCGACCGGGTTGATGCCGGGATGTTTCCAGAACCAACGGTCCTCGTAGTTCACCAGCGCCTGCACGTACAAGGGCGAGACGTCCTTGACGGCAACCGGGTATCGCCACACGCCGTTGTCGGCTGCGAACGCACGCAGTGGCGTGCCGTCGCTGGCGGTCACGATCACGCTGGTGGCGCGAGCGTTCGGCAGCGGCAAGGGATACCGCCGGTCAAGCACAACCAAAAGGACAAGCAGCAGTGCCAACACGACGCTGCCATGGGCCAAGCGTCGCTGCCAACGGCGCGCTGCAAACGGAGGGAGCTTCATCACGTCTCGTTTTCATTCCCACAAACGCGGGAATTACATTGGATTTGTGCCGACAAGCCGGCAGTTCAGACACTGGCGAATTCGAATGACCGTTGCCGGGGCCCGCCTGCGCGGGCTCCCGGCGTTCTTCGTGACCTTACCGACGCTAGGGCTGCACCACCGTAATGGACTCAACCGGCGTGCGACCCACGGCGCGGATTTCCGGACGGTACATATCCTCGACCTGCGGCGGCGGCACCACGTACGTGCCTGGTGTCACTGCCCGCACCAAGTAATAGACCTTCGCCGTACCGTAGGACAATTTCAGCGCCGCGACGTAACGATCGTCGCGGTATTCCTCGTGCTGCACGGTCGCCTCGTTGGCGCGGTCAGACAGCGACACGCCATCCACGCTGATGTCAGCCCACTGCTCGGCCGGCGTCAAGTTGAGGTTTTCCACTTCTAGCCCCGCTGGCAATAGATCGACCAGCAAGCCATCGGGAATGCTTTCGCTGGCCTCGACTTTCAGCTGCACGATCAGCGGCTGGCCTTCGCGCAGGTTGCCGCCCTTCCATGGCGTGCCGTCGGTATTGAAGTAGCTGCGCGACACTTTCAATCGGCTTTCGCTGACCGCCGGACGCGTCTTCGGAATGCCGGCGACATCAACAGTTGCATACAAATCGCCCGGCGAATCCAGTTGGTACTTCACGTCGGAGGCGAGCTCGGCATAGCTAAAGTTACGGCTAAGCAGGCGATCAGGCGTGATCGCCACCGACGTGGTACCAATCGTCAACTGGCCCTTGAACACGCGGTCTTGGTCGAGCGTGCTCGACAGCTGCTTGCCCAAGCGCGCCAGCGCAATTTGCTCTTGCGTGCTGTACCAGACGTACTTCTCGTTCGAGCGCGCGCTGAGTTTCTGCGACAGCGCCAGCAAGCGCGCATCGGCCTGCGGTGCCGGCAACTTGTAACGCTTGGCCAGCATCGCCATCAGTGCTTCATCGCGGATGTTGGACCCGTAATCACCGAGGTACCACGGGCGCTCGTCCTTCTTGGCAAAGGCTTCGACGACGGCTTTCTTGCCGCGCGCCTGGTCGCCTTGCAGGTTCAACGCCACGCCCAGATACAGCAACGAGAGCGGCGTCTTAGCCTTCGAACGCTCGTTGTCGTAGAGCGCCCGCAAGGTGCCCAGGGGCGCACGGTTGACGCGCGCCAACACGTAGCCGGCCTGCGCCTGGTAGGCAAAACGCAGGTGATCGCGATAGTCATAGCCATAGAAAGGCGTGCTGCTGGTCAGCAGGTCTTCCTTGAGGCGCTCCAGCGCTTTTTGCAGCATCGCATCGGGCACGGCGAAACCGGCGTCGCGCGAATCGAGCAGGAACTCGGTGATGTAGGGCGTCAGGATCGGATACGCCTCACCGTCACCGCCCCACATCGAAAAATGCCCGCTGCTGGTTTGCATCGACGCCAAGCGACTGAATGCCCCTTCAAGACGACGGCGTCGGTCGTCCGCGCTGAGGCCCTTGAAGCCCATCCGTGAGGCCGTCTCGGCATCAAGCAGCAGCGCCGCGTAACCGCGCGTCGTGGTCTGTTCCGCACAGCCGTACGGATACTTAAGGATTTCATCGAGCACGCTGGCGAACGGAATCGGCGGCAGGGTGCTAAGCGTCACGCGCGCATTCACCGTATCGGGCATCAGGCCGGCAGCTAGATCCGTACCCACGCTGAGGCCTTCGCCCGGTGCCAAGGTTTGCAGGCGCGAACGCGACTGCCCACCCCACGCCGGACGTACCGGCACTTCAAAGCGCCGATTGACCTCGAAACCACCGCCGCTGACCTTGAGTTTGATCGTACCAATGCCGAAGCCTTGGCCACCGGTAAGCGGAAAGCTCATGGTGTTCTTGCCTTCGACCGGCAGCGTCACCTTGCGGCGTGCGTTGGCGATTTCCAGCGGGCCCTCAGCATCGACAGTGACCGTGAACTCCCCGGCGCGACCGGTGTAATTCTTCACGTCCAGGGTCAAGGTGCTGCGGTCGCCGGGAGCCAAGGCGCGCGGCGTACTGACTTCGGCCAATACCGGCGCCCGCAGCACGCTTTCGCTGCTGCCCTGGCCATATTGGTTGTCACTGAACACCATTGCCGACACGCGCAAGGTGCCGTTGAAGTCGGGCACGTTCACCTTGACCTGCGCTTCGCCCTTCGCATCGAGCAGCACGGGCCCGGCAAACAAGTCGACGGTCAGCACTTTCGCCGTCGGGCGACGCGCCTGCGGCAGAACCTGCAGGGACATGTCACCACCGAACTTGAGCGTGGCGGTGTCGCCTTCGAAGCTCTCAATCACGCGACCGTAGATGTCATAGGCATCCACGCCCAAACGACGCTGCGCGAAGAAAT
Organism: Lysobacterales bacterium; assembly: GCA_038252715.1. Taxonomy (GTDB): domain Bacteria; phylum Pseudomonadota; class Gammaproteobacteria; order Xanthomonadales; family Xanthomonadaceae; genus Arenimonas. The sequence continues at coordinate 7,555 of JBBSAA010000072.1, read as the reverse complement.
GCGCCGCGGCATCAGGCACCGGAAAACGCGTGATATTCAAGATGCCAACGTCAACCGCAGACACCGTGACCCACGCCTTCTTGCCAGACAAGGCAGGTGCCTTAACCGTGATCGGCAGCGCCTGTTCGGGCTTACTGAGCTTGGGCGCCGTCACCGTCACCGCAACGCGGCGATCAGCGCGCAGCATGGGCACATGGGCCACACCCACGGCGCGTGCCGGCGTAATTTTTTCTACTGCCGACCCGCCGCGGAACACCAGCGCGGTGATGTAAACGTCGTGGCGCTCCCAATCCTTGGTCACCGTCAACTCGTACACCGAGCCGGCCTTGGCCTCGATCGGCTGCACGTGCAACAGGTGATCGCTTTCCACGATCAAGATGCCTGAGCCCGCATGCGGCGGCGTCACTGTGACCTTAATCTTGTCACCGGCACGATAGCCGGTCTTGTCGAGCGACACCTTGACCTTGTCAGGACGGGCATCCAAGCCCTTGTTCTCGTTGTCCCAATCCCAGCCAGCGACGAACGGGAAGCGCGTGACCAAACCGGTCGCGGGGTCCTTCACTTCCACGCGATACTCGCCCCACTTCACCGCGAAATCAAAACGCGTCGCGCCCTCGGCGCGCGCGGCGACAGTCTTGGTTTCTACGACTTTGAAGGTCGAGTTGTAGTCATAGCCCCAACGATTGTCGGTATAGGTCCAGTGATAGTCGCGATCTTCGCGAACCAAGCTGACCTGCAAATTGGCGGCGGCCTGCAGCGTGCCGTCGACTTGGCTGCGGATCAGCTCGAAGCCCACGGTGCTGTCGTAGGGCGCAGTTTCCTTCGGATCAAACAGCGGGCGCACGCCAACGAGGACCGGAGCGGGCCAGAACGTGCGCTTGAGGCTGCGGCTGACCGGTCGGCCACCGCTTTCATAGACACTGCCGTTCACAATCACTGACACCGGCGAGGTGTTCTTGATTTCTTCGGGCAAGGTGATCGGCGTGCTGAGCTTGCCGTCCTCGCCCAATTCAACGTCGACGACGTCCTCGGGTTTCTTAGGCAGGGTCAGGGTCGGATCACCGAAGAAGTAGCCCTTATATTTTTCAATTGGATGCTGTTCGGTGATCACGCCCAGGCGCGCGGTGAAACGATTGCCGGACGCCGGCGCGCCGTAAAGATAGGCGGCCGTGACGTCGAGGTTCAGCGCTTCGCCGGGCTTGATCGTGACCTGCTTGCTGTCGAGGTCGAGCTTCATGCGCTCGGGCAGGAATTCCTCGATGTGCAGCTTCATCCCTTCGACGACGTCGCCGGCACCGGGCGCAGTGCGGAATTCAACCAGCCAATTGCCAGTCGGCGCATCCGCCGGCAGGGCTTGAGTCCATTCGTAGTACCCACCCTCGCGCGGCTTGAGCTGGGATTCGATGAACACCTTGCCGTCGGGCTGCTTCAGACTCAAGAACAGCGGCTGTGCCTTGATCGGCTGGCCGTCGAAATTGCGCATTAGCGCAGAAATTCGCACCGTCTCGCCCGGGCGATAGAGATCGCGGCCCGACCAAGCAAACACATCGAACCACGCCTGCTCGCGCCCGGCGACGTCGAACTCGGACAAATCCAGCGCCGGCTGGTTGAACGCCAGCATGGACACATCATTGCCACGGCGCGCGATCAATACCTGCTCGGCATTGAGCTTGTAGGCAACCAAGGCATCGCCATTGCGATCGGTCTCGGCTTTGAGCGTGGTTTCGCCCTTTCGATCCAGCGCCGAAAGCGTCACGTCACCGAGCGCTTCACCGCTCTTGAGCGACGCCGTATGCACGTAGATCTTGTCCTTGTACGCACGCACGTGCAGGCCGATATCGCTGACATAAAAGATCGACGTTTCGTACTCGCTATCGAATTTCCCCGCTTGCTTCATCACCGCGAAATACAGGCCCGACGGCTGCAGCTGCGAAATATCGCGAATCGGCAGGTAAGTCAGGCGGCGTTCGTTCTGGGCACCGCCCAACACGAAGCGATTGACGTAGACCGAGTCAGCGAAATCTCGAATCGAGCCGCGGTACTCGTCGTCGCCATCGTAGTCACCCTCGTCGAGCTGCCAGCCACTTCGACGTCCGGCACGCTGGTATTCGGCGAAGAATTTGGCCACCTCACTGTCGCGCACCCGGAAAAATTCCACGTCCACTTCCGGCACGTTCACCGAGACCACCGGCAAACCGCGGGTTTCCTTCGCCGGCAAGACGCTGCCCTGCGAGGCGAATGCGACCGCCGGGTCCATCGGACCGGTAAATACCTTGCGGGTATCGTCCTTGCCAAGCATCTTGCCGTCGGCGGCGGTCAGGCCGGCGCGAATCAGGACGGAATAGGTTTTGCTGGCTTCGATGAACGGGAATCGAAGTTTCTTGTTGTCGCCAGCCAACACCCAGCTACCCTGGATGACGTCGCCGTCTTCTCCCTTCACCACCAGCAGTTGGTCAAACTCTTGCGCGCTCGCCAGCGGTTGGGAAAACACCAACTCCACGGCAACGTCACCATCCGACTCACTGCGACCGGCCGAGACCAGCCCGAACCCCTGCACTTTTTCGCTCGCGTCGATAGCTTGCGTGGCCGGCTGCAGCGCCGGTACCTGATTGCTATCGCGCTTGCAGCCGACCAGCAGACCACTGGCCAAAACGCAGGCAACAAAAAACGCCGCGACGCGACGTTGGGTTCGGGATTGACGCATGTGACACCTCCGGGGACTGATCAGTCGAACGCGACAACATTCGCTGAGCGGCCACGTTTTTAATGAAACTTTAACTGCAGTTATTTTTTCGTTATTTATCAACGACTTCTTTTTATATCAATTACTTGCCGCCCTGCACCGAGGGTAGTTTGGCCGCTTGAGCGGTCGCCGCAGCCACTTTTGCGACCGGGGTCATCTGCAGCGCGACATCGGCCACATCGAGTCCTAGGCCACTGCCACCCTGGCGCTGGGAACGGGCCATCCGGCTAAGGTCGATGTCGACATAACCCATCGGCTTGCCGTCCGCGGAGAACGCCATCCCGGGTACGCCGTCGACCATCAACACGGTCTTGGGCGTGCGCGTCTCACCCAGCACCAAGCCAGGACGGAATACCGGCACGCCACCCCATTCGTCTGATGTCCGCAGCAGCGAGAAGAACACCATGCCAGGCTCGGCCTTGACGCCCGCCGACAGGTCGACGAACGCAAGCGGGGTGGCCGGTGACTTGCGCAGGCGCAGCCATGCCAAGTTGAGCTGGCTGTCGCGGGTCACAAGATCGGCAGGCAACCAATCGTCACTGCCGGCTAGACGCACGCGGAACTCGCTGGAATTGGCCACCGGCGCCGAACCTTGCGACGAGCCTGCAGGCAGGAACGCGGAAAAATCGACGCTGACCGCACGATCAGGAACCAGCAACAGGCCGTCGGCGCCAACCAACACCGCCTGCGTACGATCCTCGATGCGTTCTTCCTTGCCCGAACTGGTCACCGACATCACGAACTTCACGGTGACGATCGCCTGCGCGTGTTGGCTGGTCAGGTCGCGATAAACCTCGCGATAGTCTTCCACCGTTTGCGCGGCGAATACCGGCGCGGCGGAAAAACTCGCAATGGCGAGGGCGGCGAAAACAATGGCTTTCATGGCGACTCCGTGCTGGTGAGCCAATAGCGCTCAAGGTAAACGATGCGGGTCTGGTTGCCGCGGATAACCTGCAGCGGAATAAGGTTGCCGCCGGGCTTTGCCAGCGCCTGAGTCAGGGCCGCGGCCAATTGCTCGGGCGAGCCGACCGGACGCTCGTCAAGTTCGATGATTACGTCACGACGTTTGAGGTGCGCGAGACCGGCCGCCCCGCCGCCTTCAACACCATCGATGATCACCCCGCGCAGGTCGGTTGGCAGCTTCAGCGCCACGCGATCGTAAAAGCCAAGCTCACGCAGCTGCGCGCGCAAGGACGTTATTGCCAATGTGCGCAGCCCCGACGTGTCCAGCGGCGAGGCTAACGCACGCACGTCGAACGCTAGGGGCTTGCCGGCGCGCGAGGCCGTGATGCGCGCCGTGCCATTGATGCTCAGGTCGTGCACGCGCTGCAGGAAACTCTCTGACGAGGTTTCGTTGTTGGGTTGCAAGAGCTCACCGTCTAGCGTCAGCAGGAGGTCGCCGACGCGCGCGCCGGCCTTGGTAAGCGGGCTGCCCGGATACAGGCGGGTGATTCGAAAACCCGCTGCCGGCAGCGCCATTTCGCGCGCCAGCGAGCTCGTGATCGGTTGTACTTCCGCACCGACCCAGGCCTTGGGCAGATCGGGCAACGGCGTGCGTACCTGATCACCAAAAACCGGCGTGACCAGGCTCAAACGCTGCTCGCCATTACGTTCCAACTCAACCAATAGTGGGTTGGCACCGGTCGCTTTGGCCGCCGCGTCTAAGTCGGCAATGGTCGACATGGGTTTGCCACCCACACGCAGCAGCAGGTCTCCGGCATTAATCACCGGACGGGCAACGGCCGCTGGGCCACCGGGACGTACACCGGTCACCAGCAGGCCTTGCGACGAGTCCAAGCTGCGGCGACGTCCCATCGCCGGCGTCAGCTCCGACAGCGACACGCCCAGCGGCGAATACGCGTCTTCGTTGCCACGCTCGCTGGGCTGCGCGCGGGCCTTGAGCGCGATGCGCTTCGTCTTGCCATCACGTTCAACTTCTAAGGTGACTGTTGAATCGACCGGTAGTTCGGCGATGTGTTTTTGCAGTGCCGGCAAGTCGATCGGCTGTGGCGCATCGATCGCCTCGCCATTGAGGGTAATGATGCGATCGCCAGCGCGCAGGCCCGCTTTCTCCGGCGCTGAATCGCGATCCACGGCATTGACCAGCACGCCGTGCGTCTCGCCGGTGCCCTTGAGCGAACGCATGCGAAAACCCAGCGTCACGCGGTCAATGTGACCCTTGGCAATCAATTGCCGAACGACGGCGCCGGCATCAGGGCCCGGGATAGCAAACGCGAGGTCGCCGCCCAAGATCGTGCCGCGGGTGTTGACGCCGACGATGCGGCCCGACAAATCCACCAAGGGACCGCCGGAATTGCCGGGTGCAATCGCCGCGTCATGCTGGATCCAGGCGTAGTAGCGCCCGGTGGGTTCATCTTCGCCGAGACTGTCTTCGTACTCAGCTTCGTCATCAAACAGCGATACCAGCAATCGGCGCGGGTTATTGACCACGCCGGCGCTCATCGAATTGGACAGGCCCCAAGGGGCGCCCATCGCCAGCACGGTATCGCCCGGCTGCAGCTCAAGTTTGTCCACGAACTCAGCGTAGGCGAAGGTCTCCGGCTTCGACGGCTGCACCTGCAGCACGGCGAGATCCGACAGCGTATCGGTGCCGATCAGGCGCGCCGGCAATTCACGACCGTCGGCGAAAATAATGCGGAACGACTTGCCGTTTTGGGTGACGTGGGCATTGGTGGCGATATGGCCCTGCGGACTCACCACGGTGCCGCTGCCGCTTGAGACGCTCAGCAATGGCTCGCCTTGGCGGTAGTCCTCGCGGACGGTCAAGATGCTAACCACTACCGGCAACACGCGATCACGGGCGGCGGCAATGCGCGAGCCTGCACCGGCGACGGGCACGGCTTGGTCGGCGAATACGGGAGCGGCAAACGGCAGGGCCAGGGCTAGGGCGATCAGGGCTGGACGCAGGACGAACGTTGACAGAGGCATGGGCGATCCCAAGGAAGCTGCCCCAAGCTTAGGCGCAAGGCTGGTAAAAAATCCATGCCGATTTAGCAACACTGCGTGAAAGCGATGCGGGCCGCCCACCACGACAAAGGCCACGCGCGAGCGTGGCCTTTGTTTCAAGCGCTACCGACAAGCAGCCGGCTTAGGTTGACGTTGGCGTCGTTGGCTCGCCCTCGCCATCCGGGGCGGGCACGTCGCCGTCAACGGTGACCTCGTCCACGGTCTCATCGGCCGTGTCATCAACGCTCAAATTGAGGCTTTCCACGGCAATGAGACGCTCGTCATCGGCCATACGCATCAGGGTGACGCCCTGGGTATTGCGGCCGACCTGCGAGACTTCCGACGCACGCGTGCGCACCAAGGTGCCTTGGTCGGAGATGAGCAGGATCTCGTTTTCCTCAGTGAGCTGGATGGCCCCCACCAAGGAGCCGTTACGCTCGCTGGTTGCAATGGCAATCACGCCTTGGGTACCGCGACCCTTGCGCGGGTATTCCGACACCGGGGTGCGCTTGCCGAAACCGTTTTGCGATGCGGTCAAGATATCGCCATCGCCGTCGACCACGATCAGGCTGACGATCTTGGGTACGGGAACACCGTCGGTCTCTACCAAACGCATGCCGCGCACGCCGGTCGCGGTGCGACCCATCGAACGAACGGCGCCTTCATCGAAGCGCACCGCCTTGCCATTGGATGCGAACAGCATGATGTCGCGCTCGCCATTGGTCATCTGCACGTCGACCAAGCCGTCGCCCTCATCAAGATTGATCGCCCAGATTCCTGACGCGCGCGGACGCGAGTAGTCAGACAGCGGGGTTTTCTTGACCGTGCCATCGCGAGTAGCAAAGAACACGAATTGATCGGCGCTAAATTCCCGCACCGGCAACACCGCCTGAACTTTCTCGCCGTCCTGCAACGGGATCCAGTTAATGATCGGCCGGCCGCGCGAGTTCGGGCCGGCATCGGGCAGCTGGTAAACCTTGAGCCAGAACACGCGACCGGCACTAGTGAAGGTCAGCAGCGTGTCATGGGTATTGACGACCCATAGGCGGTCGATGAAATCTTCTTCCTTCATCGCCGTCGCCGAGCGACCGCGACCACCGCGTTTTTGTGCGCGATACGCCGTCGTCGGCTGGCGCTTGGCATAACCGGCATGCGACAGCGTGACCACCACGTCTTCCGAGGCGATCAGGTCGAGAATATCGAGGTCTTCCTCACCGGCGCGAATCTCGGTGCGGCGCTCGTCACCAAACTCCGCCTTGAGATTGGCCAGTTCGGTGCGGATGACGTCGAGCAATACTTCGGGATTTTCGAGAATGCGGATCAGGCCGGCGATGGTTTCGAGCAGCTGGCGGTATTCGTCGGTGAGCTTTTCCTGTTCCAAACCGGTGAGGCGGTTCAGGCGCATCTCGAGGATTTCTTTCGCCTGCACTTCTGAGAGGCGATAACCGTCGGACTGCAGGCCAAAGTCGAGCGTGAGGTCCTCCGGACGCGAAGCATCAGCGCCAGCCGCGGCCAACAGCGCGCGCACCAAGCCCGGCTCCCAGTTCTTGGCGAGCATGCGGTCCTTGGCGACCTGCGGGCTCTCGGAGGTCTTGATCAGCTCGATCATCTCGTCGATGTTCGCCAGCGCGACCGTCAGGCCTTCCAAGATGTGGGCACGCGCACGCGCCTTGCGCAGTTCAAAGATAGTGCGGCGGGTAACGACTTCGCGACGATGGCGGATGAAGGCTTCGAGGATCTGCTTGAGGTTGAGCACCTGCGGGCGACCGTCGACCAGCGCCACCATATTGATGCCGAACACCGATTCCATCGGCGTTTGCAGGTACAGGTTATTGAGCACTACCT
>JBBSAA010000071.1:0-12534 GCA_038252715.1 Lysobacterales bacterium | reverse complement strand
CGCAAGATGGCCTGGATGCGCCAGCTACTCGATGGACGCGACGGCGAGGGCGAGGGCGACGATGGCACCGCCTTGCTGGCCGGGTTCAATACCGCGCTAATTGAGGATCGCGTCTATCTACTGACGCCACGTGGCGAGGTAATCGACCTGCCGCAGGCGTCGACGGTTCTAGATTTTGCCTATGCTGTTCACACCGAAGTCGGCCATCGTTGCCGCGGTGCGAAGGTCAACGGCCGCATCGTACCGCTGGATTTCCAGCCAAGCACCGGTGATCGCGTCGAGATCATAACCAGCAAGACCGGCGAGCCGCGGCGCGATTGGCTGCTGGCTGCGAACGGCTTCCTGGCCAGCAGTCGCGCGCGTGACAAGGTGCGGGCCTGGTTTCACAAACTCGATCGCGCCCGCAACCTGCAGGCGGGCAAGGAATTGCTGGACAAGGAATTGCGTCGCGTCGCCATGATGCAGGTGGATATCGCGCCGGTTCTGGAAAGGCTGAAAGTGGACTCGGTCGACGACCTCCACGTGGCGCTGGCGCTTGGCGATATCGGGCCCAGTCAAGTCAGTCGGGCGTTGCATGACCATGCGCAGGCCCTGCTGCTCGCCTCGCAGCCGACCAAGCCGGCGCCAGCGGTCAAGCCGGTGGCGCGCAAGCGTGTCGCTGCTGACGCCAGTCGATTTACCGTCGAAGGCGTCGGCAATTTGTTGGTGCAGCTCGCACGCTGCTGCCAGCCGGTGCCAGGTGACGCGATCATCGGCTATCTCACCCGCAGCAAGGGTGTCAGCATCCATCGTCGCAGCTGCACCAGCGGCCAACGACTGGTCGCTGCCCAGCCCGAACGCGCACTGCCGGTGAACTGGGGCGAAGCCGCGAAGTCGCGTTACGAGGTCAATGTCGTCGTGCGCGCCTATGATCGTAAATGGCTGCTAAAGGACATCACCAACCTAATTGCGCAGGCCGAGGTCAATATCCTCAGCATCAACTCACGCGCCGACGAGGCGCGCGGGCTGGCGGAAATTGGCCTCGTGCTGAAAGTAAGCGACTACGAGCAGCTCAGTGAGCTGCTGGGTAAGTTGGATGCCGTGCCCGGGGTGCAGGACGCGCGTCGCCTGGGTTAGTGCCACGCCCGTCGCACTCAGTGCGACTGCAGGGACTCTAGCAAAGGTGCCAGCGCCGCCTTGGCGGTGTCGCGTGAGAAGAACCGTCGCGTGTTGGCCCAACCGGCCTCGCGAAGTTGTTGCCAGAGAGCCGCGTCATCGATCAGCCGCGCTATGGCATCGGCAAACGACCCTGCGTCGTCGGCCACCAAGACATCTTGCTCATTGACCAAGTGCATGCCTTCGGTGGCGCAGGCGGTAGCGACGACCGGCAGGCCGCGAGACAAATACTGGTTGATCTTGCCTTTCACTCCGGCGCCAAAACGCAGGGGTGCCAACCCAATCAAAGCAGTGTCTAGTAACGCATCGAGATCGCGCACATGACCGTGGAAAACCACGCCATCGATCTCGCCCAGTGCGCTGATTTCAGGCGGTGCCTCACTGCCCACCAAATGCAGGCGCAGGTGTGGGTAGCGCGCGCGCACGCGCGGCAGAATGTCCTTGGCCAGCCACAGTGCAGCATCCACATTCGGTGGATGTCGATAGCCGCCGACAAAAATAAGGTCCTGACGGCCCAGGACGCCCGCCGTGTCGGTTATCGCAGTATGTATCGTCGATACGACGGCGATAGTTGCTTCGGGGACAAGCTCCTGCAGCAGGGACTGTTCGAATCCGCTGACCACCCACGTGGCATCGGCTTGTTTGATCAAGCGTAACTCGCTGTCGCGGGTGCGCCGAGCCGATAGGCGGCGCAAGCGGTCGTCCGATTGCTCAGCCTCCCGCTCCTCACGCAAGAAATGCAGGTCGACGGTATCAAAGACGACTTGCGCCTTCGGGGCGTACTCGCGCAGCAAGGGCAGCAGCGGCGACAGGATGTAGTGGCGGGAAACAATCACTAGGTCGAAACGCGAACCATTCTTCCCCAACCAGCTGGGCGTGTCGCCCAACCAAGTGCCCCACCACGCCTCGACGCCGAAACGTTGCAGGTCGGTCGTGTAGTGGCCGTCATAAGCATGGTTGTCGGCGAAAAAGCTCACCGCGCAGCCTTGGTCGAGCAATACCCGCATCAGCTCAAGCATGCGCACCGAGCCGGCATCGCGGTCCGGCATGGGCGTGCAGGCGTCGATAACAAGCACTCGCAAGGCCTTGCCGTGATCGGCAGCGCGGGCGATGTCGCCGCTGGCGCGCGGCGATGGATGCGCCGCCGCCAGCGTTTCGCGCCAGCGCGCGAGGAATTTCTTCTGGTTTGTGACTTGGTACGCCTTGGTGCCCTGCGACAGGTCGGTGCCAGAGGTAACTCCTTCAAAGTGCACCACGACCGACGCCGGCTGGTAGCGCACTTTCAAACCCTGCTTTCGGACGCGCATGGCCAGGTCCGCATCTTCGTAATACGCCGGCGAATACAGCGCATCGAAACCGGAAAGCTCGGCGAACAGCGCGCGGCGCATGGCGATCGCGGCACCGGAACAATAGTCGACCTCGCGCACGAAGTTAAAGCGAGGATCCTCCGGATTCTCATTGCGGCCGTAGTTCCAGGCCGACCCATCCGAAAAGATGATCCCACCCGCTTCCTGTAGGCGGCCGTCGGGATAGACCAGCTTGCTGCCGGCTAGCCCGGTATCGGGATGGTCGATGAACGTTGAGAGCAAGGCGTCCAACCAGCCCTGGCCTACTTCAGTGTCGTTGTTGAGGAAGACCACGAACTCGCCTCGCGCCAGGTCGGCGCCAGCATTGCAGGCGCCTATGAAGCCGAGGTTGTGCGCGTTTCGGTGGTAGCGAAGCCCGGCAATCTTCGGCAAGCGCTTTGCGCTGTCGTCGCTCGAGCCATCGTCGACAACGATCACTTCGAAGGGTGTTGCATCGCCGCTGAAGGCAAGCGATTGCAGGCAGCGCAGAGTGAACTCGAGCTGGTTGTAGACCGGGATGACGATGCTCGCCTGTGGCGCCTTGGACTCGGGCAGGCGCAAATTGCTGACGTCGACCGCCGCTAGAGTTTCAGCGACTTGGGAAGACTCCGGCATCGTCGCCGACATCGCGCGCAGCATCCGCCAGTGCCGAATCGTAGCAAGCAAGCCACGGGAACGCAGGCTGGCAAGTCCGCGCGTGACGCGAGTTCGAAAACGTCGCGCACGATATGAGATGTCGGCGCGCAAGCGGCGTGCGACGCGATTGATGAAGCGCAGGGGTCGCGTTAATTGCCAAGAGTTGCTGGCAAGCATATGGGCGATTTCGGCATCGCCGACATCCCGCAAATGAAGCACGGCGTCGCGTTGGCGGGCGATCTCCCGCGTGTCGCGTTCGTAAAGCGCATAGGCACGGCTGAGCCGTTCGTTTACCTCATGCAGTTCCGCGGCAAGGCGATCCTCGGCGAGGCGTGCCTCAGCGATAAGCTGCTGCTCGCGCGCTGCGGCTTGCGCCGAAAGGTGTTGTTCACGGGCGGCCGCTTCAGAGGAAAGTTGGCGTTCGCGCGCCTGCGCCGCGTCACTCAAGAGCCGCGCGTGCGCGGTAGCCTCGGTCTGGACTTGCTGAGCCCGCGCCTGCGCCGTTGACTTTAGGCGGGCCAGCACATGCCATTGCGCCAGACGCGCCAGGACGGCATCGGAGGCCGGTACCAGCAAGGGCACTTGTTTGCGCGCCGGCAGCACTTGTTGCCAAGCAGCAGTCATTGCCGCGAGTGTCGGCAAGGTGGGTCGTGGCCGCTCGCGCATCGCCTGGATCGCGCTACGGTCCTTGGCTAGCGCCACCAGTTTCTTCGCGAATGCAGGCGCCTCCGGCGCTTCCAGCCAACCGTAACCTCCCGCGCGCACGCGATCGGCCAAAGCGCCTAGGTCCGGACACAGGGTCGGTATTCCGAACGCGGTCATTTCCGAATAGGAATAGCTCCAAGTTTCCGGAATGGTCGACGGCAGCATCGCCATGTCGGGCTGGAGGCGCGCGATCCAGCCGGGCAACTCGTCATGGCGATAGTGCGCGTGGACCTCGAGCTGTGGCTTTCCGCTTAGTCGTTGCGCGGCGGCATCGCCACAGCCCAAGGCTATCAACTCGATGCCTTCGGGCAGCAGTGGCAGCAGCGCCTTCAGCATCACCTCACCCTTGCCGCCGGCGAGGTGGCCAGGCAAAAGCACACGCAGGGGCCGCCCAGCATCAGCTTGGTCAGAGGAAAGCGGTGCTATGGCGGGCGTCCCTAGCTCGATGACTTCAGACGACAACTCGGCGAGCGCGGGCATCCTCATGAGCAGACCGCGTTGTGCCGAGCGGCTTGGATAAACGATTGGCAGGCGCGCTGCCGTCAGTGCGGCCATGGTTGCAGCACGCAGCCGTCGCCAATGGCCGGCGTCGCGATTGGCAAATAGCATTCCGTCGCCGGCTTGCGCGAGTCTGGCTGCCAGGTCCGAGTCTTCCACAGGATCGAGTTCGTGATCGGGCAATTCGTGCAGCAGCGGCCAAAAAGGATAGGCATCGTGCGCGCACCAGACGGTGGGCAGGCCGGTGCGAAGCACGTCGAGGCTGTGGCCGATGACCGAGGACACCAACACCGCACCCACGCCCCACTCGCCGATGATCGCAGCGAGGACGCCGGCGATTTCCGGCGAGTGTTCGACGGTGTCCGGCACCGGATTGGCCAAGGCCCAGCGCCGCAAGGGGGGCTGGTCAAGGTCGGCGTGCAGGTCGAGGTAGCGACCCAGCGGGGCGAAGTGATCGTCCCCGCGCGCGACCAGCAACAGATGTTGGCGCTCGCGATCGGCCGCGGCCAAGTCGCGGGCAAAACGTTCGACTCCGCCGCCCCAACCGTGCAGCACATGCAGCACGACCGGTAGATCGCGTCGCAGCTGGGGCAGGGTGGACGAAGCGCAGCCGGCCAGGCGATCGCGCAGCTCGAGCAGGGCCGCGTTCCATGACGGCACGTCCGGCGGGTCCGTGTTGGGCGCCGTCGTACCGCCTCCAATCCATAGGCAGGGAAGGAATCGTGCGCCTGCGACGAATTCAAGCCCCGGCTCGCCACGCAGCGGCAGGGTCAAGCTCGACCCACGCCACAGGCTGGCACGCAGAGAAATACGGTCGGAGTCGAAACTATGGTGCTCGCCCCAGGCCCAGCAGGCCTCATCCATCGCCGTCGCACTGGCACCGGCGATCGCTGGCAGCAAGCTGGCGTCGAGGGCAGACAGCACCGGGCAGTCGGGGGCCGCCTGCCAAGCGCTCCACAAGCGCTGCCAACCGTCGACCGGCCAGAGTGCGTCGGGCGTACTGAGCAGCACATCCCGGCCCGGGTGCCGCTGCGCCGCGCGAGCCAAGGCATCGGCCGGCGACGAAGCAATTCCCTCAAGCCGGTCCAGATCCTCCGGCAACTGGCCCGGATCGAAACCGGCCTGTGCTGACCAGAGGCTGAGGATGGGCGGTGCGGCTGGGTGCATTTTCAACCTGAGTACGTCGGCAGGCCTGATAAACTTGGCCAAACCACAGATTATCCACATCCTTGACCGACACCGCTGCTTCCACCGACGACATCGAAACCCTGCCGCGCCGGATTTGGCGCTGGACATGGCGTTTAGGCCTACTCGCGATGGGCCTGATCATCGGCATCGGCGCGCCTTACGTCTGGTACCTCGACAAGCAGGTGCAGCGTGAATTCGCGCAGCTGCAGTGGCAGGTGCCGACCCGCGTTTACGCCCGGCCGCTGCTCCTGCAGGACGGCGTGCGCCTGGACGGCGATACCTTCGAGCTCGAGTTGGCCGCCGCGGCCTACCGCAAGGACGGCATCGGCCAACTCGCCGGCACCTACAGCCGCGATGGCGGCAAATTTCGCGTCTCCACGCGCGATTTCACCGACCTTGATGGCCGGGTCGCCGCGCGCCGGCTTGAAGTGACGCTATCGGGTGGCACGGTCGCACAGGTGCGAGATGTCGACAGCAAGAAGCGCCTAGACAGCGCCCGCATTGATCCGGCCCGCATCGCCACCCTGTACGGCAATAGTGAAGAAGAACGCCGGCTCGTCCGCATGGAAGACGTGCCAGTACTGTTGATTACTGGTCTGCAGGCCGTGGAAGACCGCAACTTCAAGCATCACCACGGCATTGACCCGTGGGGCGTGATGCGCGCGATCTGGGTGAACCTGCGCGAGGGCGAATTTGAACAAGGTGCCAGCACCATCACCCAGCAGATGGTGCGCAGCCTATTCCTGAGCAATACCAAGACGGTATCGCGCAAGGTCAAGGAAGCGATGTACGCGCTGATCATCGAAGCGCGGTTTGATAAACGCCGAATCCTCGAGGCTTATCTCAATCAGGTTTACTTGGGCCAAACCGGCAACCAGTCCGTGCGCGGCGTCGCCGCGGGCTCGGATTTCTGGTTCGGTCGCGACCTCAATACGCTTCGCACCGAAGACTTGGCGCTCTTGGTGGGCGTGATCCAGGGTCCGGCCTACTGGGATCCACGCAAGCATCCTGATCGTGCCTTGCTGCGCCGCGCGACCGTGCTCGATGTTTGGGTCGAACTGGGCCTGATTTCTCCCGGTGAAGCAAAACTCGCCAAAGCCGCGCCGCTGGGCATCAGCAGTCGCCCCGGCGTGGCCCGCAATCGTGCCCCGGCCTTCATGGACTTGGTTCGCCGCCAGTTGGCGCGCGATTATCCGAAAGATGCGCTGCGCGGTGCCGGCCTGTCGGTGATGAGCACGCTGGCGCCGTCGGCACAGACGCTGTCCGAACGCGCCGTCAATGACACCTTGTCCAAGGTGCAAAAGAAGGACGGACCGGCACTGCAGGCGGGCGTCGTGCTCACCGATACCGGCAACGGCGAAGTGCTGGCCATGGTCGGCAATCGCAAATCCGATGAGCCGGGTTTTAATCGCGCGCTTGAGGCGCAGCGGCCGGTGGGTTCCTTGCTAAAGCCGTTTGTTTATTTGCTGGCACTGGCACAGCCGGATCGCTATTCGCTGGCCAGCTGGGTTGATGACGGACCGGTGGAAGTGACCCAGCCCAACGGCAAGCCGTGGCGCCCAAAGAATTCCGACAACCAGTCGCATGGCACCGTCACGCTGAGCACGGCCTTGGCGCGTTCTTACAACCAAGCCACGGTTCGCGTGGGCATGGACGTCGGCCCCGATCGTTTGGCGCAGCTGCTACAAGTGTTGGGGGGCCTGAAGGTCGAATCGCGGCCGTCGTTGATCCTCGGCTCGGTGGACCTGTCGGTGTTTTCGATGGCGCAGATGTACCAGTTCCTCGCCGCCGGCGGCCAAGTGCAGCCACTGCGCGCGGTGCGCGGCGTACTTGATCCCAAGGGCAAAGCGATCAACCGTTACGATTTCCACGCCGCACCCGCACAAGAAGGTGACGCGATCGCGGCCCGCTTGGTAACGCTGGCGATGCAGGGCACAGTCACCAGCGGTACCGCGCGTCCGCTGCTGGCCGATGGCCTCGGCCCGCTGCAGTCCGCGGGTAAAACCGGCACCAGCAACGACAGTCGCGATAGCTGGTACGCCGGGTTTACCGGCGATCACCTCGGCGTGATCTGGGTCGGCAACGACAAGAACGAACCGACCGGCCTATACGGCGCAACCGGCGCGATGCGCGTGTGGTCATCGATTTTTTCCAAGCTGCCGACGCAGCCGCTGACGGTCAGCGGCAAGGGCATCGAGTGGGCCTGGCTGGATGCCGCCGACTACGCCACGACCGAGGAAGGTTGCCCGGGCGCGCGCCGCGCCGCGTTCGTCGCCGGCTATCTGCCTGACCAACACAAGAGCTGCCAGCAAAGCAGCTGGCTTGACTGGTTCCGCCTCAATGGCGATTCCGCGCCGCCGCCTGGCGCACCGCCGCAGGAAAATAATCCATGATCCGATTCGTCCCACGCGCGCTCGTGTTGGTCTCTGCGTGTCTCCTGCTTGTCGCCTGCGGCCCGTCAACCAACGGCAACGGCAGCACCGCTACCCACAAGCTGACGCCGTCCGAAATGCTGGCGCAAGTGCGTGCGTCCGGTGAGCTCGGCCGCGAGCTGGACGTGCAGCCGTTGCGCGACCCGCAAGTTGAGGACCTGCGCGCCGCCGCGACCGCCGCCGAAGCACGCGGGGATATCCCTACGGCCAATCGCGCGCTGGTGCAGGCTTTGCAATTGGTTCCGAACGACCCGGATTTAATCCAGTGGCAAGCTGAGCTGGCGTTGGTCCTGCGACAGTGGCCGCAGGCGGAGGAGCTGGCGACGCTGTCATTTCAGAAAGGGCCGAAGCTCGGTGGCCTGTGCCGCCGCAATTGGTCGACGATTCGTTTCGCCCGTGAAGCGCGCGGCGACAGCGCTGGCGCCACGCAGGCACAGCAACGCGTGCCCGGCTGCGCAGTGACGCCGCCGGTGCGCATGTAGGCAACGTGTCCGACCTGTCCCACCGCACCCAGGCCGCGCTCGACGTCGCCGGGCCACTAGCGGAAAAACTGGAAGGCTACTCTCCGCGCCTGGCCCAGCAGCGGCTTGCGGAAGCGGTTGCCGGCGCGATTGATGCGCGCGACACCCTGATTGCCGAGGCCGGAACCGGCACCGGAAAAACCTATGCTTACCTCGTGCCCGCATTGCTGTCGGGCGAACGCGTGATTATTTCCACCGGCACTCGTGCGCTGCAGGACCAGCTTTATCACCGCGATTTGCCGCGTGTGCGCGCTGCGCTAGGCGCTTCAATGAAAACGGCTTTGCTCAAGGGCCGCTCGAATTACTTGTGTCGGTATCGGATGGAGCAGGCCAAGGGCGAAAAATTCGTCAGCCGAGAAGTATCGGCGCAATTCCAGCGGGTGGTGGCTTGGAGCGGACGCACGCAGCGCGGCGATCTGTCAGAGCTGCCTGACATTCCCGAGGATAGCCCAGTATTCCCGCAGGTCACCTCGACGGCTGACAACTGCTTGGGCGGTGAATGCCCGTTCTGGTCCGAGTGTTTCGTCGTGCGCGCACGCCAGGACGCGCAGTCGGCCGATATCGTAGTCGTCAATCACCATTTGCTGCTGGCCGACTTGGCGATCAAGCAGGAGGGATTTGGCGAAATCCTGCCTGGCGCGTCGGCGTTCGTGCTCGATGAAGCGCACCAGTTGCCGGAACTGGCGGCGCAATTCTTCGGCGAAGGCATCGGCGCGCGGCAGTTGCTGGAATTGGCGCGTGACGCGCTCAAGGAATCAACCAACGTACCCGGCGCGTTGGCCTCGGTGCAGCAGCCGATGCGCAATCTTGAACATGCGGTGCGCGAACTGCGTCTGCGCATGGAGTCACTCCCGCAGCGGGGCGCGGCCGTGCGCTTGAACCAGAGTGCAGGTGCCTTGGAAGCGCTCGAAATGTTGGGGCAGGCGCTAACCGAGCTCGCCGCCGGCTTGGCGCCGTTGAGTGAAAGCTCGCCGGGGTTCGCGACGCTTTCGGACCGTGCTGCTGACGCGCTGAAACGTTTACGATCATGGCGTGAGCCGGGCGAGGGCGACTCTGTCCTTTGGTACGAGCTGACGCAACGAGGCTTCATGCTGCAGCGCACGCCGTTAGATGTCTCCGGTCCGCTGCGTCAATACCGCGAGCAATCGCGTGCGGCTTGGATTTTCATGTCCGCCACCCTGGCCGTCGCCGGCGATTTCGACCATATCGCTGCGCGCTTGGGATTGGACGAACCGCGAACCCTATTGCAACCCAGCCCCTTCGACTGGAAAACGCAGGCCCTGTGCTACCTGCCGCGCGGCCTGCCCGAACCTAGCGCGCGAAATTATGGCGCCGGATTGATTGCTGCCGTGCGGCCGGTGCTCGACGCGTCGGCCGGCCGTGCTTTCTTGTTGTTCACCTCGCATCGCGCGTTGCGCGAGGCCGCCGAAGCGCTCAAGGACGGCCCCTGGCCGCTGTTCGTGCAGGGCACGGCGCCACGTAATACCTTGCTTGAACAGTTTCGTAATTCTGGCAATGGCGTGTTGCTGGGTGCGGCGAGTTTTTGGGAAGGTGTCGACGTCGCCGGTGAGGCGCTGTCGGTGGTGGTCATTGATCGCCTGCCATTTGCAGCGCCCGATGACCCGGTGCTTGAGGCGCGGCTCGAAGCCGTCCGTCGCGCCGGCGGCAATCCGTTCCGCGATGAACAGCTGCCGCAGGCGGTGATTGCACTTAAGCAAGGCGCCGGCCGATTGATCCGCACCTTCGCCGACCGCGGCGTGCTGGTGCTGTGTGACCCGCGCCTGATTGGAAAGAGTTATGGTCGTTTATTCCTCGACAGCCTGCCGCCGCTGCCGCGCACGCGCAATCTTAGCGATGTGCAGCGGTTCTTCGGCGCGGACGCCTCGGAGGCCGAGGCGGCCGAAGAAGATTGGCTGACGATGTCATACCCGACCGATCGCTGGGATTAGGAAACACAGCCATGAATCTGCTCGCCATCGACACCAGTACCGAAGCTTGCTCCGTCGCGCTATGGCTCGATGGCGAGGTGGTCGAGCGCTACGAGATCGCACCGCGTCGGCATACCGAGTTGGTGCTGCCTTGGGCCGACGAACTAATGGCAAGCGCCGGCATCGCAAAATCACAGCTTGACGCCATCGCCGTGGCGCGCGGACCGGGCGCGTTCACCGGCGTTAGACTCGCCGTCGCCTTAGTCCAGGGCATCGCGCTGGCGCTTGATTTGCCGGTAGTGCCGGTCTCAACGCTCGCGGCCCTCGCGTGTCGCGCGCCGACCGGCGCAAGGTCAGATGCCGAAATTATTGCCGCCATCGACGCACGAATGGGCGAGGTTTACCTCGGTCGATTTGCCGTCGACGGCGACGGCTTGCTTCGGCCCTTGGGCGAGGAATGGATGGCGACACCGGCGCTGCCGGGAATCGTCGGTGAAGCGAGCTTGATCGGCGTCGGGACTGGCTTTTCTGCCGGTGATTCCGCCTTGGTCATGGCCCTTGGCGCACGACTGCAATTCGTCGACGCAGCCGCCTTGCCGCACGCCGCCGACGTGGCGCGCTTGGCGGCTCACGCGTTTGCCCACGGTGAAGCCATTGTGCCCGATGCGTTGGAGCCAGCGTACCTACGCGACAAAGTGGCCTTGACCTTGGCCGAGCAAATTGCCTCGCGCCGCTGAGGCACGTGATCGGTTCGCTTGCTCCACGAGCAGCGTGTGTGGCCGACCTGACTGTGACAGACTGAGCGAAATGGTGGACTAATAAGCGCGCTGCTTGGCGTCAGGACTCATCGTCTTTTCAATGCGAATGGCTAGGTAGACGATTTATGACACGTCCAAAAAAATGGCTTTGGCTCGGCGTGCTAATCGCGGCCGCTGCCGTCGCCTTCCTGCTGGTGCGTTGGTGGCTAGGCCCCAGCGTGGGTGGCTATGAAATTCAATCCAGACCCTTGGTGCAAAGCTTGGTCGCCACCGGCCGGATCATTGCCGTGTCGCGTGCACAGGTGGGCAGTGAAATCACCGGCGTGGTGCTGGAGCGGCGAGTTAAGGAAGGCGACCGCGTCGCCCCTGGAGACATTTTGTTGGTACTGCGTTCCGACGACTTGTCGGCAAAGGTTCGCGAAGCCAAGGCCGCACTGACGCAGCTCCAGCGTTCCCAGCGCCCGCAAGCGCAGGCGGCGCTCCAGCAAGCGCAGGCGCAATTAGCGCAAGCTAGCCGTGAAGCGCAGCGGCGACGCGAGTTGTTTGGCCGGCAGCTCATTGCCCGTGAAGCCATGGAGCAAGCGCTGCAAACGGAAATCGTTGCACGCGCCGCGGCAGAAAAGGCCGCGCTGGCCGCGGCGGCGTTGGCGGTCGGCGGTTCCGATGAAACTGTACTTCAGGAACGATTGGCTTCGGCGCAAGCGATGCTGGCGAAGACAACGATCCGCGCCGAAGTAGCGGGAACGGTGTTGATTCGCAATGTCGAGCCCGGCGACTTAGTGCAGCCGTCACGAACTTTGCTGGAAATTGCGCGCGACGGTGACACTGAGGTGCTAGTGCCGCTGGACGAGAAGAACCTGTCGATCATCAAGTTGGCGCAGCCTGCGGTTTGCGTTGCCGATGCCTTTCCCGTGCAGCCATTCGCTGCGCGTATCAGCTTTATTGCGCCCAGCGTGGATCCGCAAAAGGGCACCATCGATGTGCGCCTGAAGGTCGAGCCGGTGCCTGGAAATTTGCGCGAAGACATGACGGTGTCGGTCACTATCGAAACTGGCCGCCGTGCCCAGGCGCTGGTGGTGCCCAATGATGCACTCGCGATGGTAGCCGGTGATCGCGCTGCGGTTTGGGTGGCCCGGGATGGCAAGGCGAGGAAGGTGCAGGTGCGTTTGGGGCTGCGCGGGTTGGCAATGACCGAGGTGGTGTCAGGCCTTGCTGCCGGCGATTGGGTGCTCGCCGATGGCGCCGGGGAATTGGCCGACGGCGAACGCATCCGCTTGAAAAAACAGGCCGCGGTGACCGTGATGGACGGGTCGGCAACGGCGAAAGAACTGCCCGTCGATTTTAAATAGACAGGGGCCCCGTGGCAT